>CAVPQD010000018.1:0-36963 GCA_963707335.1 uncultured Thermoleophilia bacterium | reverse complement strand
ACTAAGCAGCGCCATGGGCGCACCCGGCCTGTGGGCCTGCGGCATCCTGGGCAAGGCGCACGGCCTCCATGGCGAGCTGTACCTCAATCTCTCCCCGGGCGGGCTGGACCATCTCCGCCTGGGCACGCGCTTCTACGTGGCTCCTCGGGAGCCGCGTACCGAGGGCGCTGAGGAGCTGATCGCGTGCACGGTCACGCGCGCGGGCGGCACCGATCAGCGCCCTCTTGTGCGCCTGGACCTGGCCGCGACGCGCGACGAGGCGCTGGCCATCCAGGGTGCGGAGCTGTTCGCGGCCGGTGAGGAGCTCGACGACCTGCCCCACTACAGGGTCGGCGACCTCATCGGGCTGCGCGTCGAGACGGCCTCCGGCCGTCACCTGGGTGAGGTGGCCGACGTGGTCGAGTCGCCCGCCCACGAGATCCTCGACATCCGCACGCCGGACGGCGGATCGCAGCTCGTGCCGCTCGTGGACGAGCTGGTGAGCGTCGACCGTGAGGCCGGCCTGCTGCGCGTGGTGGACGGCCTGCTGGACGAGCCGGGGCAGGCCTGACCCGTGCGCGCCGACGTCTTCACGCTGTTCCCGCAGGCCTTCGACTGGTACCTCACGCAGGTGCACATCCGCAGCGCCCAGGACCTGGGCCACAAGATCGACCTGTGGAACTACCGCGACACGACGCCGCTGAGCCACCTCCAGGTGGATGACACGCCGTACGGCGGCGGCGCCGGGATGGTGCTCCGGATCGACGTCGTGTGCGCCGCCCTGGAGGCTGCCTTCGGTGTGGACGCGGCGGCAGTCCGAGACGACCGCCGCGTCGTCGAGCTGACGCCCAAAGGGCGGCAGCTCGACGACGACTTGGCCCGGGAGCTGGCCGGCGGCGACCTGGTACTGCTCTGCGGCCGCTACGAGGGCATCGACGAGCGTGTCACCCACGTGGTCAGCGACCGTGTCTCCGTCGGCCCCTACGTAGTCGCCGGCGGGGAGGTGCCGGCGATGGTGCTCCTCGATGCGGTCACGCGCAAGCTCCCGGGGGTGATCAGCAACCCGCTGAGCGTGGTGAGCGAGTCACACTCGTCTGCTCTGGAGGGCGACACGGAATACCCGCACTACACGCGCCCCGCGGAGTTCCGCGGCTGGGAGGTGCCGGAGGTGCTCCTCAGCGGTCACCACGCCGCGATCGAGCGCTGGCGCACCGCGATGCGCGGGGGCCGGGCGTCGGAGCAGGAGTGAGCTTGACGAGGCGCGCTGAGCCCTGCGTCGGCGCCCTCGTGCATGCCCGTCAGGGCATGAGTTTCTGGGCCTCGGCGATCAGCCGCAGCGACTGCTGCAGCTCGGAGAACGTGAGGGGCCGCAGACGCGCTGAGTCGAGCGCGTCGTCGGGTTGGCGCCCGGCCCTCAGGGCCGAGGCATGATGGCGCAGGCGGAGGTGCCAGACGGCCCTGAACGCCTCCGGTAGGGATGCCACTTCCGCGGCGCCGAAACCTCCCAGATCCTGGACGGCCGCGAGTCTGTCGAGGGTCGCGGAGGCGGTCACCCTGTTGACGAGCGCATAGTAGCGCGCCATGTTCTGGATCGGGAGGAGGGCGCTCTTCTTGACGTCCACGGGGCCGGCCAGCCGCTGACGGAAGCCCAGAGGCGAGCGGATGTCCATCACCATCTTGGCGAGCCGGCTGAGGAACGCCGGGTGGTCGCGGGCCTGGAGCAGCACGTCCACCAGCGGCGTCACGATGTCGAGGTCGCCGGTGACCCTGCGGAAGTCGAAGGCGACGCAGGCGCGCAGCGTGTGGTTGTAGTCCCAGACCTCGAGCGCCTGATTGAAGACCTGGAGCCACTCCGACTGCGACATGCGCCAGTGGCGGTCACGCGCCATGACGCCTGATTCGCACTCCTCGAACCCGCACGCGGCGAGGCCCCGGTTGACGTCGGCGGCGACGAGCGCGAAGTACGGGTCGACCGTCGGGTCGTCGGTGTCGGCGTAGGCGAGGGCGTTGTCCTGATCCGAGGAGAGCGAGAGCTCGCCGCGGCCGCCGCTCCCGAGCGCGAGCCACGCGTACGGGACGGGCGGGGGTCCGTGTCGCTCGATGGCGAGCTCGAGCAAGCGCTGGGTGAGGGCGTCGTTCTGCAGCGTGACGATCCGTGAGATCACGGCGGCGTCGATGTGCGTCTCGACCAGCGAGATGAAGATGTCGGGTATGAGCCTGGCGGCCGCGATGACCTGCGCCTCGTCGTGGGCGGCGGCGATCGACCAGCGCAGGGCGATCGGGCTCAGGGCGTCGGGGGCCATCAGGCTCGCCGCCGAGACGATGCCGAGCACCCGCCCGCCGGCGTCGACGACGACCAGGTGGTTGATGCCGGCGCTCAGCATCTCGACGCCGGCCTCGGTGGCCAGCTGGTCGTCGCGGATGGTGAGCACCGGGGTGGTCATGATGACGCTCACGGGCGTGTCGGGCGAGAGTCCGGCGGCGATGACCTTGTCGCGCAGGTCGGCGTTCGAGACGATGCCGAGGCCTTCGCGCGTCTTGACGAGGACGGCGCTCACGACTTCCTGCGTCATGCGCTGCGCGGCCTCCCGGATGCTCGTCTCGGGCGCGCAGACCGTGGCCGGGCGGCGGATGAGGGACGAGACGGGCACGTTGCGCGTGTCGCTGGCCGCCGGCAGCATGCGGGCCGTGTTGATGAGGCGCTCGTTGAGCGTGCGAGCCACGAAGGCCACACCCTGCGGGCGGCTCAGGAGGTCGATCGCGATCTCACGGGGGATCGCGTGCAGGAGGCAGTCGTCCCTCGCCCGCACCGTGATCTCGGGGGCGAGGCCGGTGACCAGCGTGGGGGAACCCACTACGCCCCCACTCGTCACGACGTCGACGACCTGCCCGCTGGCGATGAGCTCGAGGGTCCCGTAGACGACGACGTAGAGCTCGGTCCCCGGAGGGCCACCCGCGACGAGGAGCGCCTCGCCGGCGGCGAGGCGCCGCTCGGTGACGGCCTCGGCGACGTCCTCGCGTGCCTCGCGCGAGAGGTCGTCGAAGGGCGGGACCCGCGAGAGGAAGGCTGCGATGCGGCGCACGTCGTCGAGAGCTCGCGCCGGCTCGTGCCCGCTTGCCGCAGCGGGATCGGGGTTCGTATCTGCGGGGACTCCGGAGCGCCCGACTTCGCTGAGATCCATGGCCGTAGTATACGGCTGCCCGACGCCATCAGGCGCAGTGTCTCACGGCCGGCCGGCGCCGGAGGTGCTCGTGGGCAAGCGACCATGCCATCATCGCCCGCCGGCGCGCAGAGCAGGTCCGAAAAGGGTAGGATACGCAGCGGCCGCCCCGCGTCGCCGGCCGGCCGCTTTGCGCCGTCTTTCGCGGTCTGCTACAGTAGCCGCCGCATTTGGCTCGGAAAGAGGACCCGTGAACATCATTGAGAACATCGAGCGCCAGCAGCTGCGCGACAACATCCCGCAGTTCAAGGCCGGCGACACCGTCAAGGTGCATTTCAAGGTCATCGAGGGCAACCGTCAGCGCATCCAGGTCTTCCAGGGCATCGTGATCAAGCGCCAGGGCCAGGGTGTGCGTGAGACCTTCACCGTGCGCAAGCAGTCCTTCGGCGTGGGTGTGGAGCGCACGTTCCCCGTGCACTCGCCCAAGATCGACCACATCGAGGTACTCGCCGTCGGCGACGTGCGCCGCGCCAAGCTGTACTACCTGCGCGGCAAGGTCGGCAAGCAGGCGCGCGTCCGCGAGAAGCGCGTCTAGGTCGCAAGGCCGCAGGGCCTTGCGGTCGCCGTGACGCGCCGCGCCCTCATCGAGTACGCCGTCATCGCCGTCGTGGCGGTGGCGATGGCCGTGGCCGTGCAGGCCTACGTCCTGAAGCCGTACCGCATCCCGACGCCCTCCATGGCTGCGACGTTGCGGCCCGGAGACCGCGTGCTCGTCGACCGCGTGAGCTATCGCCTGCACGATCCGCGCCGCGGCGACGTGATCGTCTTCCGCTACCCCCGCAACGAGGCTGTGACCTTCGTGAAGCGCGTCGTCGGCCTGCCGGGGGAGACGCTGCTGCTGCGCGGCGGCCGTCTGTACGTGGACGGGCGGCCGCTGCGCGAGCCTTACGTCCACCGCACGGCGGGCGTGGCCGACACCACCTGGCCGGAGACGCCGCTGGACGGCACCACCGTGCGGCGGCCCTGGTCGCTGCTCGAGCCCTACACCGTCCCGGCCGATACCTACTTCGTGATGGGCGACAACCGCACGCAGAGCGACGACAGCCGGGATTGGGGCGTGGTGCCGCGCGCCGACGTGATCGGCGCGGCCCTCATCGTGTACTGGCCGCCGCGCCACTGGAGCGGGCTGTGAGGCGGCGCGCGTGAGGCGGCGCTGGGCCTTCGAGTACGTCATCGTCGCGGCCGTGGCCGTGATGATGGCGCTGGCGGTGCAGGCCTACGTCGTGAAGCCGTACCGCATCCCCTCGCTGTCCATGGCGGCCACCCTGGTGCCGCGCGACAGGGTGCTCGTGAACCGAGTCGTGTACCACCTGCACGAGCCGCGCCGCGGCGACATCGTCGTGATCGACTCGTCGGTCGTGGGCCGCATCCTCATCAAGCGCGTCGTCGCCCTGCCCGGCGAGACCATCGCGCTCGACGACGGGCACGTGTACGTGAACGGCCGGCGCCTCGCGGAGCCGTACGTCAAGCGCGTCGGCGGCCGGCCCGAGGCGACGCTCCCGTTCACCGGCACCGGCCAGCCGTGGTCGCTGGAGCACCCGTACGTCGTCCCGCTGGGGCACTACTTCCTGATGGGCGACAACCGTTCGGTGAGCGACGACAGCCGGGACTGGGGCCCGGCTCCGGCGCATGAGGTCATCGGCGAGGCCTTCTGCACGTACTGGCCGCTCACCCGCGCTCGTGGCCTCTGATACACTTCCGCGGGACTGACGGAAGGGGCCATGACGACCGAGCAGGGCAGCAGCAGCGGGTCCGCGCCCGCCAGGAGACCGGCCTCGCACACCCGCACGTTCCTCGAATACGCCGTCCTCGCCGTCGTCGCCATCACCGTGGCGCTGCTGGTGCAGGCTTACCTCGTGAAGCCGTACCGCATCCCGTCGGAATCCATGGAGAACACCCTCCTGATCGGCGACCGGGTGCTCGTCGATCGCCTCTCGTGGCGCTTCGGCGACCCCCAGCGCGGCGATATCGTGGTCTTTCACCCGCCCTTCTCGGGACCGGTGCTCATCAAGCGCATCATCGCGATGCCGGGCGAGACGATCTCCCTGAGCGGCGGCCACGTGTACATCAACGGCCGCCGCCTGAACGAGCCCTACGTCCGCCGTCTCAACGGCGTCCAAGAGCCTACGGAGCCCTTCAGCAACGGGCTGCCCTGGTCGCTGGAGAGCCCCTACACGCTGCCTGAGGGCAGCTACTTCGCGATGGGCGACAACCGCACCGACAGCGGCGACAGCCGCGAGTTCGGGCCGGTGGCCCGCGAGCAGATGGTGGGGCGGGCCTTCGCCCGCTACTGGCCGCCGTCCCGCATCGGAGGAGTCGACTAATGCCCGTAGGGGACGTAGTGGACGGAGTGCTATTGAGCGGCCCGCAGGAGCGGAGCTGCTATAGCGGGACGGATTAACGCTGAACGAGCGGTTCGCCTTCGACCTGAAGCTGGCCGGTCGCGGCACGCTCGCCGGGGCCGACGAGGCCGGCCGCGGCTGTCTGGCCGGCCCGCTCGTCGCGGCTGCCGTCTGCTTCGACTACGCGACGTTCAGCGACGACGACTTCGCGGCGCTCGACGATCTGAACGATTCCAAGCAGCTCACGTACGAACGCCGCGACGAGCTGTACTCGGTCGTCCTCTCGCGGGCGCGCCAGGCGGTCGTCGTGGCGTGCGCGCCGGGGAGCATCGACAAGCGCGGCTTGCACGTCTGTAACCTCGCGTCGCTGGCGCGGGCCATCGAGGCCATCGAGCCGGTCCCCGCGGTCGCGCTCGTCGACGGCTTCGCCCTCAAAGAGTGCGCGCGGCCACACCAGGCGGTGGTCGGCGGCGACGGGCTGTCGGCCGGCATCGCCGCCGCCTCCGTCGTCGCCAAGGTCACGCGCGACCGCCTGATGGCCACGCTGCACGAGCGGTTCCCCGAATACGGCTTCGACCATCACGTGGGCTACGCCACCGAGGTGCACCACGACGCGATCCTGGAGCACGGCGTCTGCGAGCTGCACCGCATGTCGTTCGCCAGCGTCGCCTACCAGCAGCTCGGGCTGCTCGACGCGGCGCCCATCCCCGCGGACTCCGGCGAGTAGGAGCAGGCGGGAGCTCCGCGGCGTCACCACCGGCGTTGACGGCCGCCGAACGTCACACCCCGGCCGGCATCGGCACCGTGTCGCGTGGGCGCCACGGCCCGTACCCTTCGGGCGTGAACACGCGGCAACAGTTCGGGCGGGCGGCTGAAGAGGTCGCGACGCGCCATCTCACAGCGCACGGGTGGCGCGTCCTCGGTCGCAACGTGCGCATCGGCCGCGGCGAACTGGACATCATCGCGCGCCGCGGGCCCACCCTCGCCTTCGTCGAGGTCAAGGCGCGCCGCACCGCATCCTGTGGCGCGCCCGAAGACGCCGTCGACGCCCGCAAGCGCCGTCAGGTCGCGCGGCTCGCCGAGCTGTGGATGGCCGTGCGGCCCTGGGCGCTCCGGGGCGTCGACGAGGTGCGCTTCGACGTCATCGCCGTCGACGCCACGCGCGAGCCGGCGCGCGTGCGCCACCTGCCGGCCGCGTTCACCCTGGACGGCTGACCTCGCGCGGCCGCCCGCCGGGTCACCAGATCGCGACAAGGGGGTCAGCGTGCTCGCGCGCATCGCCAGTCAGGCCTTGACGGGCCTCGAGGGACATCCTGTGGAGGTCGAGGCCGACGTCGTCACCGCGGCGCCGGCGTTCAACGTCGTCGGCCTCCCCGACGCCGCCGTCCAGGAGAGCCGCGAGCGCGTGCGCGCCGCCATCGTCAACTCCAGTTTCGAGTTCCCGTCACGACGCATCACCGTCAACCTCGCGCCGGCCGACCTGCGCAAGGAGGGTCCGTCGTTCGACCTGCCCATCGCGCTCGCCTTCCTCGTGGCTACGGGGCAGGCGCGCGACGGGTGCGACGGCCGCGGGCGTGTGGCGGCCGTCGGCGAGCTCGGGCTGGACGGCTCGGTCCGGCCGGTGGCCGGCGCGCTCGCGCTGGCCGAGAGTCTGCGACGCCAGGGCGTGCGCGGCCTGCTGGTCCCGGCCGCCAACGCCGCCGAGGCGTCACTCGTCGAGGGTCTGGAGGTCTACCCCGTCGCCGACCTGGCGCAGGCCGTGGCGCAGCTGGAGGCCGGCGGCGGCGAAGCCGCCCCGCCGGCCGACGTGGACGCGCTGCTGCGCCGCGCCGACGCCGCCGATCTGGACTTCGCCGACATCATCGGCCAGGAGGAGGTCAAGCGCGCCCTGCAGGTGGCGGTCGCCGGCGGCCACAACGTGCTCATGAGCGGGCCGCCGGGCGCCGGCAAGACCATGCTGGCCCGGCGCCTGCCCGACGATCATGCCGGCGCTCACCATCGACGAGGCCGTCGAGGTCACGCGCATCTACAGCGTCGCCGGCCTGCTGCCGGCGGGCAGCCCGCTCATCACGGCGCGCCCGTTCCGCGCCCCGCACCACACGATCTCGGTCGCCGGCCTGGTGGGCGGCGGCAGCACGCCGCGGCCGGGCGAGGTGAGCCTCGCCCACCTCGGCGTGCTGTTCCTGGACGAGTTCCCGGAGTTCCGCCTCTCCGCGCTCGAGGGGCTGCGGCAGCCCCTCGAAGACGGCGACGTGACCATCTCGCGCCGGCTCACCTCCATCACGTTCCCGGCGCGGCTCATGCTCGTCGCGGCGATGAACCCGTGCCCCTGCGGCTTCCTCGGCGATCGCGAGCGGGAGTGCACCTGCCCGGCGCACCGCGTGCGCCAGTACGCGGCGCGCCTCAGCGGCCCGCTGCTGGACCGCATCGACCTGCGCATCGACGTGCCGCGCGTGCCGCCCCGCGAGCGGCGGGGCGGCGGCCGCGGCGAGACCTCCGCTCAGGTCCGCGAGCGCGTCGAGGAGGCGCGCGAGCGGCAGCTCGCGCGCCTCGCCGGCACCGGCGCGTTCGCCAACGCTCACATGACGGCGCGTCACCTGCGGCGGCTGTGCGCGCTCGACGGCGACGCCGTCGAGCTGCTGGACCGCGCCTACGACCGCCTGCGCCTCAGCGCTCGCGGCTGCGACCGCGTCACGAAGGTCGCGCAGACCATCGCCGACCTGGAAGGCGCGCCCACGGTCGGGGTCTCCCACCTCGCCGAGAGCCTGTCCTACAGGGTCAGGAGCCCGCGTGAGCGCTGACGAGCGGCGGGCCGCGGGCGATCGCGCGGACGAGCCGCCGCCGCTGTGCCGGGTCGATGCGCCGCCGCTTGCGCCGCGCGCGGCGATGGCGCTGTGGATCGCCGTCCTCGCCGCGTACCGCGGCGGCTTCATCAAGCAGGCGCTCGGCAAGAAGGGCTCGCTGGACGACCTGCTCGCCTCGAGCCCGGCGGCGATCGCCGCGAAGGTGGGCCCGCCGCGTCCCGGCCGCATGGGGCCGGACGAGCAGCAGGAGTCGACGTTCCGGGCGCTGCTCGCCGGGGGGCCGGCGGCCGCGGGCAGCGTGGTCGAGCCCCTGCGCGACGCCCGCATCGTCAGGTGGGACGACGAGGTCTACCCGAGCGCGCTCCGGGAGGTGCGCGACGCCCCGCCGGCGCTGTTCGTGAAGGGCCGCATCGATGACGGCCTGCGCGACCTGGAGGAGATGCCGGTGGTCGCCATCGTCGGGGCGCGCAACCCGTCGCCCTACGGGCGTGAGATGACGCGCCTCATCGCCCGCGACCTCACCGACGCCGGCGTGCTCGTCATCAGCGGCATGGCCTTGGGCATCGACGCCATCGCGCAGCGCGAGGCCGTCGTGGCCCGTACGGCGCGCCGGCCGGGGCTCCAGACGCCGGAGCCGCGACGGCGCTGCAGCACCGTCGCTGTGCTCGGCTGCGGCATCCACGTCACCTACCCTCGGGAGAACGCCCGGCTGGCGGGCGAGATCGCCCGCACGGGTCTGCTGCTGTCCGAGTTCCCCGCGGACGTGCCGGCGCGCCCCTGGCGGTTCCCGTGCCGCAACCGCGTCATCGCCGGGCTGGCGCGCGCCGTCGTCGTGGTCGAAGGCAGCGAGCGCAGCGGCAGCTTGCTCACCGCGACCTTCGCCTCGGACCTGGGACGCGATGTGCTGGCGGTGCCCGGCGAGGCCGGGCGCCGCCTGTCGGCCGGTCCGCACCGGCTGTTGCGCCGTGGGGCGCACCTGTGCGAGTCGGCAGACGACGTGCTGGACGCCATCGGCCTCGGCCGGGCGGCCTGGAGCACCAGACGCGCGACCGGCGCCCCTGTCACCGGACCTCTCGGCGTGGTCGTGAGCGAGCTCGATGGGGGCGAGCGGACGGTGGACGAGCTGGCCGCCGCGGTGCACGGCAGCGCCGCCGAGGTCGCGGCCCTGCTCGCCGGCCTGGAGGTCGACGGCCTCGTCTCGCGGGTCGAAAGCGGTCGCTACCGCCTCTGCCGTCGCTGATCGAGGGTCCTCGGGGACGCCGACCGAGCGTTATCGCGTGCAGGAGAGGGCGGCCTCGACGTTGAAGCCTAGGGCGCCCGAGGGGGTGCCAGTGTGACGACGAGGCCCGGCCGGCGCCCATCGCCGGCCGACTGCGACGAGACGATCACGACGTGCGCCGCCGGTGCGGCGCCGGAGGCGGCCGGCCGCGCGGCTCAAGAAGCGGCGGCGGAGGCGGCCCGAGCGGCCGTCGCGGCGGCCGCCGATCCGCGAGGCCGGTGCGGCGCGTTCCTGCGCGACCTCGAGGTGCGCGGCGCCAGCGCCGCCACGCGCCGCTCGTACTCGTCCGATCTGCTGCAGCTGCTGGAGTGGCTGGCGCGTCGCGGCGTGACCGTGGACACGCTGGACCGGCGTTCCGTGCGCGCCTTCTCGGCGGAGCTCGGACGGCGCGGCTACGCGCCGGCGACGCTCGCCCGCAAGCTGTCCACGCTGCGCGGCCTCGCCCGCTTTCTCACCGAGCGAGGCGTGCTTGCCGCCGACCCCACGCAGCTGCTTCCGGGCCCGCGCCGCCGCCGCCGTCTGCCCCGCGTGCTCTCCGTCCACGAGGCCGAGGCGCTGCTGGCCGCGGCCGACGGCACGCAGCCGCTGCAGCTGCGCGATCGCCTCGTCTTCGAGTTGCTCTACGGGTGCGGCCTGCGCAGTCAGGAGCTCGTCGAGCTGCGCCTCGACGACGTGCACGCCGCCCAGGCGGAGCTCCTGGTGCGCGGCAAGGGCGGCAAGATGCGCGTGGTGCCCGTGGGCGACGAGGCCGCGGACGCGCTGCGCCGCTACCTCGAGCGCGGCCGCGGAGCGCTTTCGGCGGTCGCGACGGGGCCGCGCCGGGCGTCCGCCGGCGAGGCCCCGGAGCGTTCCGGGAGCGGCCGCCTGCTGCTCTCGCGGAGCGGTCGCCCGCTGCTGACTTCGGACATCCGCCGGCTCGTTGTAAAATACTGCGGCATCGCGGGGATCGAGGCGGCGTCGCCGCACATGTTGCGACACGCCTATGCCACGCACATGCTGGAGAGGGGCGCAGATCTGCGGGCCATCCAGGAGCTTCTGGGTCACGCGTCCGTGTCGACGACACAGGTGTACACGCACGTGAGCGGTGCGCATCTGAGGCGCACCTACGACCTCCATCACCCGAGAGCCTGAGCGGGATGACGGACAACGCAGAAGCGGGGGCGGCGGAGCCGGGGCGATGAGCAGGCTGGACGAAGACACGGTGCGCGAGCTCTGGTCGCGCTACAAGCACGGCGGCGACAAGTCGGCGCGGGACCGCCTGATCCTCGCATACTCGCCGCTCGTCAAGTACGTCGCCGGCCGCATGAGCAACGGCCTGCCGTCGCACATCGAGGAGGCCGACCTCATCAGCTACGGGCTGCTCGGCCTCATCGGCGCCCTCGAGCGCTTCGACCCGGCGCGCGAGATCAAGTTCGAGACGTACGCGATCTCGCGCATCAAGGGCTCCATCATCGACGAGCTGCGCTCTCTGGACTGGGTGCCACGTTCGGTGCGCAGCAAGGCGCGCGAGATCGAGAAGGTCTGCGCGGCCCTCGAGAACCGCATGCAGCGCGCCCCCACGGACCAGGAGATCGCCGCCGAGCTGCGCATCAGCATGGGCGAGTTCCAGCAGTCGCTCACGCAGATCGCCCACACCTCCATCGTGGCGCTGGACGAGCTCTGGTCCATCTCGGGCTCGGAGGGCGACCAGGCCTCGCTCATCGACACCCTGGAGGACCCCAAGAGCAAGGACCCGTCGCGCATGCTCGACCTCAGCGAGATGAAGTCGCGCCTGGCGACGGCCATCGACGCGCTGCCCAAGCGCGAGAAGATCGTCATCGCGCTGTACTACTACGAGAACCTGACGCTGCGCGAGATCGGCGAGGTGCTGGGCGTCACCGAGTCGCGCGTGTCGCAGCTGCACACCAAGGCCATCCTGCGGCTCAAGGGCCGGCTGCGCGACGAGATCGAGCCGGCCGCGATCAACTGACGCCGTCGCGGCCACGCCGTCCCGGCTTCTCCCGGTCCCGCTCGGCCGCCGTCAGCGTGTCGGCCCGCATCAATCTGGCCGCGTTACCGCTTCTTTGATATCATTGCGGGCCGTTGTGTCCACCCCTACCCGGCGGACCCCACGGTCCGTGGCGGTGTCGGCGCCAGGAGTCCCTCGCGCCGATTCCACGGATCGTCTGCCGGAGACAGATTAGGCGGCGTCGCCGCCGGCGCCCGCGGCGCCGGTATCCGCCGCCCGGTAACCGCTCCAGAAGGAGGCAGCCGTGGCTGCTACCAAGCACACCGTCAGCATGAAGGACCTGCTCGTCAGCGGCGTCCATTTCGGTCACCAGACCCGCCGCTGGAACCCGAAGATGAAGCAGTACATCTTCGGCGAGCGCGGCGGCATCTACATCATCGACCTCCAGAAGACCACGGTCCTCATCGACGAGGCCTATGACTTCCTGCGCAAGACCGCCGAGCGCGGCGGCAGCGTGCTCTTCGTGGGCACCAAGAAGCAGTGCCAGGAGACCATCAGGGAGCAGTCCGAGCGCGTCGGCATGCCGAACGTCTCCAACCGCTGGCTGGGTGGCCTGCTGACCAACTTCGCCACGCTCAGCAAGCGCATCCGTCGCATGCACGAGCTCAAGCAGCTGTCCGAGGACGGCTCGCTCGACCTGCTGCCCACGCGCGAGGCCATGCAGCTCCGCGCCGACTTGCGCAAGCTGGATCAGAACCTGGGCGGCGTCGGCGGCATGGAACGGCTGCCGGCCGCGGTCTTCGTCGTCGATCCGCGCAAGGAAGCGATCGTGATGAAGGAGGCGCGCAAGCTCAAGATCCCGATCGTCGCCCTCGTGGACACCAACTGCGACCCGGACGAGGTCGACTTCGTGATCCCCGGCAACGACGACGCCATCCGCAGCTGCGCCCTGATCGTCCGCGTGATGGCCGACGCCGTGGCCGAAGGCCGCCAGATGCTCACCGAGGCTCAGATGAAGGCCGAGGCCGAGCGCAAGGCGGCCGAGGAAGCCGCCATCGCCGAGGCCGTGGCCGCCGCCGAGGCGGCCCAGGCGGAGCAGGAAGCCGCTGAGGCCGAGGCCAAGGCGGCCGCTGAGGCCGCCGCTCCCGAGGCGAAGGCCGCCGCTCCCGAGGCGAAGCCGCCGCGCCGCGACCTGCCGCCGCGGCGGAGCCCAAGAAGGCTGCCGCGCCGCGCGCCAAGGACGAGACCGCCAAGGCCGCGAAGCCTGCCGAGGCGAAGCCCGCCGAGGCGAAGCCGGCCGAGCCGAAGGCCGCCGAGCCGAAGGCGGTCGAGAAGAAGCCCGAGGCGAAGAAGCCGGCCGTGAAGAAGGCCGAGCCCAAGGCCGAAAAGGCGCCGAAGGAGACTCCGGCCGCCGAGGCTCAGGCTCCGGCCGAGGCTGAGAAGCCCGCCGCCGAGGCTGAGAAGCCCGCCGCCGAGGCTGAGAAGCCCGCCGCCGAGGCCGAGAAGCCCGCCGCCGAGGCGCAGGGCGACGCGCCCGCCGCCGAGGCCGCCGAGACCCCCGAGCCGGCGACGCCGGCCGAGTGACGGCCTCGCATCGGAACGACGAGAGAGAAGACCGACGACTTGAAGGAAGGACCACCGTCGTGGCTGAGATCACCGCTGCACTGGTAAAGGAGCTCCGCGAGAAGAGCGGGGCCGGGATGATGGACTGCAAGAAGGCCCTGGCCGCCACGGACGGCGACCTCGAGAAGGCCATGGACGAGCTGCGCAAGCAGGGGCTGGCCACCGCCCAGAAGAAGAGCGCCCGCGCCACCAAGGACGGCGCCGTGGACTCGTACATCCACGCCGGCGGCAAGATCGGCGTGCTCGTCGAGGTGGGCGTGGAGACCGACTTCGTGTCGCGCAGCGAACCCTTCAAGGAGTTCACCCACGATCTCGCCATGCAGGTCGCGGCCGCCTCGCCGATATGGGTCTCGCGCGACGAGATCCCGGATGAGGTGATCGAGCGCGAGAAGGCCATCTACGGCGAGTCCGACCAGGTCAAGGGCAAGCCCGAGAACGTGATCGAGAAGATCATCACCGGCAAGCTCGAGAAGTTCTTCGCCGAGACCTGTCTCATGGAGCAGGCCTTCGTCAAGGATCCCGACCGCACGATCGAGCAGGTGCGCACCGACCTGGTCGGCGTGATCGGCGAGAACGTGGAGGTGCGGCGCTTCGTCCGCTTCCAGCTCGGCGAGACCACCGTCGCGGGCTGACGGCGATGGAAGGCGGTCCATCCCACAGCGCCTTCCATCGTGTGCTGCTCAAGCTGAGCGGCCAGGCCATCGGCGGCGCGCATCACGCCATCGACCCGGCGACGACGAAGGAGATCGCCGGGTACCTCAAGGTCGCGCGCGGCCTTGACGTGGACATCGCCATCGTCGTGGGCGGCGGCAACCTCTTCCGCGGCATGGCCGCGGCGGCCGGCGGCATGGACCGCGCCACCGGCGACTACATCGGCATGATGGCCACCGTGCAGAACGCCCTCGCGCTCCAGGATGCCCTGGAGCACGAGGGCGTCGACACGCGGGTCATGAGCGCCATCGAGATCAAGGCGGTGTGCGAGCCCTACATCCGGCGGCGCGCGCTGCGCCACCTGGAGAAGGGGCGCATCGTCATCTGCGCCGGCGGCACGGGCAACCCGTACTTCAGCACGGACTCGGCGGCGGCGCTGCGCGCCCTCGAGCTCGGCTGCCAGGCGATCCTCATGGCAAAACGCGAGTATGACGGGGTCTACGACGCCGATCCCGAGAAGGACCCGTCGGCGTCGTTCATCCCCGAGATCACCCATCTGAGCGCCATCGAACGGGGCCTGCGCGTCATGGACACCACGGCGCTCAGCCTCTGCATGGACAACCACATGCCCATCCTCGTCTTCAAGATGACGGGCGACAACATCGTGCGCGTGCTCAGCGGCGAGCGGGTCGGCACCGTGGTGCACACCCCCGCCGACGGGTGACTCCGGCAAAGGAGGAGTGGTGGAGAAAGAGCTGCTCGAGGACGCCAAGCATCGCATGGACAAGGCCGTGGAGGCGGTGCGGACGGAGTTCAACACGGTGCGCAGCGGCCGCGCCAGTGTCGGCCTGCTTGACCGTGTCCACGTGGACTACTACGGCACGTCCACGCCCCTCAAGCAGATGGCCAACATCGCGGCCCCCGAGCCGCGCCTGCTCACCGTGCAGCCGTTCGACAAGACGGCGATGCGCAGCATCGAGAAGGCCATCATGGAGAGCGACCTGGGCCTCAACCCGAGCAGTGACGGCCAGGTCATCCGGCTGCCCATCCCGACGCTCACCGAGGAGCGGCGACGCGACCTCGTCAAGCTGGTGCACCGCCTCGCCGAGGACGGCAAGGTCGCGGTGCGCAACATCCGCCGTGACTGCATGAAGGACCTCAAGGAGCTCGTGCACGAGGGCGAGGTGGGCGAGGACGCCGAGCACCGCGCCGAGGACCAGCTCCAGAAGCTCACCGACGAGCACGTGCACCGTGTCGACGAGCTGCTCAAGAAGAAGGAAGCGGAGATCCTGGAAGTCTGAGCTCCGGGCCGGCGACCGGGATCCCCATGGCCTCGCTGCGGACCTGGCTGGCGCGCTGGCGGCTGCGTGGCGCGACGGGCGCCGCTGAGCCCGCGGCCGGCGGCGCCACCGCGCGCTACATCGCCATCATCATGGACGGCAACGGGCGCTGGGCGCAGCGCCGGCGCCTGCCCGTGGCCGCCGGCCACCGGGCGGGCGCGAAGACGCTGCGCCGCATCCTGGAGCACGCGCTCGACCTCGGCATCCTCGAGGTCACCGTCTACTCCTTCTCCACGGAGAACTGGAACCGACCCGCGGACGAGGTCGACGCCCTTATGAAGCTCTTCGTAGAGATGATAGATTCGCAGGTGCCGGACATGCACGAGCGCGGCGCCCGGGTGCGCTTCGTGGGGCGCCGCGAGGGCGTGCCGGAGCAGCTCGTGCGCAAGATCGAGGAGGCCGAGGCGCTGACGCGCGACAACACCAGGATGACGCTCTACATCGCCTTCAACTACGGCGGGCGCCGGGAGGTGCTGGACGCGGCCCTGGGCCTGGCGGCGGAGGCCGCGGCCGCCGCGCGGACGACGGCCGGCGGCGCGGCGTCCGAGCCCGGTGAGGACGATCTGCGCCGCCACCTGTATGCGCCGGAGATGCACGACCCCGAGCTGCTCATCCGCACGTCCGGGGAGCTGCGCACCAGCAACTTCCTGCTGTGGCAGTGCGCCTACTCGGAGCTCTACTTCAGCGACAGGCTGTGGCCGGACTTCACGGAGGCGGACCTCGACGCGGCGCTGGCCGAGTATGCCAGCCGCCAGCGCCGCTTCGGCGGGCGCGCGTCGTGACGGCGCGCATCATCACCGGCGTCATCCTGGGTGTCCTCGCCCTGGTCGTGGTGGCGCACGGGGGCCTCGTGTTCTTCTTCCTCATGCTGGCCCTCGCCATCCTGGCGCTCAACGAGTTCTACCGGCTCACGCGCCTCTACAAGCCCCTGGCGCTGCCCGGGTTCGCCGCCCTCGCCGCGATGCTCTGCATGGCCTGGTTCGGCAGCGCCCACGGCGTGCTGGGCGGCGTCGGCCTGGCCGTGCTGCTGGCGGCGCTCGGCGGCTTCCTCATCGGCCCCAAGCCGGGCGTGACGGTGCGCGTGGCGATGACGCTGCTCGGCGCCGTGTACATCGGCCTGGGCTTCAGCGCGCTGCTGCTGCTGCGCGACATCGCGCTGCCCGGCGTGGACGACGGCGGCGCCTGGCTCGTCGGCATGACCGTCTTCGGCGCCTGGGGCGGCGACACGATGGCGTACTTCATCGGCAAGTGGTTCGGCCACACGCCGATGGCGCCGACGCTCTCGCCCAAGAAGACGTGGGAGGGCTTCGCCGGCGGCGCCCTCGGCACCATCCTGCTGGTCGTGTTCATCGGCTTCATGATGGGCTATCAGGCGGAGGGCTGGAGCGCCGGCAACGGCTTCCTGCTGGGCCTCGTGATCGCCGTCATCGGCCCGCTGGGCGATCTGTTCGAGAGCCTCGTCAAGCGTGACGTGCAGATCAAGGACTCGGGACGCGGGCTGCCCGGCCACGGCGGCGTGCTGGACCGCTTCGACGCGCTGCTGTGGGCGTCGGTGGCCGCCTACTTCCTCGTCAGCACCGGCCTGGGGTTCTAGGCGGTCGCCCCGAGCGCGGCGCGTCGCGGATCGGCAACGAGTCAGGGGGGAGGGGGATGGCGCGCAGAGACCGCCTGCTGACGGCCGCGGCCATCGCCCTGGCCGCCGCGGCCCTCGCCTTCACCTGGTACCGGCTCTTCTTCGGCTGCGACCTGAGCGACGAGGCGTTCTCCGTGCTCGTGCCCTGGCGCTGGTCCCTGGGGGACCGCCCGTTCGTCGACGAGATGGACCTGGCGCAGGTCGCGGGCTTCCTCACGTATCCGTTCGTCAAGGCGTTCACGCTCGTCGCCGGTGACACCGCGACGGGCCTGGTCCTGTTCACCCGCCACCTGTACCTGCTGTTCGCCGCCGGCGTCGCGGCCGCCTCGTTCCTGCTGCTGCGGCCGCTGCTGCGCTGGCAGCTGGCGCTGGCGGTGAGCGCGGTGGTCGTCACCTTCATCTTCAACGCCGTGCCCAACCTCACCTACAACACGCTGGCCATGGGGCTGCTGACCCTGGGCTTCGCCCTGGGCCTGCGTGTGGTGCTGCGGGGCGAGGGCCGGCGCGACGCGGCGCTCGCCGGCCTCAGTCACGGCCTGGCCGTCGTCGCGTTCCCCACGCTGCTGTTCGTGATGCCCTTCGTGGCGATGTTCTTCGTCCTGGCGCAGGGCCGCCAGGCCCGCGCCCTGGCGGCGCGGCTCACGTGGGAGGTGCCCGACGACCCGCGTCCCCAGGACGGACCGACGGGGCCGCCGGCCTTCCGCACCCTGGCCGCCTACGTCGCCGGCGGCCTGCTGCCGCTGATCGCGGTCGGCGTGGTCGCCCTCGCCGCCGGCCCCCGCAACGTCTACCGCTGCTGGCAGTTCACGCTGCAGGCCGCCCGGAGCCTCGACCAGCTGGCCGGCGCGCAGAAGGCGGTGGACGTGACCGTCGGCCTGGGCGGCTTCCTCGTCTCCCTGTGGCCCCTGATCGTCGCCCTCGCCGTCGGTGTACCTCGTGCACCTGCGGTGGCCGCGGCTGGGGCGCGCCCTGCTGGCGCTGCTGCCCGTGGCCCTGTACGTCGCCGGGCAGCGCCCCGACGCGGCGGCGGCCGGGATGGTCCTCCTCTACGGCCTGCTGGCGCCGTACCTCTACGTGATGCTGCCGCGGCGCCGCCGTGAGGCGGGCGCCGCGGTGCTCATCTGGGTCTGGCCGTCGGCCGTCATCGTGGCGCCGATGACGGCCTACACGAGCACGGAAGGGTACGTGCACGGCGCCGTCGGCCTCTTTCCGGCCGTCCTGGTGAGCGGCCTCTTCCTGGCGTGGGCGCTCATCGCCGCCGCGGACCCGGACGCGGAGACGAGCGGCGCCCGCAGCGACGGCCGCGACGCCGCGACGGCGGGGCGGGCCTCCGGCGTCTGGCTGGCCTTCGCGGCGCTCGCCGCCGTCGTCGCCGTGACCGTCGTCTTCCAGTTCCAGTACCAGGTGGGGGGCGCGCGCTACGCGGAGCTGAGCGCGCGCCTCGACGCGGGTCCCTGGCGGGGCATGCGCGCGACGCCGGCGCAGCGCGTGTTGCTCGCGAGGTACGCGCAGGACCTGGCGGCGCAGACGCAGCCCGATGACGCCCTCCTCGTCTTCTTCCGCAACCCGGGCCTGTATCTCTACTGGCCGCACCGCCTGGGGACGAACTCCGTGTCGCTGCTGGGCCGCCCGGCGGACGACCCCCTGGCGCCGTTGCCGGAGTCGACCATCGCCTTCTATCGCCGCACCCGCCGGCTGCCGGACGTCGTCGTCCACGTGGTCCCGACGGCCGCGGCGAGCGCCGCCGAGCTCGCGGACTGCGGCGGTCTGGGCTATCCCGTGGCGATCGTGCGGCAGGACTACACCGTGAACCGGCGCCCGCCGGGGAAGACCACGCAGCAGATCCTGGACACGCTGCCGCGCCAGAACTGACACGGGCGGCAGCCCCCGCGGGCGGCTGCGGCCCGCGGGAGCGGCCCGCGCGCAGCGCATGGTACCCTAGGCCGCGCATGAGCGGCGAACACGACAGCGGTACGACGCAGGCGGGCGAGGGCGCAAGCGACGCGCCCGCCCGGCACGTCCTCATCCTCGGGGCGACGGGCTCCATCGGGCGCCAGGCGCTGGACGTGCTGGCGACGATGCCGCAGCTCACCCTGGCCGGCCTCGCCGCCCGCAGCAGTGCCGCCGAGCTGACCGATCTCGCGCTGCGGCACGGCGTGCGGCGCATCGCGCTGCGCGACGAGCGGGCCGCGGCGGAGGCCACCGCGCGACGGCCGGAGCTCGCCGTGTACGCCGGCGAAGCCGGCATCGGCGAGCTCATCGCCGTCGCCGCCGCCGAGGCGGCCGCGGCCGGGGCGCGCCTCACCGTCCTCAACGGCGTCGTCGGCGCCGCCGGGCTGCGCGCCACCATGGCGACCCTGAAGGCCGGCGCCGACCTGGCCCTGGCCAACAAGGAGAGCATGGTCGCGGGCGGCCCCTTCGTGCTGGACGCCGCGCGCCGCAGCGGGGCGCTCATCCTGCCCGTGGACAGCGAGCACAGCGCCCTCTTCCAGTGCCTTGCGGCGGGGGGCGAGGGCGCCGAGGTCGAGGAGCTGCTGCTCACGGGCTCCGGCGGGCCCTTCCGCGGCGGCACGGCCGCCGACCTGGCCGCCGCCACCCCGGAGCAGGCGCTCAATCATCCCAACTGGTCGATGGGCCCCAAGATCACCATCGACTCCGCGACCCTGATGAACAAGGGCCTGGAGGTCATCGAGGCCCACTATCTCTTCGGCCTGCCCTACGAGCGCATCACGGTGCTGGTCAACCCGCAGAGCATCGTGCACAGCATGGTGCGCTTCGCGGACGGCGCCATCCTCGCGCACCTGGGCGTGCCCGACATGCGCACGCCCATCGGCTACGCCCTGGCGTATCCGGGACGGCCCTCGCTGCCCATGGTGCGGCGCCTCGACCTGCTGGCCGCCGGCCTCACCTTCGAGGCGCCGGACGCGAAGCTGTTCCGCTGCCTCACCCTCGCCCAGGAGGCGGGGAAGCAGGCGGCGATCGTGGAGCGCGAGGCGGCAGGCGGCCGGGGGCGCGCCGCGCACCGTGGCCGCGCCCATCGTGCTGAACGCGGCCAACGAGGTCGCCGTGGCCGCGTTCCTCGAGCGCCGCATCGGCTTCACCGACATCGCGGCGGTCGTGGAGAAGTGCCTGACGTGGCTCGGCGACGAGCCCGTCGAGAGCCTCGAGGACGTGTACGCCTGCGACGCCGAGGCGCGGCGCTTCGCCGCCGGGGCGGCGAGCGGGACCGGCGCCTGACGGGGCACGCCGCACAGGCCGGATCGGGCCCGCGGCCCGCGGCGGCTTCACCGCCGCTTCACGCGGGCTCAACACGCGCTTCGCGCGCGGCGGGTAGGCTAGCGCGCCCGAAGAACGCGAAGGAGCCATGACGGACGCGCAGACCCGGCCCCGCTCGGGACAGCCCGAGCACCCGAAGCAGCCCGAGCGCACCACGCTGAGCTTCTGGTCGCTGCTGCTGGCCGGCGGCGTCGTGCTTGCGCTGGTCTTCGGGCAATGGGGCATCCTCGTCGCCATCCTCGGCCTGGCCTTCCTCATCACCGTGCACGAGTTCGGCCACTATCTGGCCGCCAAGGCCTTCGGCATGCAGGTCGAGAAGTTCTACGTCGGGTTCCCGCCGGCGGCGCTGCACCGCACGTGGGGCGAGACGGAGTACGGTGTCGGCGTCATCCCGCTCGGCGGCTTCTGCAAGATCAGCGGCATGACCCCCGAGGAGGAGGTGCCGGAGGGCACCGGCGATCGCGTCTACTACAAGAAGCCCATCTGGCAGCGCAACATCACGATCGCCGCGGGCCCGCTGATGAACTTCGCCGCGGCCGTCGTCATCATGATCCTGTTCATCGGCATCCAGGGCATCAGCACGGCGACCATGAAGCTGGACGAGGTCGTGACCGGCACGCCGGCGGCCAAGATCGGCCTGACCGCCGGCGCCACCATCCTGGGCGCCGACGGGCACCGCTGGACGGAGTGGCAGCAGGCCTCGGACTACTTCGCGGCGCGGCCCGACAAGACGATCCAGCTCACGTACCGGCCGGCGCCCGTCAAGGGCGTCGTCCAGGCGCCGAAGACCGTCGCCGTGACGCTCGCCGCGAACCCGCAGCAGCCGGGCAGCGGCTACCTGGGCGTGCGCGCGGCCATCACGACCGAACGGCCCGCGCCCTTGAAGGCGGTCTGGCTGGGCCTCACCGGCACCAAGGACGTGATCGTCGGCACCTTCACCGGCTTCTGGTGGCTCATCAGCGGCAAGATCAGCGCCACGGGGCCCAACGGCGCCGTCGGCCCCGTCGGCATCGTCGACGTCAGCCGCCAGGCCGTGCAGCAGCACTGGTATCCCATCCTGCTGGCCTTCCTGAGCATCAACCTCGGCATCATCAACCTGCTGCCGATCCTGCCCTTCGACGGCGGCCACATCGCCATCAACGTGCTGGAGAAGGTGCGCAAGCGCCGCCTGGACACGCGCGTGCTGGAGCGTGTCGTCGCCTTCGGCACGGTGCTGCTGGTGATGCTCTTCATCTTCCTGACGTTCAACGACATCAAGCGCATCTTCGGCGGTTGACGACGGTCAACGCCGGCGCCGTCGCGGTTCTGAGAGACTGACCGCGATGGGCGAGTGGCTGGTCATCGACGCGGACGAGGACGGCGCCGGGCGGACGGAGGGCCGGAAGGCCGCCCGCTGCGGCGACCGTGGCGATGGCCCGCGCCGGGCAGGAGGGCGGGCTCACGCGGCTCCGCTACGCCGGCCGCGACTTCTCTCTGCGTCTCACCCTGACCCGGGCCGACAGCGGGCTCATCACGGCCGTGGCGGCCGAGCTGCTCGACGACGAGGGTGTCGCCCTCGGCAGCACGGTCATCAGGCTCGTGACGCCCGTGCAGAGCCTGTCGCGTCATGGACCCGTGGGGCCGCATCCGCGTGCGCCGCGGCCTGGACAACGTCCTGGGCATCGCTGCAGCGCGCATCGATTCCGCTGTATCCTGAGCGGCGTGGACGACCTCATCCTGGTCACCGGCGGCGCCGGCTTCATCGGATCACACGTCGTGAAGGCCCTGTTGGACCACGGGGCCGGCGTGCGCGTGCTCGACGATTTCAGCAGCGGCAAGCGCGCGAACCTCGACGGCATCGAGGCTCGCGCGTACGCCGCCGGCGGGATCGTGCAGGTCATGGAGGGCGATGTGCGCGACGAGGAGAAGGTGCGCGACGCCGTGCAGGACTGCATCGCCGTCGTGCACCTCGCCGCCGTGCCCTCGGTGACGCGCTCGTTCGAGGACCCCGTGGGCTGCAACAGCGTCACGCACGGCGGCACGGTGAACGTGCTGCGCCGCGCCGTGGAGGCCGAGGTGCAGCGCTTCGTGCTGGCCTCGTCGTGCGCCGTGTACGGCGCTGCCGCGCGGCTGCCCATCGCCGAGACCACGGCGCCGCGGCCGCTCAGCCCCTACGCCGCCGCGAAGCTGGCGTCCGAGGAGGTCTGCGCCGCGGCCGCCGACGGCGAGCAGATCACGGCCGTCTGCCTGCGCCTGTTCAACGTGTACGGGCCGCGGCAGGACCCCACGTCGGAGTACTCGGGCGTGATCAGCAGGTTCATGACGGCGGCCGCGGCGGGCGAGCCCGTGACGGTGTACGGCGACGGGCTCCAGACCCGCGACTTCGTGTACGTCAAGGACGTCGTGGACGCCGTGCTGGCGGCCCTGGGCCGCCCCTTGCACGGCGTCAGCGTCGTCAACGTCGGCTCCGGCACCCGCGCGAACCTGCTGGACTGCCTGGCGGTGCTGGAGCAGCTCCTGGGCCGGCCGGTGGAACGCACGTCCGGGCCGGGCCGCGAGGGCGAGATCCGCGACTCGCTGGCCGACGTGGGGCGCGCCCGCTGGGTCCTCGGCTGGGAGGCCGTGACCGGCTTCGCCGACGGCCTCGCCGCCACCTGGGAGTGGTACGCGGAGCGCGGTCAGGTGCCGTCCGTCTGATACGCCCGGGCCTGCACCTCGTACATGCGCGCGTAGCGGCCGCCGAGCGCCATGAGCTCCTCGTGGTCGCCGCTCTCGATGATGCGCCCCTCGTCCAGGATGTGGATGCGGTCGGCGGTGCGCACCGTGCTGAAGCGGTGGCTGATGAGCACCACGGCGCGGCCGCGGGCGAGCTCCTTGATGTGCTGGAAGACGGTCCACTCGGTCTCGGCGTCGAGGGCGCTCGTGGGCTCGTCGAAGACGAGGATCTCGGCGTCGCGCACGAAGGCGCGCGCCAGCGCCACCTTCTGCCACTCGCCGACGCTCAGCTCCTCGCCCTCCTCGAACCACTTGCCGAGCATCGTCTCGTAGCCGTGCGGCAGCCCGCGGATCACGGCGTCGGCGCCGGCGTCGCGGGCCGCCGCCTCGATCGCCGGGTCGTCGCCGTCCAGCGCCAGGTTGCCGACGCGGATGTTCTCGCGGGCCGTGAACTGGTACTCGGTGAAGTCCTGGAAGATGACGCTCACGTGGCGGCGCAGCTCGTCGACGTCGAAGCTGCGCAGGTCGGCGCCGTCCAGGGTGATGGCGCCCGCGGTGGGGTCGTAGAGGCGGCAGAGGAGCTTGATCAGGGTGGTCTTGCCGGAGCCGTTGGGCCCGACCAGCGCCGCGACCTCGCCGGGGCGGATGGTGAGGGAGACGCCTGCGAGGGCGGTGCGCTCGGTGTCGGGGTAGCTGAAGTCGACGCCCTCGAAGCGGATGCCCTGGCTCATGGGCCGCGGGACGGGCGCCGGCTGCGCCGGCGGCAGCACCCGCGGCTCCAGCGTCATGAACTCGTGGTAGTAGGTGAGGAAGAGGTTGTCCTCGTAGAGCGCGGCGAGGCCGCCCAGCACCGCCTGCAGCGACGAGAGGCCGGTCTGGAAGGCCTGGTAGTACATCACCATGGAGCCCAGGCTGATGACGCCGGTGATGGTCTGCCAGACGATGTAGGCGAAGGTGCCGAAGATGGCGAGCACCGCGATGGCGCCGCTGCCGAAGTCGGCCCAGGCGCGGCGGCTGGCGATGCCGATGCGCTCCTTGCGCAGCACCCGGCGCAGGTCGCGGTAGAGGCCGCGCAGGAGCTCGCCGAGGCCGAAGAGGCGGATCTCCTTGGCCGTCGTGCCGCCGGTGAGCAGCCAGTGCAGGTACCAGGCCTGGCGCTCGGTCATCGTGCGCCCGCGCTGCCAGCCGTACATGCGGCGCGAGAAGCGCACCCGCACGAGCGCCCCCGGGATGGCGGCGAGCACGACGATCAGGCCGATGCTCCAGTGCAGCGTGAAGAGCAGCCCCGCCATGGCGACCATGCTGATGAAGCTCTGCACGGTGGTGAGCAGGTCGGTGACGATGCGCGTGGGCCGTGACGGCGCCTCCTGCTGGGCGCGGTGCAGGGTGTCGTAGTACCTCGAGTTCTCGTAGTACTCGAGGTCGACGGCGATGGACTGGGAGTGGATCACGTCGCTCACGTGATCGGTGACCACCTGGCCCATCGCCTCGCTCACGAGCGTCCCCAGCGAGCGCAGCAGGGCGGTCGCCAGGCCGACGAGCGCCGCCAGGGCGATGTAGACGGCGGCGGTGCGGAAGGCGGCGGCGTGGTCGGGGTCCGAGATGCCCGCGGTGACCGCGTCGACGATCAGCTTCATGAGGTACACGGCGAGCAGCGGGAGGATGCCCTGCACCACGGCGAGGACGACGTTGAGGACGGTCCAGCCGGGCGCCGCCTGCCACACAAGCTTGATGGCGGCGCCCAGGTGCAGGGCGTCGCGGAGCTTGAGCGTGCGCGTGTCGTCGGCCAGCGCCGGCCTCCTTGCCGGTAGACCCCGTCCGCCGCGGCGGGCCGCTCAGATACTACCTGACTTGAGGGTGACGTCAGCGCGTCTTGAGAAGGAGGGCGGCTACCACCCGCGCCCTGGGCGCGTCGGTGGGGAACCGGTCACTCATCCAGCCAGGTTCGCCTCGGCGACGAAGACGTCGAGGACCGGCGATTCGGGATCCAAGGCTTCGGCACCGAACGCCTCGGCATGCGCCAGGATCGCGGACCTCACATCGGCGAGAGCCTCTTCATAGGTGTCTCCCTGACCGACCACCGCGCCGTCGATCCCCAAAGGGTACGCCACGTACCCGTCCGGATGCTTCTCGACGATGATCTTGATGCTGGCCATGTGGGCCCCCGGTCTCGACACCCGGAGTATACCCGGCGGCTGATGTGGGGGCTGTGCGTCCATACGATGAGCGTAGCGCGCGGCGACGGCGTCGTCTGCGGCTGGACCCTCAGACTGGGATGACGATACTTCCGGATGCGGTGGACGTTCTGGCGACGCGTCAGGCGTCGTTCAGAAGCGCAAGAAGCTCGCCCGGAGCCAGCGCGGGCAGCGGGCCGGCGGCGTAGAGGCTTCGGTCACGCGTGACGACGTAGTCGGCGCCGGCCTGCGCGGCGGCCGCCATCTGCACGCCGTCCTCGAGATCGTCGTAGGGGAAGGCGAGCGCCTGCTCGATGACCTGGCGGTCGACTGGAGCGATCTCGAGGAT
Source organism: uncultured Thermoleophilia bacterium (assembly GCA_963707335.1). Lineage (GTDB taxonomy): Bacteria > Actinomycetota > Thermoleophilia > UBA2241 > UBA2241 > CAIXSE01. Next base: position 11,650 of record CAVPQD010000018.1, on the reverse strand, counting down.
GTGGAGCAACTCGACCGTATGCACACGAGCTGTCGCGGGCGAGGTGTGCCTGGCCATCAGGTAGAAGATGGTCGTCATGCTGTGGGCGGCGACGAGGCCCTTGAAGCGGCCGTGCTCCGCTGCCGCCATGACGCCGGCGGCGGCGTCGAAGAACGCCTCACGCCTCTGAAGTACGTCAAGGATGACGTTGACGTCGAGCAGGGCCCGCAGCCGCCTAGGCATACTTGCGCTCGAGGTGGTCTCGATACTCCTCTGCCGCGGCGTCGACCGGAAGCACGCCCGCCAAACGTCGCGTGATGGGCGCATCGGCCAAGGGGTCACCCGTCAGACGCAGGTGATCGAGGTGCGTGACCACGAGGCGCGTCAGGGTGGTGTTGTGCTCGCGAGCGTAGCGCTTGGCCTCGTCAAGAGTGTCTCTGGCGATGCGCACGGTGAGCTTCGTCTCGTCCATGCTGTACAGAATACCACTCATCTGTACGGCTCAGGGTGAGTCTGCGTTGCCGGATTCAGGATCACAGTCTTCATCACTTCTGCACGATAGTCGGCGCAGTGGGAGCGCGGAAGGAGCGCAAGGCGGTCGCCAGTTGACGTTAGCGCCGCACCGGCGGTGACAAACCTGGCCCGGCAGCTCAGGCGGCGAACGGGTCCACGACGCGTGACGCCGCGGTACGCCGTGCCGGGCTGGAGGTCCTCGGAGTAGACGGTCTCGGCGCCCGCCTCGAGCGCCGCCTCGAGGATGAGGGCGTCCCAGTGCGCGATCTGCTCGGTGAGCGATCGTGACGCGGCCCGTTGCACGAGGGCCGCGTCGATGGCGATCACGGGGAAGACGGCCAGATCGGCGACGACGCGCAGCGCCTGTCGCGGGTCCAGCGGCTCGGCAAGCTTGCGGGTGACGGTCACGTACAGCTCGCTCAGGACCTGCGAGCTGAGCACCAGAGCCCGCGAGCGCGCCAGATCGGCCACGACCTCACGGGCGCGCTGCTGCTTCGCCGGGACCTGGGCGTCGAAGAGGTAGACGAAGACGTTGGTGTCGACGAAGACCCTCACGACGAGGCGGGGCCGTCGTCCTCGGCCTTCCGACGGGCGTGGAGCTCGTCGCGGCTCCACGTCGCCTCACCCCGGCGCGAGGTGGCGGCCTCTGAGAGCTGCAGCAGGTCGGCCACGGCGCGCTGCTGCAGGTCCTCCTCGCCGGCATACGCCGTGAGGTAGTCGCGCAGCAGCGCGTTGACCGACGTGCCCTGCTCCAGCGCGCGCAGCCGCGCGCGTTGTAGCAGGGCGTCGTCGATCGTGATGGTGAGATTCGCCATGGCGGAATCAGTGTAGCACGGATTCCGTGTTACACGGAAGGATGCGCCGCTCATGTCCTCAGCGTAGCCGCGAAGCTTGCTGGGCGGAAGGGCCAGAGGAGCCGAGGTGTGTGACATTTGCGCGCGCAGCAGCGGTGACGAACGTCGCACGGATCGGGGCATGCCTTCATGCTATGATGTCGACACATCAACGCATCACGCCGCGAAGGGCTCGTCGGGTCGCGGCTGGACCAGGAGGAGGCAGAGATGCCGCGCACCACCATCGCGCTCAGCGAGGAGCGCTACCGGGCTCTGAAGCAGGCGGCCGCCCGGCGCGGGGTCACCATCACGGAGATCGTCGACCAGGCCCTCGAGCTCGCGGGCATCAACACTCGCGAGTCCGTCGTGGAGATGCTGGTCGAGGCGGGCAGGCGTTCGGGGCTCAGCGAAGAGGAGGCCATGCAGCTGGCGCTCCGCGAGACGCGCGCCGTGCGCGCGGAGCGCGCGACCCGAGGGTCCGCGTAGCGGCATGCCGCGTCCTCTTCGTGGTCGACACGAACGTCGTCGTCAGCGGCGTGCTCAGTTTCGGGCGAACGAGCGCGACGTCGCTGCTCCTCAGCGCGATGCTCGACGGTCGCCTTGCGTTCGCCGTGTCCGCCGACCTGCTCGCGGAGTACCGCCTCGTGCTGCTGCGGCCGGCGATCGTCGAGCGACACGGGTTGGAGCCGGCGCGCGTGGATACCCTGCTCGCGGAGCTGACGACGGCGGCGTACCTGAGGCAGCCTCCCGACAAGCTCGTGCCTGATGACAGCGACCCGCCGCCAGACTGCGCGCCGGGCGACGAGCACGTGATCCGCCTCCTCGCGCACGAACCCCGCGCCGCACTGGTCAGCGGAGACCATCGCCTGATCGACGCAGTGCGCGGCTGGCGCGACGTGCTGACGCCCGCCGAGCTTGTCGAGCTGCTGGAGCTGGGCTCATCCACGGACATGGCGTCGCCGTCGGGTTGACCCAGGTCGGCGCCCGTGCGGACAATCGCTGGCACACAAGCCGCGCGCGGAAGGCGCATGTGGCACCCTCCGCCGTGCCCTCGCAGGGAGCACCGGGTGCAAGAGGACCGTCGCCAAGACGAGATCGCTGACATCACCGTGCGCGTCGAGAGAGAGCGGCGGTTCACTGCTATCGTGCCCGAGCAGGAGAAGCCGGCCGAGTGACTGAGTGCCCGCAGCGATGAGCGACTACGTCTGCCGCACCACCGAGCTGCCGCGGCCCATCGCCTCGCGCCTGGGCTCGCTCGACATCGAGCTCACCGAGCGCTGCGACAACGACTGCATCCACTGCTGCATCAACCTGCCCGCCGGCGACAAGGCGGCGCGCGCCCGCGAGATGACGACCGGTCAGGTGGAGGACGTGCTGCGGCAGGCCGCCGACCTGGGCTGCCTGTCGGTGCGCTTCACCGGCGGCGAGCCGCTTGCTGCGGCCCGACTTCGAGCAGCTCTACGTCTTCGCTCGCCGCCTCGGGCTCGCGGTGCTGCTCTTCACGAACGCGCGGCGCTTCGGCCAGGGGCGGCAGGGCGCCGCGCTCGTCGACCTGCTGGCGCGCATGCCGCCGCGCGAGCACGATGGAGGTGACGGTCTACGGCATGCACCGCGAGTCCTACGAGGCCGTGTCCCGCGTGCCCGGCTCCTTACGCCCAGTTCCGCCGCGGCGTCGACCGCCTCCTCGAGGCGGGCGTGCCGTTCGTGGTCAAGGGCGCGCTGCTGCCGCCCAACCGCGCCGAGATCGACGAGTTCGAGGCCTGGGCGGCGACCATCCCGTGGATGACCGCGCCGCCCAGCTACTCCATGCACTTCGACCTGCGCAACCGTCGCGACGACCCGGCCAAGAACCGGCTCATCGAATCGCTACGCATCTCGCCTGAGGAGAGCGTCGCCTTGGCAGCCCGCGACGAGACGGGCTACCGCGCCGAGATGGCCGAGTTCGCCGCGACGTACATGGGGCCGCCCGGCGCCGAGCTCTTCCGCTGCGGCGCCGGCCACGGCATCGTGCATCGACGCCTACGGGCGCGCGCAGGCGTGCATGGGCGTGCGCGCGCCCGAGCTCACGCGTCGACGTCCTCGCATCGTCTCTCAGCGATGCCCTCGATCGTTTCGCCGGCCTACGCGAGCTGCGCGCCACGAACCCCGAGTACCTGCGCCGCTGCGCCGTCTGCTTCCTGCACGGCTTCTGCGAGCAGTGCCCGGCCAAGTCGTGGACCGAGCACGGCACGCTGGACACGCCCGTCGAGTACCTCTGCGCCGTCGCGCACGCTCACGCGCGCTTCCTTGGCTGGCTGGAAGAGGGCGAAAAAGCATGGAACGTCGTCGACTGGCAGAATAGGATGCGTAGTCAGTCCTGACGGCACGAAGACGGGGGCGAAGGCGTGACGGCGACGAGAGAGGCATGGCGCAAGCCTGAGCTGAATGTGCTGGTACGCGGCAGGCCCGAGGAGGCGGTGCTCGCGGGCTGCAAGATCAACGGCGGCAGCGGACCCACCGCCTCCGTCTCGCGCTGCAGGACTTTCAGGAACGGTCGGTGCAGGAACCCGAGGTGCGCGGTCGTCACGACCTCGTAGCGGGTGGGCCCCTGCGCTGAGGGCGCGGCCCACGGAGTTGACCCCGGCACCCCGCAAAGCGGACAATCGCTGGTAGGTTTGTCCTCCGCACCCAGGGGCCCCCAGCTGTCCGACGACCACGTCACGCATGCGCGCGTCTCCGAGCTTCCCAGGCTGCCGCTGAGCGCCTCCATCGACCTCACGTACCGCTGCAACAACGCCTGCCGGCACTGCTGGCTGTGGACGGCCGACACCGCGGAGGAGCAGCGCGCGCGAGCTCTCGACCACCGAGTGGCGCGAGGTCGTCGACCAGGCGCGCGCGCTGGGCACCCGCGAGTGGGCCATCTCCGGCGGCGAACCGATGCTGCGCGACGACTTCGCCGAGATCTTCGACTACGTCACCGCCAAGGCGTCCACGTACTCGCTCAACACCAACGGCACGCTCATCACACCCGAGATCGCCCAGCTGCTGAGGCGCAAGGGCAGCAAGATGATCGCCGTCTACGGCGCCACCACCGAGGTGTACGACCAGCGTCACACGCAACCCCGGCGGCTTTGAGGCGTTGCTGCAAGGTCTCGCGTACCTGAAGGAAGCCGGCGCCGGCTTCACCGTGCAGCTCATCCCGATGCGCGACAACTGGCACCAGTGGGACGAGATGCTCGCCTTCGCGCAGTCGTGGAGCACGAGCTACCGCGTCGGCGCTCCCTGGCTGTACAAGTCGGCCTGCGGCGACGCGCGACGCAACGCCGAGATCGAGCGGCAGCGTCTCGACCCGGCCGACGTGGTCGCGCTCGACGAGCCGACGTCGCCGTACGAGGAGCGCGAGGCGGCCGAGGCCGCTGGCCGAGGCGGCAGACCGCGCCGGCGACGACCGCCTCTACGCCGCCTGCATCGAGACGCCGTCGCGACTTCCACGTCGACCCCTACGGCGGCATGAGCTTCTGCGGCTTCGTCAAGGACCCGGCGCTGCGCTACGACCTGCGCCAGGGCGCGGCGTCGCGGCATCGCCGCCGGCGCCGTCCGGCTTGCCTGGGACGAGTTCATCCCGTCGCTCGCCGACACGGTGCGCGGCGGTCGCGAGTACCTCGAGGGCTGCGCCGCCTGCGAGCTGCGCGACGACTGCCGCTGGTGCGACGTGTATGGCTACCTGGAGCACGGGCGCCACGGCGCACGGGTGGAGCATCTGTGCGCCGTGGCGCGCGAGAGCCGCGCGTTCAAGGAGGGCTGGCTCGCGCGATCACCGCCGCTACTACGAGATCGCCGGCATCACCGTGCAGGTCGAGAGCGACCTGCCCATCACGGACGAGCACCTTCGACGAGAAGTTCGCGCAGTTCCGCGTGGACGGTCCCGGCGCCGACACCATCAGCATCCGCCACCACTTCGGCCTGCCCGAGATCGACGCGCGACGAGCTGGGGAGGCAGGTCTACCGCAAGCCGCCGTGGGCCATCTACCGCAAGGGCGGCTCGTGGGTCTACCTGGGCATCTCGCCCGACGAGGACGACCCCTCCCTCCACCGCGTGGCCGTCTTCAACGACGACCACACCCGCGGCCGCATCTACAACGAGGCATCACGGAGGAGATGTGGCGGCAGGGCGGCTTCGACTCGCTGACGCTGTTCCCGACCGACCAGATCCTGCTGGCGCGCGTGCTGGCCGACCGCGACGCCTGCTTCCTGCACTCCGGCGGCGGTCGTCCTGGACGGCGTGGGGCTGCTGTTCGTGGGCCACTCCGACGCCGGCAAGTCGACGACCATGGAGCTGCTGCGGCGGCGAGCTCGGCGAGCGACGTCGAGATCCTCTGCGACGACCGCAACATCGTGCGCCGCTGGCCCGACGGCTTCCGCGTGCACGGCACCTGGAGCCACGGCGACGGTGCCGCAGGTCTCGGCGGCCTCGGCGCCGCTCGGCGCCATCCTCTTCGTCGCGAAGGCCGCGGAGAACCGGCTGGTGCGCGTGGACGACCGCAAGGATGTCGTCACGCGCCTCCTCTGCGTTCCTCATCAAGCCGCTCGTCGACGCCGACTGGTGGCACAAGAGCATCGACCTGCTGGAGGCGATGAGCCGCGGAACTGCCGTTCTACGAGATGCGCTTCGACAAGAGCGGCGCCATCGCCGGTGAGGTGCGCGCGCTGGCCCGCGGCCTGGCGTGTGAGCTGGGGGCCGGCACATCGACAGCGTGAAGGGGAGCACAGATGGATGAGGTAGAGGTGCGGCGCGACGCCGTGTACGCGCCCAGCGACGACGTGGTCGCGCGCGAGATCGAGGGCGAGGTCATCATCGTGCCGCTGGTCACCGGGATCGGCGACTCGGAGGACGAGCTGTTCACCTTCAACGAGACCGGCAAGGCGGTGTGGGCGAAGCTCGACGGCATGCGCACCCTGGACACGGTCATCGAGGAGCTCACGGCCACGTTCGCGGCAGAGCCCGGGGAGATCGATGTGGACGTCATCGGGCTCGTGACGGAGCTCGTGAGCAGGCGGATCGTGACGGCTCGCTGAGCCTGCTGTGGACGCCGTCGTCAGCTGTCCGGTCTCCACGTCGCGGCCGCTGTGCGGGCCGGGCGTCGGGTCGCCTGCTGCGTGCCCGCTCGTCGCCGACGCCGCCGGCGCGCCCCTGCTCGACGGCGTGCGTCTTGCGGTGCTGTCGCCCGAGCTCGGCCGCGAGCTCGCGGCGGTGGGCAAGCTCTCGTTCCGCTGCACGGGGCTGTGCATGTATCCGGCGATCAGGCCGGGCGACGTGCTGCGCCTGGCCGAGCGAGAGTGCGGCGACGTCGCCGTCGGCGACGTCGCCGTCTTCCGCCGGGAGGGCGCCCTGTTCGGCCATCGGGTGATCGAGAGCGGGCTCGACGAGAGGGGGCACTTCGTCGTTACGCGACCCGACTCGGCGGGTGCCGGCGACGACGGCAAGACGTTCGCCGGTGACCTCGTCGGCGTAGTCGACTGGATCGAGCGACGAGGAGCGCGCATCGGACTCCCGCCGGCTGTGTCCACCGGAGCCGCGCGATGGCGTTTGTATCTGGTCCTCGCTGCCGATGCTGTGCGGACCCGGAGCCGCGCCGTGGTCGTGCGTGCGATCGGCGCGGTGCAGGCACTGCCGGCCTACGGCGCCGTCGCTCGGCGGGTGCTTGCACATCGCCAGATGGCACCGCGCCTCCTCGTCCGGCTGCCGCTGGGTGCAGGTGGGTTGGCGGCGCTGGAGCGCACGATTCCGTTTGGTGACCTGGAGCCATCGGAGCTGGGCTGGCTGGGCGAGCCGTTGAGCTTCACTTTGGCGGCGCACGTGGGCCCCGGGGCCAGGCCCGCTGCTGCGGCGCGCTTCACCTGCCTCGCGGGGGACTGCGAACTTAAGGGCTGGTGGATGGATCGGCCGGAAGTGCGCCTTCGGTATCGCGGCCTGGGTCTGGAGCGCTTGCTGGCGCAGGCCGCCGCGTCGCTCTTGCGGCGCACCGGCGCCACCCGCCTGCACAGCTGCGCGCCGGATGGCTCCGCAAGCCTATACATCGACTTGACTGGCGCGTCCGCATGACTGGCGAGTATGCCCGTGGCGAGGAGATCCAGGAGTTCGCGCTGTGGCAGAAGACGGAAGCGCGCCGCACTCCGCTCGAGTTCGACCTCGAGCTCACGGCGCGCTGCAACAACGACTGCCGCCACTGCTACATCAACCTGCCCGCCGGGCGACCGGGCGGCGCAAGGCCGCGCGAGCTGACGGCCGGCGAGATCCTCGGCATCGCCGACGAGGCCGTCGACCTGGGCGCCGCTGTGGTGCCTGCTCACCGGCGGCGAGCCGCTGCTGCGCGACGACTTCGCCGAGATCTACCTGGGGCTCAAGCGCCGCGGCCTGCTGGTCAGCGTCTTCACCAACGCCTGCCTGGTCACGCCCGGCGCACGTCGAGCTTTTCCAAACGTACCCGCCGCGCGACATCGAGGTGACGGTCTACGGCGCCACGCGAGGCACCTACGAGGCCGTGACGCGGCGCCCCGGCTCCTTCGACGCCTTCATGCGCGGCCTGGACCTGCTGCTCGCGGGCGGCCTGCAAGGTGCGCCTCAAGGCCATGGCCCTGCGCTCCAACGTGCACGAGCTCGACGAGCATCTCCCGCTTCTGCCGCGAGCGCACCAAGGACTACTTCCGCTTCGACCCGCTGCTGCACCTGCGCTTCGACGGCGACGCCCGGCGCAACGAGGAGATCCGCGCCGAGCGCCTCTCGCCCGAGGAGATCGTCGCCGTCGAGCGCGCCGACGCCGAGCGCTTCGGGGCGCTGCGAGGCAGGGCTGCGACGAGCTGCTGCTCGGCCGCCGATGACGAGCACCGTGCTGCGACCACCTCTTCCACTGCGGCGCCGGGCAGGGCAGCTTCACCGTCGGCTACGACGGCACCTTCCGCCTGTGCTCGCTCGCTCTGGCACCCCGACTACGGTCTACGACCTGCGGCGTCGGCACGCTGCGCGAGGCGTGGGACGACGTTCGTGCCGCACGTGCGCGACCTGCGCTCGCAGCAACGCCGAGTTCCTCGAGCGCTGCCGCCGCTGCGCGATCATCAACCTCTGCCTCTGGTGCCCGGCCCACGCCGCCCTCGAGACCGGCGAGATGGACGAGTGGGTCGAGTACTTCTGCGAGGTCGCGCACGCCAGGGCCGCCGCAGTCGGCGTGGCGAACACTTGACGCCTCGTCCTATGGGAGTGCTGGAGGGCGCCGCTGCTTTACACGAGCGCACATCAGGAGGGATACTGCAGCTGGGCACAAGCGCGTGCAAGGAACGAACGAGGGGGCGAGCACATGAGTTCGGATGTTCGGAATGTGTGGTCGCGGCCGCAACTCGTCGTCCTTGGGCGACGGGCGCCCGAGGAGTCGGTGCTCGCAGCGTGCAAATACAACGGCAAGACAGCTATCACTGCCAACACCAAGAATGCGCGGGTGCTGGACCCAGCAGGGCAATTGCCGCAGCGAGTGTTCTGCGAACCTCGCAAGCTGATCTCGGCGACTTCGTCATCGAAGGCAATGGCTATCGCGATGTGATGGCCAAGCCTGGGTCATTGTTTCTGATCGTGAATAGCCGCCGAGTCTCACCTTTCTGCAGCCTGCTGCCTCGGCTTCGCTTGAGCATGGTTTCCCAAGGGGTTGGGGTCTCGCGGGTCGCGTCTTCGCAAGTGAGACAGGCCCCAAGGACAACGAGAACCGAGCCAGGGAGTCCCAAGCTTGAGTGACGGTCCGCCGGCCGCCTGGTCGCGGCCAAGCTTGATCGTGCTGCGCCGCAGCAAAGCCGAAGAGAGCGTGCTGGCGGCCTGCAAGAGCGTGAGGACGTGGCAGGGGCCCAACGCCAGCAACCTGGCTTGCATCGTGTTCTGCCCGTCGCCGCAGTGTCAGGCCTACGGCACCTCCTAGCATTGGTCTGCGCTCCATCACGCGTCAAGCGAAGGTCGATGACTGTGAGTGAAGCAGCGCCTTACTTCGCGTTCATCGACGGGTCTTTGGACTACGACTGTGCGGCCTGCACGGTCAACTGCTGTCTCGGCCATGGGTGGGGCGGCATGGGCATGATGGAGTCCCTCCTTCAAGAACGTCCGGCGCTCTTGTACTGGGTCCAGTCCGTGGAAGAGGGATCTGTCAATGTCAGCGACCCTCGCGACGGCTGCCTGTACATGTGTGACGACGGCAGATGCAGCGTGGAGCTGGAGCTGGGGCGCGAACGGAAGCCGGGCGTCTGTCGTCAGTTCCCCTTCAACCGTTTCGTGCGGATCGGTGAAGACGCTGGCCGTGGCCCCGCACTTCCTCTGTCCCCTGCATCTGGTCGCGCCACCACGCCCCGGAGAGGTGGCCGGCAGCCACGATCTTGTGGCCGCCGAACTGCGTGAGACCGGCATGTACGCCTGGAAGGTCCCGCCGTCGGTCCTACATCCAACAGAAACGGCCGAGTCGATCATCGCCAGCGAGACCGAGTTCAGGGATCAGTGCGGCCGCTCGCTTCGCAAGCGCTCGGTCCGCGAGCACTGTGCTCGATCTCTCACGAGACGCGGGCGAGACTCTGCGTTTCCTGGGCCGCGCCTTGGGGGTCCTTGACGGGGAGACGTCGCACAAGGCGCCGCACGTGACCGGGTGGACGATCTCCAGCATGCGGCCGCCCCAGCGGCGCGTCTCGATCTGCTGCCCGTCGGCCCAGAGGCTCGCAGCCGGGCCATACTTCTTGCCGACGCCATCGTCAGGCCCAGCTTCGCCGGGGCGCAGCGGCCGCCGAGTCTGAGAAGCATCGCCGACTTCTACGCGGCAGTCACCCCGCTTCTCACGGTCCTTGCGCACGATGACGAGCCCTTCCGGCCGTTGGCCGAGTGGGAAGCGGGGGCCGAGCTGCCGCGCTTCGACGACAGGGGGCTCACTGCAGCCTTCGGCGTCATGATCCTGCTGTCGCGGCAGGGGTACGGAACGTTGAGCGCGCTCGAGGAGGCCCTGGCTCCGGTGCAGCGACCGCTGCAGCGCGTGCTGTTCATCCGCGCCCTGTACGGCACGATGAAGCCTCCTGCGGCGGCGCGCGGAGCCGGAGTCGCCGCCCACCGGATGAGGCCCGCGCGTCCGCCGCCCAGGCACTCACGCCGGAGACGTTCGCGGTCCTTGCCTGCGCTCAGGCGGTCATGGATCCGCGGCAGACGGAGCGGTTCCGCGGGGCGGTCGCCGCCTGCACGTCGGCCGAGCGCCTGTGCGAGACCGCCGTGCGTCACGGCATGCTCGGCCACCTGCATCGCCTGATCGGCCGGCTCGACGGAGGCGCGATCGACGTGGCCGTCGCCGACCGTCTGGGCAGCCTCCATCGCGCCTCCGCAGAGAAGAACCTGCGCCAGACCGCGCAGCTGCTGCGGCTGCTCGAGCGCTTCGACGCCTTGGGCATCGAGGCCATGCCGATCAAGGGTCCGGCGTGGGGGGAGCGGCTCTACGGCGACCCCACGCTGCGCAACTCCATCGACCTCGACCTGCTCGTGCCCTACGAGCACGTCGCGCAGGTGCGGCAGGAGTTGCTGGCCTCTGGCTTCGAGGACGGCGTCTGGTTCAACGAGCGGCTCCTGCGGCCGGAGTGGCGCGTGTGGGGCGAGATGCCCTTCGTGATGCCCGGCGCCGATCGCATGGTCGACGTGCACTGGCGCATGACGGTGGGGCAGGGGGGTGCGGGCATCGCCGCGGAGGAGGTGATCGCGCGCTCGCAGCCGCTCACCCTGCTGGGACGCGAGGTGAGGACGCCCTCCGACGCCGATCTGCTGCTCATCACCTGCCTGCACGGCACGAGGCACCGCTGGGACGGCGTGGAGATGCTGCTGTCGCTCGCCGTCCAGGTGCGTGACCTCGCCGGCGAGGCGTGGCCCGGCATCATGGCCGCGGCGCGGGAGGCGGGCTGCGCGCGCCGCGTGACGATCGCCGTGGCCCACGTCTGCCGGGTGTTCGGCCTGGAACTCCCGCAGGAGGTGGCCGCGGCGCTCAGGCGCGACCCCGTGGCGCGAGCTGGCTGCTGCGCTTCGCTGACGCCGGCCACGCTGATGCCGCCGCGGCGAGCGCGCCGCGGCGACCGACCCCGGCGCACCTGCTCTGGACCCTGGCGACCGAGGACGGCGCCTGGGCGTGCCTGACGCACGCCGCCACACGCCTGTGGCCGGCCCGGCGCGGACGATTGGGAGGCGGTGGCGCTGCCCGAGTCGCTGGAGTGGCTCTACTACCCGCTGCGGCCCGCGCGCCTCGCGCTGAAGTGGCCGCGGCTGCTGGCGGCGTGACTCGGGCGCGGGTCGCTGGCTG
>CAVPQD010000017.1:0-73160 GCA_963707335.1 uncultured Thermoleophilia bacterium | reverse complement strand
GTTCCCGCGACGGGCGGGCGGCTCGTTCGAGCCGCCCGCCCGTCGCGTCTTCCGCTCCACGCCGGCCCGCGGCGGGACGTTCTCGCCGCCCGCCCGACGGGCCCGGTCGAACACCGATCCGCCGTCACCGGCACCGGCTATGCTCCGCACTGCAGTAGCAGTAGACTGCGGGTTCCTGACCCACCCACGCCACCCGGGGAGCCAATGGCCGTCGAGCGCATCGACACATCCACGACCCACCTGCCGCCGCACGACCTGGACGCGGAGCAGTCGGTGCTCGGCGCCATGCTCATCAACCCAAACGCCATCACGGCGGTGGCCGAGTCGCTTTCCGCGGAGGACTTCTACCGCGACACCCACCGCCTCATCTACAAGGCCGTCCTCACGCTGTACGACAAGGGCCAGGAGGTGGACGTCGTCACCCTCAGCGCGCAGCTGGAGCGGGACGGCGTGCTGGAGCGCGCCGGCGGGCGCGAGTTCGTCCACACGCTGGCCGAGTTCGTGCCGGCGGCGGCGAACGCCGCGCACTACGCCGGCATCGTGCGCGAGCAGAGCGTGCTGCGCGCCCTCATCCGCGTCGGCAACGAGATCGCCGAGCTGGGGTACCAGCATCCCGGCGACACGCCCACGCTCCTGGACAAGTGCGAACAGAAGGTCTTCGCCATCCAGCAGGCGCGGCGCACCTCGGAGTTCCAGCACATCAGGGACGTGCTCATCCGCAACTTCGAGCATCTGGACGCGATGCAGCGCGAGCAGGGCGTCAGCGGCGTGGCCACAGGCTTCGAGACCATCGACCGGCTCACCGGAGGCTTCCAGCGCGCCAACCTCATCGTGCTGGCGGCGCGCCCCGGCGTGGGCAAGACCTCGCTGGCGCTCAACATCGCGCAGAACGTCGCCGTGGAGGGCAAGGCGCCGGTCGCCATCTTCAGCCTGGAGATGAGCGCCCAGGAGCTGGGCGAACGCATGATGTGCTCGTCGGCGCGCGTCAGCTCGCACAAGTTGCGCACCGGCAGTCTGTCGGGCGACGACTACGCCAAGCTCGTGCAGTCGGCAGGCGAGCTCGAGAAGGCCGACCTCTTCATCGACGACTCGGCCGGCCTCAACATGTTCGAGCTGCGCGCCAAGGCGCGGCGCCTCAAGACCAAGACGCCGCTGGCGCTGGTCATCGTCGACTACCTGCAGCTCATGTCCGGCGACGGGCGGGCGGACAACCGCCAGCAGGAGGTCGCCAACATCTCGCGGTCCATGAAGCAGCTGGCCCGCGAGCTGGAGGTGCCCATCATCGCCGTGTCGCAGCTCAACCGCTCGCCGGAGGCGCGCGCCGACCGCGAGCCCCAGCTCGCCGACCTGCGCGAGTCGGGCGCCATCGAGCAGGACGCCGACATGGTGATGTTCATCTACGAGGACCCCAGCGACCCGTCGTCCAAGGGCGTCGTCAAGCTCAAGATCGCCAAGAACCGCAACGGGCCCACGGACACCATCCGCCTGGGCTTCGTGCGCGACTACACCAAGTTCCGCACCCTCACCCGGGACGACTACGCCGACTTCGACGAGTAGCCGGGCCGGGGGCGGGCGCGGGGGCGGCGCAGTCGCCGCACCGCCCGCCTCGCTCCAGCAGCCCGGCGAGACGGAGCACCGTGACCCCTCGCCTGCACAGCTTCATCAGCCCGACCCTCGACCCCGTCGCGCTGCTGTCCGAGCTGGGCCTGGAAGGCCGCGCGCCGGTCGTGCTGCTGGACAGCGCCGGCGGCTCGGAGCAGCTCGCTCGGCGCCACTACCTCGCCTGGGACCCCGTCTTCCGCCTGCGGGCGCGAAACGGGGTCGTGACGGTCGAGGACGGTCCCGGCGTGCCCGGCGGCGGCGAGGCGCGCGAGCTCGCGACGCGGGCCGGCGCGCTCCCCGCCCTGGCGCCCTTCGAGGCACTGCGCGGAGCCACGCGCCTCGCGGCGCTCGGGGCGACGTCGGGCGACGACGGGGTGGCGGGTCTAGCCACGGCGCCGTTCCCGGAGGCCGAAGCGCTGCTCGGCCTCGTCTCCTACGACGCCGTCCGCTATCTGGAGCGCCTGCCCGACACGACGCGCGACGACCTGGGCATCCCCGACATCGACGTGTTCCTGCCCGGCCGGCTGCTGCGCTACGACCTGGTGAGCGGCGAGCTGCTGCTCGTCGACAGGCTGTCGGCGGACGACGAGCAGGCGGCGGCGCTGCGGGCGCGGGTGGGCGACGCCGTCGCCCGCGCCCGCCGTCCCGCCGCCGCCCGCCTGCACGGTACGGACATGCCGGTGTTCCGCTCCAACTTCACGCGCGCCGAGTACGAGGGCGTCGTGGCGCGCGCCCGCGAGTACGTGTTCGCCGGCGACATCTTCCAGGCCAACCTGTCGCAGCGGCTGGACCTCGTCTACAACCTGCCGAGCCTGCATCTGTACGCCACGCTGCGCACCGTCAATCCCTCGCCCTTCGCCGGCTACCTGCACATGGGCGAGTACGAGCTCATCTCCTCCTCGCCGGAGCGCCTGGTGTCGCTTGGACGCGGACGGCTGGGCCGAGACGCGGCCCATCGCCGGCACGCGGCCGCGCGGCGACCGCCGCCCGGAGGACGACGCCCTCACCGACGAGCTCAACCTGGACCCCAAGGACCGCGCCGAGCACATCATGCTGGTCGACCTGGAGCGCAACGACCTGGGCCGCGTCTGCGACTACGGCACGGTGCGCGTCTCGGAGCTCATGGTCAACGAGTACTACTCGCACGTGATCCACATCGTCAGCAACGTGCGCGGCCACCTGCAACAGGGCAAGGACGCCGTGGACCTGCTCAAGGCCATGTTCCCGGGCGGCACCATCACCGGCTGCCCCAAGGTGCGCTGCATGGAGATCATCGACGAGCTGGAGACGGTGCGCCGCGGCCCATACACCGGTTCGTTCGGCTGGATCGCGGAGCGGCGCCTGGATCTGAACATCGTCATCCGCACGCTGGTGCGCGTCGGCGACCGGCTGTTCCTGCAGGTCGGCGGCGGCGTCGTGGCCGACTCGGTGCCGGCGCGTGAGTACCACGAGACGCTGCACAAGGCCACGGGCATGCTGCGCGCCGTCATCGCCGGCATCGCCGAAGAGCCGCGGCTGACTGAGCCACGCCCGGCGAGATAGAGTTAAGGCCATGGACGTCCTCATGCTGAACGGCGTGGTCATGAGCGTGGCCGAGGCCACGCTGCCCGCCACCGACCGCGCCCTCACGCACGGGCTCGGCCTGTACGAGACGCTCAAGCTGATGGACGGCGTGCCCGTCTTCTTCGATGAGCATCTGGCCAGGATGCAGGGCGGCCTGGACGAGCTCGGCATCGAGCTTCCCTTCGGGCAGGCTCAGCTGGCCGGGCAGATCTGCCGTCTGGCCGAGGCCTGCCAGGTGGAGGACGGCGCCTGCCGGCTGCTCGTCACGGCGGGGTCGCCCGACGGCGCGCCGTCGCTGCTCATCCAGATCGATCAGCGCGCCTTCCCCCAGCGCCCGCTGCGCGTCATCACCTACCGGGGCGTGCGCGTGCGCGCCCAGCTCAAGGCGATGACGGTGATGCAGTCGTACCTGGCCCAGCGCGCCGCGACGGCCGCCGGCGCCGACGACGCCATCCTGGTGGACGACGAGGGCCGCATCTTCGAGGGCGCCACCTCGAACATGTTCATCGTGCGTGGCGGCGGCCTCGTGACGCCGCCCGCCGAGGGCGCCATCCTGCCGGGCGTGCTGCGCGCCAAGGTGGAACAGCTGGCCGAGGCCAACGGCGTGACCGTCGTGGAGGCCTTCGCCCGCGTCGCGGACCTGCGCCCGGACGACGGCATGCTGCTCACCAGCAGCGTGCGCGGCATCGTGCCGGTCGCCAGCGTGGACGACCGCGAGCTGCATGTCGACGGCGAGCTCACCGAGCGGCTGAGCTCGCTGGTCGGCGAAGCCGAGGGGGCGAGCGCAGCCGCCTTCCGCGCCGCCTACCTGTAGAAGGCTCCCGCAAGCTGCCCGCAGCCGCCTCAGGTTTACGTCCAGCCGTCCCCGGCAACCGATGGGCATGCGTCGTGGACGACTCATCATCATCGCCGCGGTCTTCCTGGCGGTCTTCGCCGTCGTCGCGTGGCGGCAGCTCTCCCCCTCGACCACGCCCAGCGCGGACGCGGTGAGCACGCCGGCGCAGCAGCGCGCCGCCGCGGCCGCGCCCACCCTGGGGCTCCAGAAGATCGCCGGCTCCTACTCGCAGCCCGTCTACGTCGCGCAGCCCCCTGGCGACGCCTCGCGCCTGTTCGTCGTCGAGCAGACAGGGCGCATCCGCATCGTCAAGGACGGCACCCTGCTGGCCCAGCCCTTCCTGGACATCCACACGCAGGTGTCCAACGGCAGCGAACAGGGCCTGCTCTCCATGGCCTTCGACCCCAAGTACGCGACCAACCGGCGGTTCTACATCGACTTCACCAACACCGCCGGCGACACGCGAGTGGTGCGCTACCAGGCGTCGGCCTCCGACCCGGACCGCGCCGATACCTCCACCCTCCGTGTGCTCCTGCGCGTCGACCAGCCGTACAGCAACCACAACGGCGGCCAGCTGCAGTTCGGACCGGACGGCCGCCTGTACGTCGGCATGGGCGACGGCGGCAGCGCCGGCGACCCCGGCAACCGTGCCCAGAACAATGCCAGCCGTCTCGGCAAGATCCTGCGTATCACCCTGGGCACGTCCCCCCTGAAGGTCGGGATGTACACGAAGGGGATGCGCAACCCCTGGCGCTTCTCCTTCGACCGGGCGAACGGCAACCTCTGGATCGGCGACGTCGGCCAGAACGCGTGGGAGGAGATCGACCGCCTGCCCGCGGGGCGTCCGGCGGGCGCCAACCTCGGCTGGAGCGGCTACGAGGGCACGCACCTCTACAACTCGGCGCGCGCCGCCAGGATGGACAAGAGCAAGCTGGTCTGGCCCGTGAACCAGTACAGCCACAGCGTCGGCGACGCCGTGATCGGCGGCTACGTCTACCGCGGCTCGGCCATCCCGGCGCTGCGCGGCTACTACCTGTTCGCCGACGAAGTCTCGGGCCGCGTCTGGATGATGAAGGGCGCCGCCGGCGCCCGGGTCCGGGCCCCCGGCCTCGACGGCAACGTGCCGCACCCATCGTCCTTCGGCCAGGACGCGGCCGGCGAGCTCTACATCGTGTCGCTGGACGGCGACGTCTACAGAATCATCGGCGGCTGAGGCGTCGCCAGGCCGATGCCGAAGATCACCACATTCCTCGCCTACGACGACCAGGCGGAGGAAGCGGCGAGGTTCTACGTCTCAGTCTTCAGGAACTCGAGGATCGGCAAGGTCACCCGTTACGGCGAAGCCGGACCGGGGCCCAAGGGCAGCGTGATGACCGTGACGTTCGAGCTCGACGGTCAGGAGTTCGTCGCGCTGAACGGTGGGCCCCACTTCGCGTTCACGGATGGGATCTCCCTGTCGGTGGCCTGCGCGACGCAGGAGGAAGTCGACACCTACTGGGAGCGGCTCTCCGACGGGGGCGAGGAAGGGCCGTGCGGTTGGCTCACCGACAAGTTCGGCCTCTCGTGGCAGATCAACCCCACCATCCTCAGCGACCTCTTGAGCGACCCCGATCCCGAACGGTCGAAGCGGGTCATGGAAGCGATGCTCGCGATGAGGAAGATCGACATCGAGAGCCTGAAGAGGGCCTACGAGGGACGATGAAACCGGCGCACCGCTACCGGCCCGCCGACCCCTATGTCGAGGCCTTGCGGGTGTTCTCGTCGACTCTGAACTCGACGATCCGGCGGATCAGGTCCGCGGGCAGCGGCTGGCCGAGGGGGAACTGCGCCGAGCCCTTCCCACTCCTGTACGGCTCGAGCTCGTCCTTGAAGGCGTCCATCGCGCTCGGCACCGGATAGAACCCGATGTGCTTCGCGTACCCCGCGAAGTGCACCAGATGCTTCCCGTTCAGGTCGAACGTGGGGATCGCGTAGCTGATCGTCTCCGTCGCATCGGGCGCCGATGCCCTGATGAGTGCCCGCAACTCCTCCAGCACCTTCTGCGTCTCGGCGGGGAATTCAGCTATGTACTCGTCGATGGAGCTGGCAGTCGACCGGTTCGCCATCTCGTGCACCTGCCTGTCGGTCGTGACCTGGTACCCGCGCGACGCCCGCCGCGGGCGCCCTCGTGCCACTACTTCCCCCGGTGCACGGTTCTGAACGCCGCCCTCGCCGGCCGACGATCTGGGTCGCGCCGGCCAAGACGGTGGCGTCACGAGCGAGGAGGCGGGGACGGCGGCCGCGAGGGAAGCGGCGTCGGCCGCCTCGAAGGTGACGTCCAGGCCGGCGGGCGCCGCCGCCGTGGCCTCGACGACGGCGGCCGGAGCCGGGTCGATGCCGTGCACGCGGCAGCCCAGCGCGGCGGCCAGGTGGATGCTGTCGCGCCCGTAGCCGCAGCCCAGGTCGACGACGGCGAGGTCCGGCGAGGCCAGCGGCCGCAGCCGGGCGACGGTGAAACGAGCGAGCTCGCTGGGGTCGTCGCCCCACACGCGCCCGGCGTTCGAGTAGCGGGCCTGCCAGTAGCGGGCGGCCTCGGGGACGCCGGAGGGGGCGGCCTCGGGCACGGCCGGCAGGTCGCCCGTCGCTTCGGGCCCAGGCCCGTCCGGCGCCGACGGGCCGCCGTTCACTGCTGGGTCAGCCGGCGCCACGCCTCGCGGTACTTCTCGGCGGTCTTCGCGACCACGTCGGCGGGCAGCTCCGGACCGGGCGCCGTCTTGTCCCAGTCAAGGGTCTCGAGGTAGTCGCGCACGAACTGCTTGTCGAAGCTGGGCTGGCCCCTGCCGGGAGCGTAGCCGTCGAGCGGCCAGAAGCGAGACGAGTCCGGCGTCAGGGCTTCATCGATGAGGATGAGCTTCTCGTCGAGGAGTCCGAACTCGAACTTGGTGTCGGCGATGATGATGCCGCGCTCGCGGGCGTAGTCGGCGGCGAAGGTGTACAGGGCCAGCGCCGCGTCGCGGACCTTGGCGGCCAGCTCGGCGCCCAGCAGCTCCTCCGTCTTCTCGAACGAGATGTTCTCGTCGTGGGCGCCGACCTCGGCCTTGGTGGACGGCGTGTAGATGGCCTCGGGCAGCTTGCTCGATTCCTGCAGGCCGGCCGGCAGCTCGATGCCGCACACCGTGCCGCCCTGCTGGTACTCCTTCCAGCCGGAGCCGGCCAGATAGCCGCGCACGATGGCCTCGACAGGCAGGGACTTCGCGGTGCGCACCACCACGGCGCGTCCCGCCAGGTGGGCATGGGCGCTGTCCGTGCTGAAGGGGTCGGGATCGAGCAGGTGGTTGGGGATGAGGCCGGCGGTCTTCTCGAACCAGAAGTTGGAGATCTGCGTGAGGACGATGCCCTTGTCGGGGATCGGCGTCGGCAGGATCACGTCGAAGGCGGAGAGGCGGTCGCTCGTGACGATGAGCATCTCGTTGCGGCCGTACTCGTAGATGTCGCGGACCTTGCCGCGGGCGATGAGCCTCCAGGCCGCCTCGTTGGACTCGAACAGCTCCGACATGTGCCTCAGTCTCCTTTCGCTTCCGCGCCGGCGCGGCCGGCGATGAGGTCCAGCAGGGCCCGCGCCGCCGCGGCGGGGCCGGCGGACTCGGCGCCGGGCAGCGCCAGCTGCGTGCGCAGCTGCCCGACGTACACGCCGGCCTTGAACGCGGCGGCGAACGTGCGGCGCGCCAGGGCGTCGTGCTGCTCGGTGCGCTGCACGGCGCCGAAGGGGTTGGCGAAGTACGTCTCGGTGAGACCGGTCGCCGTGGTCGTGCCCTTGCTCATGGCGGCGCCCCGGCGAAAGACGGCCAGCGCCGCCTCCTCGTCCGCGAAGCGCTCGACCACGGGGCGCCCCGCGTCCACGGTCTCGTAGTTGTTGGCGTAGAGCAGGTAGTCGACGGCGTAGCCGCGCAGCACGTCCTCCAGGCTCGTCACAGGCATCACGACCCGGGCGTTCACGCGGTTGGGGCTCATGATGATGGAGCGGTCCAGCTGCCCGAAGGCGTACCCCTGCCGCAGGTCGTCCAGGCGGACGAAGGCGCCGATCTCGGTGCCGAAGCCCAGGAGGCGGCCGTCGGTGGCCGCCTCCAGCGAGCCCATGTCGTCGGCGATGATGCGCAGCTCCCGGATGCGCTCGTCGCCGGCGACACGCAGCGCCTCCAGCGTCTCCGACTTACCCGTGGCCGTGTCGCCGATGAGCAGCACGTTCGCGCTCGAGCCGTCGTCGAGCACGAGCCGCGTGTAGGCGCCGTGGAAGGGCATGACGCCGCGGTCCATGGCGGCGACGTTGTGCAGCGTGAGCATCATCTTCTTGAGGTACCCGAAGTAGCCGAAGCGGTCCTCCAGCGGGACGGCGGCCACCAGGAGGCGGCCGGCGCGGTCGTCGTGGAACACCGTGGGCAGGTCGCCGTAGCGGTCAAGGGCGCCGCCGGGCACGCCGTACAGGTACAGGGCGTCGGGGCCGGCGGCGATCTCGTCGTCGGAGGCGACCTCGAACAGGTTGGCGAGGCTCAGGCCCAGCCCGGCGAAGCGCCGGTGGAAGTAGACGAAGACCACGAGACGGCCCACGAGCGCCGGGTAGCAGAGCCACTGCTCGCGGTCCAGCATCAGGCCGTCCAGCGGGTTCTCCGCGACCTCGCTGAAGGCGCCGCTGCGCGTGTTGGTGGGCGGGTCCAGCAGCAGCGGCGGGTACATGAGCACCTGCCGCACGAAGGGGATGCCGGCCAGCAGCTCGCGATAGCGAGCCGGGGCCGGCCACTTGTGGCGCACCGCGTACACGCCCACCTCGGCGCCGGCCGCGACCTGACGGTACACGCGCGGCCGGCCGCCCGTGATGTTCTCCGCGATATCGCGGTAGAGGTCGCGCACCAGGCGGGCCAGCGACTCCACCGCCTCGCTGAAGGCGCGCCAGGGGCGCTTGTCGCCGGGCGCCGGCGGCATGTCGGCGCGCACCACGAGGAAACGGTCCCAGCGCCGCCAGAAGTCGTAGAGGCCCTCGACGAACTCGTGCAGGCGGTCGCGCTGGGCGATGAGGTCGCCGGGGCCGCACCAGGGGCCGGCGACCCGCTCGATGGGGTTGTTGGCGAGCAGCCGCAGCAGGTCCATGAGCTGGTCGCGGTCGGCCAACCCCAGTTCGTCAACGGTGCTGGGATTGTGGACCTCAAGGTGGTCGACGTACAGGCCCAGCACTCGGGCGAAGGCGGAGCTCTCCACGAGCTCCTGCGTGCTGGCGCAGACGGCGCCCTCGCTGTGCATCACAGCCTGGCGGGCGTCGATGTCGAGGCGCAGCAGGGACAAGCTCGGGACCTCCTCAGACGAGAGGGTCCACCCTACCAGAAGCGGCCTCCGCGACAATGCCGCCGGGAGGCTGCGCGGCGGCGGCAGTCGGCAGCGCGGATGTGTCCGCCGGCGCACCGGCGGCCGGACGCGCGACGAGGCCGACCACGACGCCGAAGACGAAGGAGCGGCCGGCGGCCGGCTCGAGCCCGGCCGCGCGCAGATGGGCGAACAGCTCCCGCGCCGACCCGAAATCGCGGGTGGTCTGCGTGAGCTGGTCGTAGAGCTCTGTACGCCGCGCCAGCAGCGCGCCGGCGCGCGGCGCCACGTGGAAGAAGTAGCCGCCGGCCGCGGCGGACAGCAGGCCGGCCGGAGGCACCACCGACTCGAGGATCACGATGGCGCCGCCCGGCCGCAGCGCCGCCGCCAGGCGGCGAAGCAACGCGGCCGGGTCCTCGAAATAGCGCAGGCCGAAGGCCACGGTGACGGCGTCGAACGGCGCGCCCGGCAGGGCGGCGCCGTCCACCGCCGTCAGGTCGACCTTGGCGAGCTCGACGGACAGGCCGGCGCGCCGCAGCCGCTCGCGAGCTACGGCCAGCATGCCCTCGCTGCCGTCGGCCAGCGTCACCTGCGCGCCGCGCCGCGCGAGCTCCAGGGCGACCAGTCCGGTGCCGCCGCAGGCGTCGAGGATGCGCGGCGGGCGGGCCCCGGCGGCGACCGACGTCGCCGCCGTCAGCGCCCGCCGCGCCGCCCATCGCCGCCACACCGCGTCCTGGCCCAGGCAGATCACGCTATTGACCCAGTCGTAGTAGAAGGCGTTGCGGTCGAAGAGCGCGGCCACCTCGGTCGAGTCCTCGAAGAAGAACGGCGTCACGCCTGTCCTGCCCTCATGCTCACAGGCCGCCCGCCGCGGCCCCCACGAGCACCGCAAGGAGGATGGCCTCCGGATACCAACTGATGTGGTTGAAGTAGCGCACGGCGTGCTCGCTGTCCGGCTCACGTACCAGGTGCTCCATGGGCAGCACCACGAGCCACACGGCGCTGACCAGCGCCACGGCAAGGGCGGCGGCGTTCTGCGTGAGGAACACCACCGAACCCAGCATCGCCGCTGCCGCCACCAGGTCGGCGCGCGCCGCGACGACCGGGCCGAAGGTGGTCGACACGGTGCGGATGCCCACCGCCGCGTCGGAACGGATGTCCCCCAGGTCGTTGGCCATGTTGCGGCTGAGCTCCCAGAAAGCGAGGAAGGCGAACACCGTGAGGGCCGCGGGACGGAGTGGCGCGACCGCCGTCCAGCCGGCCAAGCCGCCGCAGCCGACCATCAGTCCGGACAGGATCGTCTTGGCCCAGGTCACGCGGCGCAGCAGGCAGTACGCGACCTCGATGGCCACGGCCAGGGCGAAGAAGAGAAGGGCCAGGGGCGAGAGCAGCGCGGCGCCGACTCCCGCGACCGCCGCGAGCCCCAGCACCCATAGCACGGAGAGGCGCAGCGAGAGCGTCCCGTGCGCCAGCGGATGCCGCTGGAACGCCATGTCCACGTCGAAACCGCCGGCGTCGTCCTTGCCGGCGCGCAGCGACTCGGCGTCGACCTTGTGGTCCAGCACGTCGTTGAGCGAGAAGACCGCGAAGAAGCCCGCCCACGAGGCGACGAGGCCGATGCCCAGCGCCCGCCAGCCCGGCAGCCCACCCACGGCCAGCACCGCGCCGATGCCGGGCTGCACGATGTTGATGAGCGCCTGCCGGCCGCGCGACAGGTCGAAGAGCGCCGCCGCCAACCCCGGCGTGCGTTCGTCCTCGGCGCCGTCCGGGGCGACGACGCCGGCCGCTCCGCCATGCCTGTGCACCGAGTCCACGACCTCATCTTACCGCTACGATGCGACGGGACACGCGTGGCGGCCGCTTCGAGCCGCCGCGCCGGGTGGTCGCGCTCGCCGGCTCAGATGATGTCCGGCTGCTCGGAGGCGCAGAACGCGCACCTGCGGGCGGCGATGGGGATGTCGCTCAGGCACTCCGGGCACTGCTTGACGTCCGGCTCCGCCGGCCCCTGGCCCCGCGCCCGCCGCTCGGCGAGCTTGTTCATGGGCACGACCACGACGAAGTAGATGGCGGCGGCGATCAGCAGGAACGAGATCACGGCGTTGATGAACGCGCCGTACAGGAACTTGCTGCCGTTGATCGTGAAGGTGAGTGCCGAGAAGTCCGGCTGCCCGAAGATGGCGGCGATGAGCGGCGTGATGATGTCCGCCACGAAAGCCGTGATGACGGCGCCGAAGGCGGCGCCGATCACGACGGCCACGGCAAGGTCGACGACGTTGCCGCGCAGGATGAAGTCGCGGAATCCCTTGATCATGCTTCCCCCCGGCTCGCGTGCTCCCCGGCGGCTCCGCTGTGCGGCGCGGCCCGTTTGTGTCCTACCCCACTCGTGCGGTCGAGCTAACAGGCATGGGACGGGCGCTCGCGGGCGGGCGCTCGTACGCGGCGGGGGGGCGCCGGCCTGCCGGCCGGCGCCCCCGCCTTCACACCCACCTGCGATGGCGGAGCGTCTCGATCTGCTCGGCTTAGGAGGCCAGGTACCGCGTGAGCGCCTGGTCCCAGTCCGCGAGGCTGTCGAAGAAGGCCTGCACGTACTTGGGACGCAGGTTCTGATAGTCGAGGTAGTAGGCGTGCTCCCAGACGTCAACCGTGAGCAGCGCCTTGGCGCCGGTGGTGAGCGGCGTCTCCGCGTTGGGCGTGCTGACGATCTTGAGCTCGCGGCCCTCCAGGACGAGCCAGGTCCAGCCGGAGCCGAAGCGGCCCACGGCGGCGGCCACGAAGGCTTCCACGAACTTGTCGAAGCCGCCCCAGGTCTCGTCGATCTTGACGGCCAGCTCGCCCTGGGGCTTGCCGCCGCCGCCCGGCTTCATGCCGTGCCAGAAGAACGTGTGGTTCCACACCTGGGCGGCGTTGTTGAAGATGGCGACCTTGTCGGTCTTGCCCGCCGTATCCTTGATGACGTCCTCGAGCTTCATGTCGACGTACGGCGTGCCGGCAGCAAGCTCGTTGAGCTTGTCCACGTAGGCCTTGTGGTGCTTGCCGTAGTGGAAGCTCACGGTGCGGGCCGAGTAGACGGGTTCAAGCGCGTCCTCGGCCCAGGGAAGTGGCGGCAGTTCGAAGGCCATGGTTCCTCCTCGTGTGGTCGTCAAGCCTCGGGAACGTCCACCTCGACGGCGCCGTCGCTGACGCGCGCCGCGTAGGTGTGCAGGTCATGGATGCGCGTCTTCCACGACAGCCGTGTCTCCAGGTCGAAGAAGCGTTGCACCGGTTCGGGCAGAGGGTCGGGGCCGTAGTAGTGGTCGATCGCCCAGGCCAGGTTCTTGCCGGTGCGCACGTCGAACTGGGCGTCGTGCAGCGCACAGGTGAGCACCCAGCCGTCCAGGGCGCCCTGGTCGAGCGGCGCGTTCTGATGGCCGCAGCGCCGCGCCACGGCGTACACCTCGTCGCCCACGCGGCAGAGGCAGATCTCACGCTCCCCGGCCTTCACGTACTTGAGGCCGCCGGGGGCGATGTCGTCGAGCTTCGCGAGTTCGTGCCACATCTCGTCGTCACTCCTCGTCCGGCGGGAACTGGGGCAGCGTGCTCGGGTCGGTCACGTCCTTGTGGACGAACAGCCCGCACCAGCAGCGCTTCATCGCGTCGAAGTGCTTGCGGTGGAAGGGGATGCAGGGGCAGCAGATCCGCATGTCCTCCTCGCGCTTTCCGGTGCGCATCTGACACGGGCAGAACGGGGCGCCCAGGTCCAGCTCGAACTTGAGCTCGGTCTCGAGCAGGTCGTCCACCAGTTCCTGGTCGGGCGAGAACTTGTAGCCCATCGGCCCGACGACCTTGTCGAAGAAGTAGTGCAGGCGTTCCTTGCGGAGGGCGTCGTCCATGGTCACCAGCCTCCGCTCTTCAGGTGTTCGAGGAACTTGTCCGGATTGTAGCCCACCACGACCTCGCCGTTGATGACCGTCACGGGGAAGCGGCGCCCACCGCTCAACTCGTGGGCCTTGGCGGATGCCTCGTCCTGCTCGTCGCCGTTCAGCTGGTCGACGTCGACGAACTCGAACGGGATCTGACTGTCCGTGAACCACTGCTTCGTCTTGCGGCACCAGGGACAGGTGCTCAGGGCGTACACGAAGACGTCATCGGGCTCGGCCATGTCACGCCTCCCCGAGGTTCACGAGCACCTTGCCGTCCTCCACCCTGGTCTCGTACACGGGGATGGAGAGCTCGGGCGCGTCCAGGAACTGGCCGTCGCGCACGTCGAAGCGCCAGTCGTGGCACGGGCACATGAGGATGGGCCCCTCGAGCAGGCCGCCCTCCAGGGGACAGCCCATGTGATAGCAGCGGTTGCGGACGGCGTGCAGGCCGTCGTCCAGCCGCACCAGGAGGACGCCGATGCCCATGGGGTACACCGGCATGGGTCTGCCTTCACGAACCTTGGCGTCGTCGACGGTGACCACCCAGGGAGGTCCAGACACTGCTCACCCCTTCCGTGCTCCACATTCACAGCGACCCGCGGGGCGGGGCCTGTCGCCCCGGCGCCGGGCCGGGATGCGCGGCGCCCGCCGCGTCGCGGGTCGCCGCCGTCCTACCCAAGGGTACTGCACGGCAAACGGGCGCGGGGGACCACGTCGCGCCGAGCTCAGTCCCTTACCAGCGCTCGTGGTGGACGCGCGCCGCGTCGTAGCGGTCGGCAGGCTCCTTGCGCTCGGCCGGCCAGCCGATGGGGAGCAGCGCGAACGGCACGATCGACTCGGGGATGCCCAGAAGGCGGCGCACCCCCTCGACGCGCTCCGTGAGGGGATGCACGCCGAGCCAGACGGAGCCCAGGCCGAGCTGCTCCGCGGCGATGAGCACGTTCTCGGTGGCCGCGGCGCAATCCTGTTCCCAGTACTGCGGCCACTTACCGGCGCCGGGGTCGCCACAGACGAGGATGGCGACCGAGGCGCCGGGCAGCATCTTCGAGTACGGGTGCACCTCGGTGATGGCGGTGAGCGTCCGTTTGTCGCGGATCACGACGAACCGCCAGGGCTGCTGGTTGCCGGCTGAGGGGGCCGCCATGGCGGCCCGGAGCAGCGCCTCGACCTGCCCCTCGGTCACCGGTTCTTGCGTGTACGTGCGGATGCTGCGCCGCCGCAGGATGGAATCGTCCACCGTCACCTCACCGTCGGTCGTTTCGGCGGCAATGGTAGTGGACCGGGGATGGACCCCGCTACTCGAGACGGGTGATCGTGCGCTCGGCCGGCCGCGGTCAGCGCAAGACGAGCACGATGAACACGAAGTCGGGCACCGACTGCGGGATGGCGCCCCCGATGGGGACGCGCCAGCCCCTCACCGTCGTGACGCCGGTGGCCACCAGCGTGAGGCGCGCCATCTGGACCGGCCCCTCGAACGACGGAGTGGCTGCGGGCTCCGGCGCGACGCCCATGGCCGCGTACACTGCCCCGCCACCGGCGCTCGCCGTCTGGCGGCCGCCCGAATCGCTGGGCGGCGGGCCGGTGTCCGGCATGCCCGAGCCGCCCCCGGGCGGGCTCACGTCCGGCATGCTCGCCGCGAACACGGGCGTCACACGCACGCTGGTCCCCGTCTGGGTGAACCGCCACGTCGTCTGCGCGGAGACGACGTCACCGAGCTGCACGTCCATGATGTCGCCGACGTGGCCCTGGATGACGCGGCCGCTCTCGCCGAGCACGATCACGCGCTCGTGGACGTAGGGCGGCGAGGGGATCCCGCCGAAGGCGGTGAGCAGCAGGCCGCCGAGGAACAGCGCGGCAAAGGTCGCGGTGATCGCCGCTCTCCGTTTGGTGAACATCGCGCCTCCACGGGATCGATGCCCGTTGGTGACGCCGGCCGTACTGCCCTTTACGGGGCGCCGATTGCTCGGCGCCTCGCGGCCCGCTATCATCCTGTAAAGGGACCCTCTCTCAAGAAGCCCTTTTCCCGAACTCCCCCCGTTTCTGATCATGATTGGCGTTGCCCACTCTGAATACGACGTGATCATCGTCGGCGGCGGCCCCGCCGGCATCTTCGCCGCACTCGAGCTGGTGCGGGGCAACGGCCTGTCGGTAGCCCTCATCGAGCGCGGCCCGGACATCGACCGCCGCACCTGCCCGGCGCGCAAGACCGGCGTCTGCGCCGGCTGCGAACCCTGCGACATCACCTGCGGCTGGGGCGGCGCCGGCGCGTTCAGCGACGGCAAGCTCACGCTCACGTCGAAGGTCGGCGGCTGGCTCGATCAGTTCGTGCCGGCGGACCGCCTGCGCGAGCTCATCGCCTACGTCGACGGCGTCTGGCTCGAGTACGGCGCCCCCGCCGAGGTCCACGGCGGCGGCAAGAAGGCCGAGAAGATCCATCGCCAGGCCCTGCTGCACGGCATGGCCCTCGTGGCCTCGCCGGTGCGCCACATGGGCACGGAGCGCTCCTACGACATCCTCACGCGCATGCGCGCGGAGCTTGAGGAGCGCATCGACGTGTTCACCGGCACCATGGTCGAGCGCATCCTCACCGAGAAGCAGTCGGGAGAGTCGGACATCCGCGCCGCCGGGGTGCTGCTCGAGGACGGCTCTCGCCTGTCGGCCGACGCCGTCGTTGTCGCGCCGGGGCGCGAAGGAGCCGCCTGGCTCGTGGACGAATGCCGGCGGCTCAAGATCAGGCTGCGCACCAACCCGGTGGACATCGGTGTGCGCGTAGAGGTCGCGGCGGCCATCATGGAGCCGCTCACCAGCGCCCTCTACGAGAGCAAGCTCATCTACTACACGCCGAGCTTCGACGATCCGGTGCGCACCTTCTGCATGAACCCGTACGGCGAGGTGTCGCTCGAGAACTACGGCGACGTCGTCACCGTCAACGGCCACAGCTACGCGGACCTCAAGACGGACCGCACCAACTTCGCGCTGCTCGTGAGCACCGACTTCACCGAGCCGTTCGACGACCCCATCGCCTACGGCAAGAGCATCGCCCGCCTCGCCAACCTCCTCGGCGAGGACATCATCGTCCAGCGCCTGGGCGACCTGCTGCAGGGCCATCGCTCGACGGAGGAGCGCATCCGCCGCGGCACCATCCAGCCCTCGCTCAAGGGCGCCACGCCCGGCGACCTGAGCTTCGTGCTGCCCTACCGGCACCTCCGCGACATCCTCGAGATGCTGGAGGCCATGGACAAGCTGGCGCCGGGGGTCAACGGCCGCGACACGCTGCTCTACGGGGTCGAGGTCAAGTTCTACTCCGCTCGACCCGAGCTCGACGCAGGCCTCATGACGCCGGTCAAGAACCTGTACGCCATCGGCGACGGCGCCGGCGTCACCCGCGGCCTGGTCCAGGCCTCCGCCGCCGGCGTCATCGCCGCGCGCAGCATCCTGGGCGCCGATAGCGTCCCGCTGGCTGCGCCCGAGGGCGCCGCCACCGGCAGCACACCGTGAGCGTCACGCCCACCACAAGGTAAGAGGAGTCAGCACATGCCGGGAACGGTCGTGATCGGCGCCCAGTGGGGCGACGAAGGCAAAGGCAAGATCACCGACCTGCTGGCCGAGAAGGCCGACGTGGTGGCGCGCTTCCAGGGCGGCAACAACGCCGGCCACACCATCGTGCGCGACGGCGAGGAGTTCAAGCTTCACCTCATCCCATCCGGCATCCTCTACGAGGCCAAGACCTGCGTGATCGGCAACGGCGTGGTGATCGACCCCCACATCCTGTTCGGCGAGCTCGAGGCCCTGCGAGCGCGGGGCATCGGCGGCGACAATCTGCGCATCAGCGGCAACGCCCATCTGATCATGCCGTACCACCTGCTCCTGGACGGCGCCAACGAGCAGCAGCTCGGCAAGTACAAGATCGGCACGACCGGCCGCGGCATCGGCCCCTGCTACGTCGACAAGTACACGCGCATCGGCATCCGCGTGCAGGACCTGCTGGATGCCAAGATCCTGGCGCGCAAGATAAAGACGGCGCTGCAGGAGAAGAACTTCCTGCTGCAGCGCTACGACATCGGCGTGCTGGACGCCGCCCAGGTCACCGACGAGCTGCTCGGCTACCGCGAACGCTTCGAGCCCTTCATCTGCGACGCCAGCCTGCTCGTCAACACCGCCCTCGACCAGGACAAGCACGTCCTGTTCGAGGGCGCCCAGGGCGCGCTGCTGGACATCGACTTCGGCACCTATCCCTTCGTGACCAGCAGCAACCCCATCGCCGGCGCGGCGTGCACCGGCACCGGCGTCGGGCCCACACGCATCGACCACGTGATCGGCGTCGCCAAGGCCTACACCACACGCGTGGGCGAGGGACCCTTCCCCACGGAACTGTTCGACGAGACCGGTACGGCGATGTGCGAGGTCGGCCAGGAATTCGGCACCACCACCGGGCGCCAGCGGCGCTGCGGATGGCTGGACCTCGTGGCCCTCAAGTACGCCGTGCGCCTGAGCGGCATCACGCACCTGGCCATCACCAAGCTGGACGTGATCGCCGGCCTGCCCACGCTCAAGGTCTGCACCCGCTACAAGGCCGGCCGCACGCAGCTCGACGAGTTCCCCCTGTTGCAGACCGACTTCCACCACGCCAAGCCGCTTTACGAAGAGCTGCCAGGCTGGACGGAGGACATCCGCGACTGCGACACGTGGCAGGACCTGCCGCAGGCGGCCCGCGACTACGTGCAGTACATCGCGGAGTTCACCAAGACGCGCGTGAAGTTCATCGCCGTCGGCCCCGGCCGGGACGAGACCATCGTGCTGCCGCGGAGCATCGGTCGCGGCGGCGCCGTGTGACGGCCGCGGCCGCAAGTCTCAGCATCCTCACAGGCACGATTCACGGATTCTCCATAGTCCGCAGGTAGCCTCCGATCGAGAGGCGGAGCCGTCAGCTCGGGCGCCGCCCCGGACGAGGAGGTAGACCGATGACGTGGAGCACACCATGACCCGCAAGGCCTGGATCATCGTCGGCGGCGTGATCGCCGCGGCGGCCATTGCCGTAGCGGTGACCATCATCGTGACGCACAACGCCACGCACGACGGGCTCGCGTACGAGCACGGCGAGATGATGCGCGGCTTCGGGTCCGCCGATCGCGGCTTCGGCGGCGGCTACGATTGGTCGAGAGCGGTGCCGTGGTTCCTGCTGGCCGCGCTGGTCGGCGTAGGTGCGGCGCTGGCCGTCTGGCAGCCGTGGCGGGCGCGGCCGGCGGCTGCAGTCGCGGGCGCCAGTGGCGCCGTGCCGTTCGGGACACGGGTACAGTTCGACGAATGGCACCGCGCCGCCCACGGCCAGGCCGGCACCTCCCCAGCAGAAGTCGCCGACGAGCCGAGCGAGTGGACCACCTCCCAGATGGCGGCGGCAGGGCATCCCGCGGCGCCGCCGGTCCAACCGATGGGCCCGCCGGAGCTGCCGGCGGCCGTGCCGAAGCCCGGCGAGAGCGCCTGACTCGTCGCGCACGCGACCTGTCGCGGCCTGGCGCTTGAACGACGCGAGCGGGCCGGCTCGAGCATGACTCCTCGCGCCGGCCCGCTCGCCGTGTCCGGTGTCCGGATCCGGCATCGAGCCGCACGGCGTTGTATGACCGATGCACCTAGTCGCGTGGCGCTGGTCTGAGCCTCTTGCCTATCGGGAGCCGACGTATTACGATATATCGCGTTACACCGACACGTAAGGGAGTCTCAGATGAGCAGACACGGCAGAATGACCTTCTTCGAGAGTTGGGCCGGTCCGCGGCTGCAGCCGGCCGCCTGCTTCGCCGGGATGAGCGGGAGCGCTGCCCCAGACGCCGGTCCCGGCGCTGTGAGCGCCGACCCCGGCGCCGCATCCGCCCGCGGCGCCTGTGGTCCCCACGGCGCCGGCTGGTTCGGGATGCACGGCCACCGCGGCCACGGCCCGCACGGCCACGGCCAGTGGGATCCGTCCCGCTTCTTCGGACGCTTTCCCGGCGGCCCGCCGTACGGCCACGGCCGCCGCGCCCGCCGCGGCGACGTGCGGGCCGCCGTGCTGGCGCTACTCGTCGAGCAGCCCATGCACGGTTACCAGATCATGCAGGAGCTTGAGTCCCGCAGCGAGGGCGTGTGGCGCCCCAGCCCCGGCTCCATTTACCCCGCCCTGCAGCTGCTGCAGGACCAGGGCCTGGTCAAGGCCGAGGACATCGAGGGACGGCGGGTCTTCTCGCTCACCCCAGAGGGTGAAGCGGCGGCGGCCGAGGCCAAGACCGAGACGCCGCCGTGGCAGTCCGGCGAGTCCGAGGACGACCCGCGGCTCGACCTGCGAAACGCCTTCTTCCAGCTTGGCGCGGCCGTGCGCCAGGTGGGCACGGCCGGCAGCCAGGACCAGGTCGCCAAGGCGCTGGAGATCCTGGCCGAAGCGCGCCGCAAGGTCTACGCGCTGCTGGCCGAAGCGGACTGACCCTCTAGCGCGGCGAGCAGGGCGTCCACGGGGCGGGCGGGCCATGATGGCCCGCCCGCCCCTCGCCGTGTGCGCCGCCGTCACGCGAATGTGCGGACAACGGCCAAGCCGTCTGGATCCAGGGGAAGCCCCCAGAGTACGCTCGCGGCCCGCGGGGCACGACGTCCGTGGGCCAGCGGGAAGCCTCACGTGTATCGGAGGTGCGGACATGGAAAGCCGCATCCACAAGCTCATCCCTCTCCCCGTATTCGTGGTGGTCGCGCTCTTGCTGTTGCTGGCCCTGGGCGCGACGTCCGCGTCCGCGGCGACGAAGACGGCCGGGCCGGGCACGACCTGGGAGTACAACGACAACATCGTCGTGCCGTTCGGCACCACCGCGGACAACGTCATCGCCATCAACGGCGACGTGACCGTGGCCGGGACGGTGAGGCATACGGTGGCCGCGGTAGGCGGCGACGTCCGGCTCCAGCCCACCGCTCGGGTGGGGACGCAGGCCGGCGCCAACGACTCCTCGCTCATCGTCATCGGCGGCACGGTCACTCGCGCCGCCGGCTCCGCCGTGGAGAACGGCAAGACCACGACGGTCTCACTCGGATCGCTGCGCAGCGCCGCGAACAACGGGTTCTGGCAGCCCATCAGCTCACCGTTCGGGATCGGCTCGCTGCTCGGCTGGGTCGGGGGGACGATCGTGCTGATCCTGCTGGCGCTCCTCGTCGCGGGCCTGTTCCCGCGCCAGACCCAGGCGGTGCGGCAGGAGATCGCCACGCGCTTCTGGCCGTCTCTCGGCTGGGGCGCTCTCGGCACGTTCATCGTCGTGCCGGTCGTGACGGTGGCGCTCATCATCACGATCGTCGGCATCATCATCGCCATCCCCTGGCTGCTGCTGGTGCTGCCGGCCGTGTTCCTCGTCGGCTACGTCGCCTTCGGGGCGCAGATCGGAGGATGGTTGCTGAGCCGCGGCGGCTCGCAGCGCGGCGGCCTGATGCTGGCCGCCGTCATCGGTGTCGTGGCCATCCAGCTCCTGCGGCTCGTGCCCTTCGCCGGGGCCGTCTTCTCCGCGGTCGTGCTGGTCGTGGGCTTCGGCGCCGTGGCGACCGCCGTCGTCAAGTGGCGGCGCGCGCGCAAGGAGCAGCAGGGCCTGCGCTCGGTCGAGCCCGCCCCGCCGCGCGAGGAGCCGCGGGCAGCGTGATCCCGCGCCTCACCACGTGACAGCCACACACGGGAGCGGGCGGCGGGCCGACAGGCTCGCCGCCCGCCCCGCCACGTCAGTCCGGCGCCGCTTCGCCCTCGGTGGCCGGCGGCGTGAGCCGCAGCGCCATGATCAGGACGTCGTCGTGGAAGCGGCCGCCGAACTCCAGGGCCGCGTCCCGCAGGCCTTCTACTACGCGCTGGCAGCTCTCGTGCTGCAATCCCTCCGCCGTCTCCTGGACACGCTCCTGCCCGAAGAGCTCGGCGCGGCGACGCGCCTCGGTGAGCCCATCGGTGTAGAGCACGGCGATATCGCCGTGGGCTAGCCGGGTCGCACTTTCGGCGTAGTGCCACTCGAACGTCCCGAGCGGCGGCCCGACCGGCGGGCGGAGGGGGGCGCAGCTATCGCGGCCACAGATCAGCGCCGGCGGGTGACCCGCCGTGGCCATCACCAGCCTGCCGCTGCGCGGCTCCAGCACCGCGAGGAACGCAGTGACGAACTCGCTGTCGCGCTCCTCGTCGGCGAGCAGCCGGTTGACACGCGTGAGGATGAAGGCCGGCGACGGCTCCACCAGAGCGGCGGTGCGCACGGCCGTGCGCACAGTCTCCGTGAGCCCGGCGGCGCGGATGCCCTTGCCCTCGACGTCGCCGATCAGCAGGAGCACGCGCCCGTCGTCCAGCAGGTACACGTCGTGAAAATCGCCGCCCACGAGCTCAGGCTCTGAGGCGGTCTCATCCACGATGCCGATCTCCACGCCCTCGATGGCCGGCACTCGGTGGATGAGGTGCTGCTGCAGCGTACGCGCTATGTGGCGCTCGGCGTCGTACAGGCGCGCGTTGTCCAGCGATTGCGCCAGGCGGTTGCCCACCCCGCGCGCGAACTCGATCTCGATCGGCGTGAAGCGCCTGGGGCCGCGGCCCCAGGCGAAGAACAGCCCGCCGATGGCGGCGCCCTTGCTGACGAGTGGCGCCACGATGGCGGCCCGCGGAGCGTAGATCGCCGGATCGAGGCCGCCCCTCTCGCGCCGCACCTGCGCGTAATCCTGGAACGTGGCGACGCGGCGCTCGCGCACGGCGGCGAGGGCCGAGGGCATCGCCTCCGCCGGCACCCGCGTGCCGATGTAGGGTTCGGTGTCGCCGGAGGCCCAGACCAGCTCCCACTCCCCGTCCTTGAGCAGCCCCACGCTGCACGAGTCGCTGCCCATGGCGGTGTTGGCGAGACCGACCACGCGCCGCACGACATCATCCCACTGCAGGCTGGACACCGTGATGGCGCCGATCTCGTTGAGAGCGTCGCTGAAGCTCTGGCGCAGCATCACCTCCTGGTACAGGCGCGCGTTCTCCACCGTTGTGGACACGGCGACCGCGACGCGCGCCACCAGGTCGATGTCCGCCTGCGAGAAGCGCCGTGACGACTCATGCCAGCCAAGGAAGAGCACGCGGAAGCGGCGACCCGCCCCCGGCAGCGGCAACACGAGCAGCGACTTGATGCCGCCGCCGCCCGTGATGCGCGAGCGCCCAAGCGGGTGGCTGCTCGTATCGTCCACGGCCAGCACGCGGCGGGTGCGCCGCACCTCCGAGGCGTAGGGGGCGTCCGAGGCGGCGATGCGCGCGCCCTCGAACCCGCCCATGAGGTGGTGGAACTGCACCTCGACCCAGGCGCCGTCCTGGTACTCCCACACGGCCCAGCTGTCGGCGCCCAGGGTGTCGCGCAGCTGCTCGGCGGCGGCCTCGACCGCTTCGGCCGGGTCGAGGTCGACGCTCGTGCTCGCCAGGATGCGGCTCTGCGCCTCCGCGTAGCGCGCGCGCAACACGCGCTCCGTCGCGTCCACGGCCGTGAGCAGGAGGCCGTCCACCTCGCCGGACAGGTTGCGCAGCGCGACGAGGCGCCAGTCCACGTACACCCGGTCGCGACCCGGCTGCGCCGGGAAGTCGTAGGGCGTCGCGTCCTCCTGAAGGGGTTCGCCCGTCGCCAGCACCCCCTGGAAGGCCTGCTCGTAGCGCTCGTCGGGGAACAGGTCGAAGAAGCGCCGGCCGATGAGCTCCTCGCGGGGCAGCCGCGCGCTCTGCACGAACACGTCGTTCGCCTCGACGATGCGACACGACGCGTCAAGGTAGGTCATCGACACCGAGGACTGGGACATGAACATGCTGAGCCGGTCACGCTCGCCGGCCATCTCCGTGAGGAGCGCCTTGATCTCGCGCTCGCGCTCCTCCAGCGCGTCGATGAGGCGCTCGCGTTCGAGCTCGCGCTCCTTGCGGAGGGTGATGTCCGTGAAGTACAGGCTGATCCCGGAGGCGCTCGGGTAGATGCGGAACTCGTACCAGGTGGCGTTGGGCAGGTACTGGAACTCGAAGTGCGAGGCGCGGCCCTGCTCCATCGCCTCGCGGCAATGGCTCTCCAGGCGCGTGCCCTTCATGCGCGGCACGATCTTCCAGATCGGCTCGCCCAGCAACTCGGCCTGCTCGCGCCCGAGGAGTTCGAGGCCGGCCTGGTTCACGTAGACGCAGCGCCACTCCCAGTCGACCGCCGCGAAGCCGTCGGTGAAGCTCTCCAGCGTGTCCAGCAGGCGCGCCTGCGAGTCCCGGGCGGAGGGCGACGCGTCGACGCCGGCGTCGCTGGCGAACAGCCGCCTGCCCATGACGTCGCAGGTGAGCGGCACGCGCTTGCGCATGCGCACCTCCGTGCCGCCGTTCACGTGCAGGTCCAGATCGTCGACCAGCTTCGCGATCAGGAACAGGCCCCGGCCCCCGGTGCCCATGAGGTCAGGCAGCGCGGTGGGATCGAGGACCGACGTGTCGAAGCCCCGGCCGTGGTCGACCACCACGGCGGTGAGCAGGTCGTCGTCGAAGGACAGCGTGATCTCCATGTCCTGCTCCGAGCCGCTGTGGCGGATGGCGTTGGTGCAGGCCTCCTCGACGCAGAGCACGACGTCGTCCACGGCCCGACGCGAGGCGCACTGGAAGCGCAGGTAGTCTCGGATCCGCTCGCGGGTGCGCATCAATCGGGACGAATCCAGTGGGACTCGGAACGACAACCGCGGCCGCGAGGAACGAAGCTCGTTCACGGGGGACTCCATCAGAGTCAGCAATGCCCGGAGGGGGCGCTTTCTAGTCTGGCACCCGGCCCGCACGACGGCGTAGACTTGCGGGCGTCAGGGCCGGGCCGGCGCGGCGGCGCCCGGCGCATCGTGATCATCCGAGGGGGCGTCAATGCGGGTGCTCGTGGTCGGCGGCGGCGGCAGGGAGCACGCCCTCGTTCATTCCTTCTCCCAGTCAAGGCTCGCCGAGCGCATCTTCTGCGCCCCGGGCAACGCCGGCACGGCGACCGAGGCGGAGAACGTGGCCATTGCGGGAGAAGACCTTCGGGGCCTGCTGGACTTCGCCCGCAAGGAGGCCGTGGACCTCACCGTCGTCGGACCCGAGGCCCCGCTGGTGGCCGGCATCACCGACCTGTTCGAGCAGCACGGCCTGGCCGTGTTCGGACCCTCGCAGGAGGCCGCCCGGCTCGAGGGCAGCAAGGCGTTCGCCAAGGACGTGATGTACGACGGCGGTGTGCCCACCGGGCGGTATCGCCGCCACGAGAGCCTCGAGACCGCGCTCGAGTGCCTCACCCTGCAGGAGAGCTACCCGCTGGTGGTCAAGGCGGACGGCCTGGCCGCCGGCAAGGGCGTCATCATCTGCGAGGACTTCGAGCAGGCCAAGACGGCCGTCGAGGAGTGCCTGGTGGACCGCTCCTTCGGCGCGGCCGGCGACGTGGTCATGATCGAGGAGTTCCTGCGCGGCCCCGAGGTATCGCTGCTGGTGCTGTGCGACGGCAAGACGGCCGTGCCCCTGGCGCCGGCGCAGGACTACAAGCGCATCTTCGCCGGCGACACCGGGCCCAACACCGGGGGCATGGGCAGCTACTGCCCCGTCCCCGGCTTCGAGCAGCGCGCCGTGGACGAAGCCATGGCGCGCGTCGTGGAGCCCACGATCGCTGCCCTGCGCAAGCGCGGCATCGACTACCGCGGCGTGCTGTACGCGGGCCTCATCGTCACCGACGACGGCATGAAGGTGCTCGAGTTCAACTGCCGCTTCGGCGACCCCGAGACGCAAGCCGTGCTCCCCCGGCTGCGCAGCGACCTCCTCGAGCTCTGCGCCGCGGCCGCCGCCGGCGAGCTGGCCGGCATGCCGGTGGAGTGGACGCCGCAGGACTGCGTCACCGTCGTCCTGGCGTCCAAGGGCTACCCGGCGTCGAGCCACAAGGGCGACGTGATCACGGGCCTGGAGCAGGCCGCGTCCATGCCGGACGTCAGCGTCTACCACGCCGGCACGGCGTTCGCCGAGCCGGCGGCGTCCGGCGGCCGACAGGCCGTCGTCACTGCCGGCGGCCGCGTCCTGGCGGTGAGCGCCCTGGGCGACGGGTTCGCGCAGGCGCGCGAACGCGCCTACGAAGCCGTCGCCCGCATCAGCTTCGATGGTCGACAGGCGCGGCCTGACATCGCCGAGCGCGCGGTGACGGCGCAGGCCGGCGAGTCCGGACTGTTCCCCGCCGGTTTCGCCGGCTGAGCGAGAGGAGCCAAGGCAGATGGACCGCACGCAGACCGAGGTCGAGTCGATCTTCCAGGGCATCCAGCTTGACCCCGTCCTGGTCGGCATCGTCATGGGCAGCGAGTCGGATCGCGAAGTCATGAGCGCCGCCTGCAGCGAGCTGGACGAGCGCAAGATCCACTACGAGGTCAACGTGCTGTCCGCTCACCGCGACCCCGAGGCCGTCGCCCGCTACGCCAAGACGGCCCAGTCGCGCGGCATCAAGGTGCTCATCGCCGGGGCGGGCAAGGCCGCGGCGCTGCCCGGCGTCATCGCCGCGTACAGCAACCTGCCGGTCATCGGCGTGCCCATCAAGACCAGCGACCTCGGCGGCCTGGACTCGCTGCTCAGCATCGTGCAGATGCCGCCCGGCGTACCCGTGGCCTGCGTCGCCATCAACGGCGCGCGCAACGCCGCCATCCTGGCGGCGAAGATCCTGGACGTGTAGCGCCGCGGCGGCCGCGCCGCGCTCGGCGACGACCCGCTCACGACGCCGCCCGGGCGGCCGGCACGGCGATCTCTGTGCCACCCAGCCCGCGCGGGGAACACTGGACCCATGGGCAAGCAGGAGGTCAGATCCAGCCGTGTCGCGCCCGACTTCGAGCCGTATTCGGCTGCGGTCTCCAGCGGGCAGCTCGTGTTCGTCGCGGCGCAGCTCCCCACGGTGATGGGCGCGCCCGTCGGCGGCTCCGCCGCCGAGCAGGCGCGCCGCTGCCTGGACAACCTGCGCCACCAGCTGCGCTCGGTCGGGTTGTCGCTGGACACCGTCGCCAGTCTCACCGTGTACGCGGTGGACGCGGCCGATGCGGCGGCCGTAGACGACGTCGCGGCGGAGTACTTCTCGCCGCCGCGCCCTGCCCGCACGGTGGTCGGTGTAGCATGGTTGCCGGACGGGGCCCGCCTGCAGGTCGAGGCCGTGGCCCTCCGCTACTAAGGGCAGAGGGTCAGACCGAAGGCGCCCTGCCGCACTGACCACTACAGGAGGCCGTCGTGGACAAGAAGATCTTCGCATCACCCGATGCCGCGCCGCCGGTCGGTCCCTACTCGCCGGCCGTCGAGGTGGGCGGCTTCGTGTTCCTCTCGGGCCAGGTGGCTGTTGACGCCGAAGGACGGTTGGCGGCCATCACCACCCCGGACCAGGCTCGCAAGGCGATGGAGAACATGCGCCGACTGCTGGCCGCCGCCGGTCTCACGTTCGACGACGTCGTCAAGACCACCATCTTCCTCACGAACATGGAGGACTTCGCCGCTGTGAACGAGGTGTATGGCGAGTTCTTCACGCCGCCGTTCCCGGCGAGGTCCACGGTGGAGGTGGCGGCCCTGCCCGGAAACGCGAAGGTGGAGATCGAGGCGGTCGCCGTCAGGTGAACCGCCGCGCGCCGGCGCAAGGCGTCCGGCGGGGCCGGCGCAGCGCCACCCTGACCCGCGGTCCCGCGCGGCTTCTCTGACCTGCCGGAGCGCCGGTCGTCGCGCCACGATGTGAGAGAATCGCGGGCGTCACCACCCCGGAGGGCATGCCATGATCGAGCGCTACACACTTCCCGAGATGGGCGCCGTGTGGACAGAAGAGGCCAAGATGCGCGCCTGGCTGGACGTCGAGATCGCGGCCGTGAAGGCGTGGAACAGGCTCGGCAAGGTGCCCGACGACGCCGTCGCCGAGATCGAGGCGAGGGCCGACTTCGACGTCGCGCGTGTGGCGGAGATCGAGGCGACCACGAACCACGACGTCATCGCCTTCCTGACGAACGTGGCCGAGTACGTCGGGCGACGCCAGCAAGTACGTCCACTACGGGATGACGAGCAGCGACATGCTCGACACGGGCATGGCGCTGCAGATCCGGCGCGCCGGGGAGCTCCTGGAGCGCGACCTCGTCGCTCTGGGGGAGGTGCTGAAGCGGCGCGCCCTCGAGTTCCGCGACGCCGTGCAGGTGGGGCGCACGCACGGCATCCACGCCGAGCCCATCACCTTCGGCATGAAGCTCGGCATCTGGGCCTTCGAGGTGGCGCGCCATCTGGACAGGCTGCGGCGCGCCACGGCCGCGGCGTCCGTGGGCAAGATCAGCGGCGCCGTCGGCGCCTACAACAACATCGACCCGCGCGTCGAAGAGCTCGTCTGCGCGGAGCTGGGCATCGGCGTCGAGCCCATCAGCAACCAGGTGGTGCAGCGCGACCGGCACGCCGAGTTCCTCAACGTCCTGGCGCTGATCGGCGCCAGTCTGGAGAAGTTCGCGGTCGAGATCCGGCATCTGCAACGCACCGAGGTGCGGGAGGCCGAGGAGGCGTTCGGCAAGGGCCAGAAAGGGTCCTCGGCCATGCCCCACAAGCGCAACCCGATCCTGAGCGAGCGCATGGCGGGCTGCGCCCGGGTGCTGCGCGGCAATGCGCTCGTCGGCATGGAGAACGTCGCTCTATGGCACGAGCGCGACATCAGCCACAGTTCCGCCGAGCGCATCGTCTTCCCCGACAGCTGCATCCTGCTGGACTACATGCTGCAGAAGTTCACGAAGCTGATGGACGATCTCGTCGTCGATGAGGAGCGGATGCTGGCCAACCTGGGCCAGAGCTACCGCCTGGTGTTCAG
This sequence comes from uncultured Thermoleophilia bacterium, assembly GCA_963707335.1. GTDB lineage: Bacteria > Actinomycetota > Thermoleophilia > UBA2241 > UBA2241 > CAIXSE01. The sequence goes on along the minus strand of CAVPQD010000017.1, from coordinate 45,141 downwards.
CGGGGCGGTCCTGCTGGCCCTCGTCGACAAGGGCATGCTGCGGGAGGACGCCTACCGCGTGGTGCAGGACGCCGCCATGCGCGCCTGGCGCGAGGGCGTCGACTTCGGGCTGCTCATCAAGGGGAGCCCGGAGGCCGCGGCGGTGATGACGGCGGCCGAGGTGGACGCCGCGATGGATCCGGAGCAGTACCGCGCCGGCCGCGCCGCGATCTTCGGCCGGCTCCAGCGCCTCGACTTCTAGGACTGGCCGCGGGTGCCGGAGGCGACCCCGGCGCCTTCGCCCTTCTGGCTAGTCCTTCTCGCGCACGACGCCGCGCATGATGGAGCACTGCTCCGCGGCGGCGCACCACTGCGCGCAGCCCATGTCGAAGCGCGGATTGGGCACGACCTGGCTGCAGCCGGAGCAGCGCCGCACGGTGTCGTCCTTGAAGAACTCTATCGACGTGCCGCAGTGGGGGCAGCCGATCTCGAAGATGTCGTCCGGGGTCCAAGAGCTTCTGTCTTGGCCGGGGCAGCGCCTGATGTCCATCACACCTCCTGCGATCGGCCGATCATCTGGTACCATCGTGCCACGAAGAGCGGCCGGCCGCACCCCCATGCGTTGACCGATCCTCGCGACAGTCGCGATCGTATGCCCGACGCGCCCAGCCACATCCGCCACGCCACGCGCGGCGACCTGCCCGAGGTCGTCGACCTCCTCATCGCCTGCGATGTCGCCGAGATCGGCGAAGCAGACACCACCGAGGAAGACGTGTCGGCGGACTGGAGCCGGCAGGGGTTCGACCTCGCCGGCGACGCATGGATCGCGGAGGACGGGAGCGGAGGCGTGACAGGCTACGCGTACGCCGGCGACCAGATGCACAACGGCGAGATCGAGGGCGACCTGTGGGTGCACCCGCGCGCCGACGACCCCAGCCTGCGCAGCCGGCTGCTCGGCCTGGTCGAGCGCAGGGCGCGGGAGATCGCGGCCGCGGCCGCCTACGGCGACGCGGCCGCCCTCGAGATCTTCACGCTCACCGCCAATCGCGCCAAGCGCGACCTGCTGGCACATCACGGCTTCACGCCGCGCCGCACTGTCTATCGCATGCGCGTCGACCTGCCCGAAGAGCCGGCGCGGGCGCAGCTCCCCGCCGGCATCGAGCTCCGCCCGTTCAGACAGGACGTGGACGAGCGCGTCATGCGCGCCACAATGATCGAGGCTTTCGAGGACCACTTCCGCCAGAGCAACGAGCCTTTCGAGGCATGGAAGACACGCCTGCTCGATCATCCCGACTTCGACCCCAGACTGTGGTGGCTGGCGTGGGACGGCGATGAAGCCGTCGGCGGCCTCATCGCCTACGATTTCGGCGACCTAGGCTGGGTCAAAGGACTTGGCGTACGCCGCCCCTGGCGCCGCCGCGGCCTGGGCGCGGCCATGCTCACCTGCGCTTTCGCGGCGCTCGCGCGCAGGGGGCAGCGCCGCGTCGAGCTCGGCGTGGACGCCGAGGGCGAGACCAGGCCGTTGCACGTGTACGAGAGCGTCGGCATGCGGATGGTCCACGCCTACGAGCTGTTCGAGAAGCGTCTCGCGGGATGAGCCGGCATCGATCCGCGGACGCTTTGTCGCCCGCCGGGGTGGGAATACCCCGGCCATCTTTGTGGGGAAGGGAGCCAGGATGAGGAGAGTCGTGACCGCGGTCGCCATCGTGTCGCTGCTGCTCGGGCTCGTCGCGGCCGCCTGCGGCGGCGCGACCAACCAGACCGTCCCACCGGGAGAGTCGCCGACCTCGGCGGCCCCGCTGCCGAGCACCAGCCCCACCGGAGGCGGCACGCCGACCGGGGGCGGCACGCCGACGGGCGGCGGCACGGCGACGCCCGGCGCCGATGGCGCGGCGATCTTCGCCGCCAACTGCTCGAGCTGTCACGGCGCAGCCGGCACCGGCGGGTTCGGGCCCAACATCACCAACATCCGCGACCTGGCTCGCGTCAAGACGCAGGTCGAGAACGGCGGCGGCCAGATGCCCGCCTTCAAGGGCCAGCTCACCCCGGCCGAGATCCAGGCCGTAGCGGCCTTCGTGGCGGGCGGGCTCAAGAGCTGAACGTCCCACGAGAGGGGGCGGGCGGCGCACAGCGCCGCCCGCCCCCTCTCGTTGACCGCAGCTGTATCATCGGCGGGTGGAGACGCCGATCCCGCCGCAGCTTCCGCGTCTGATCCGCCCGGCCCGTCGGGGCCTCGACGCGACTGTGCGCGTGCCGGGCTCGAAGAGCGTCAGCAACCGCGCCCTCCTGCTGGGCGCCCTGGCCGACGGCGTCTCGACGCTGGAGGGCGTGCTCGCCGCCGCTGATACGCTGGCCTTCGCCGGCGGCCTGCGCGCCCTGGGTTTCGCCCTCGCGCAGGACGAGGCCGGAGACTGGCGTCTGCGGGGCGCCGCCGGCCACATCCCCGCATCCGAGGCGACGGTGGACTGCGCGGAGGCCGGCACCGCGGCCCGCTTCCTGCTCGCGGCCTGCGCCGCCGGTGAGGGCCGCTACCACATCGACGCGGCGCCGCAGCTGCGGCGCCGCCCGCTGGGCCCGCTGCTGCAGGCGCTGCGCGCCCAAGGCGCCGCGACGGAGCCGACCGTGGCCGGCAACCTGCCGCTCACGCTGGTGGCGCACGGTCTCGCCGGGGGCCGGCTGCGCCTCCCCGGCGACACCTCCAGCCAGTTCATCTCGGCGCTGCTTCTGGCGGCGCCGGCCGGCCGCGCGCCGCTTGAGCTCCATGTCGACGGCCTCGTGAGCCGGCCATACGTGGACATGACGGTGGCGATGATGGCGCACTTCGGCGTCGCCGCCGAGCGCGACGGGTACGGCTTCTTCCGCGTTGCGCCGGCCACGTACGCGAGCCGGGCCTACGGCGTCGAGCCGGATGCGTCCACGGCCTCGTACTTCTTCGCCGCGGCGGCTCTCACCGGCGGCCGCGTCCACGTCTCCGGGCTGCGACGCGACGGCTGCCTGCAGGGCGACATCCGCTTCCTCGACGTCCTCGAGGCCATGGGCTGCACCGTGCGCGACGAGGGCGACGGCACGACCGTCCTGGGACCCGCCGCGCTGCTGGGTCTCACCGTCGACATGAGCGACATCCCGGACACGTTCATGACCCTTGCCGCCATCGCCCCCTTCGCCGCGTCACCGGTCACGATCACCGGCATCGGCAACGTACGCGTCAAGGAATCGGACCGCATCGCCGCGATGGAGGTCAATCTGAGCGCGCTCGGCGTGCGCACGGAGTCCGGACCGGACTTCCTGCGCGTCCTGCCGGGTCCGCCGGCCGGCGGACACGTCGACCCGCACGGCGACCACCGCATCGCCATGTCGTTCGCCGTGCTGGGCCTGCGCGTCCCCGGCGTCGTCATCGATGATCCCAGCTGCGTGGCCAAGACCTGCCCTGGCTTCTTCGACCTCTGGGCCGCCGTCGAACAGGGACCCCTCTGACGAGGACTAGTAGAGTGGACAGGGCACAGCGGGGACATGGAGCGTCGACCGCGGAGGACGAGCATGGACGAGGAGCAGACCGGGACACCGCCTGACGAGCCCGCCGCGGACCTCGACACGCCGCAGGACGCCGTTGGCGAGGCCCCCGGCGACGAGACGGACGAGACGCGCGTACTGAGCGGCGAGCCGGAGCAGCCCACGACGGTGCTGCCCGCGGAGGAGCCGACGAGGGTGATGGGGGCGGGTCCCCCACCGCCGTCGCCACCTCCCCCGCCCGTGCCCCAGCCCACGGTCACGATGACGCGCCGGCCTTCGTCCAACCGCGCCTTGTGGTGGATCATCATCGTGCTCCTCATCCTGGCCGCCGCCCTCGTGGCCGTGTTCCTCATGGTGCGTGCCGACGACGGCGGCACCGCCGGGCAGGACTTCGTCGGCACCTGGATGCCGGCGGACGGCGCGCGGCGGGCTCGTCATCAAGCAGAACGGCGACGTCTTCACCGTGACCGCCTACGACGCCCAGATCCAGAAGGTGGGCTCGCGCCAGGCCACGCTCAGCGACGGCGAACTCACGCTCACGCTCCCCGCCGCCGCCCTCGGCGTGACCGGCGGGGACTCGATGGACGTGACCATCTCCTACGTGTCGGGCAAGGACAGCCTTCACGTCGTCGCGCAGGGCGGTGCCGCCACCCGGGTGACGCGCGACTACGTGCGCACCGACGTCCTGCAGCCGGCGCAGCCCGCGCCGACGCCGACGCCGACGCCGACCCCGACACCGACCATCACCCCGTCGCCGACCACCTCGGGCTCTCCCTCGGCGTCCGCGGACCAGGAGGTCCAGGCCGGCTTCATGACGATCCGCAGCGGCATCATGATGTGGGCCACGAACAGCAACGGGGTCTATCCCGCCGCGACGGAGGTGACGTCCACGGGCGGCATCGCCCAGTACGTGGACCCGTGGCCGGCCAATCCCTACACGCAGCAACCCATGAAGCCGGGCACCGCGCCTGGCGACTACGAGTACGAGCAGCTCAACGGCGGGCAGGGTTACAGGCTTGTCGGTCACCTGAGCGATGGCGACATCACCTGGGAAAGCCTGCCTTGAGGGAATGGCGCCGGCCCGCCCCGGGGTGTCGCGTGCCGGCCCGACCCGCCGTGCGGCTCGCGCCGGCCGCGCGTTTCACTAGAATGGTGTGATTGTCGGACGCGGGACGGGCGACGCTTCGTCACCTGACGAAACGCCGCCCGTCTGGCGTCTAATCTGATGCCGCTGGGCCACCGGCCCGGCGGAGGGGACCGAGCCAGCGTGGGCTACGACCTAGCCGAGCACGAAGTCGACACACAGACCGTGAGCGCCGCGAGGCGCGGCGATCCAGAGGCGTTCGTGAGGATGCTCAAACACTACGACAGCCGCCTGCGGGCCCTTGCCTTCCGCGTGCTCCGCGACCCCAGCCTCATGGACGACGCCTTGCAGGACGCGGCCATCAAGGCCTTCCAGGCCCTGCCGCGCTTCCGCGGCGAGAGCGAGGTGGGCACCTGGCTCTACCGCATCACGTACACCACGTGCCTCGACTACCTCCGGCGCGAGCGCCGCTTTCAGCTGCTGCTCTGCGACGACGTCCCCGGCGAGCGAAACGACGACCCCTGTGACGTCGTCACGCGCTGGATGGACCTGGAGGACGCGCTGGACGCGCTCCCCGTGGAGCAGCGCGTCCTCGTCGTCCTCGTCCATCAGTACGGCTACGACTACCGCGCCGCGGCCGAGGTCGTGGGCGTGCCCGAGGGCACGGTCTCCTCACGGCTGGCGACGGCGCGGGCGCGCCTGCGATCGCTCTTGAGTGAGCCGGTCCTGGCCGCGGAGGGCGCCTCGTGAGCGGCTGGCGCCAAGAGCTGGGCCGCGAACTGCGCGAGTCGCCGATCCCGGCCCACCGCCCGGACCACTTCGAGCGCATCCGCGAGCGGCTCCGCGAGATCGAGCAGGAGGGCGGCTGCACCGCTGGCGCCGCCCGCGACGAGGCCCCGGCGCTTGCCCGGCGGCCCCGCCGGCGCCCCATCGCGCGGCTGGCCGCCGGGGCTGCGGTGGCGGCCGCGCTGGTCGCCGCGGTCGTGGCCACCTGGTCCGGGCTGCCGGGGCTGCAGCGCTCGAAGCCGGCCACGGCCACGGCCAGCACGGTCCTGCATCGCGTGCAGGACGCCATGGCCGGTCTGGGCAGCATCAGTGGCGACGTCGTGGAGTACGGCACGGCGCGCGGCCGGCCCTTCTCCCACAAGGTCGGCTCGTTCGTGTTCACCTCCGCCGGCGACTATCGCATCCAGCAGACCGATCTGGGCGTGGAGTACACCTACGACTCTGTGAGCCGCGTCGCGCAGCGCATCACCAGCGAGGACGGCGAGGTCGTGTACGGCGAGCGGGCCACGCATCTTCCCGATCCCGGGCCCTTCTTCGGCCCGTGGCTGGGGGTGTCGCAGGTACTCGACCGCAGCGTCGCCGCCTACGCCCGCGCCGTCATCGCCGAACTCGATCCCGACGTGCCCGTCAGCCCCGTCACCTACGAAGGACGGACCGCGTGGCGCATCGACGTGGCCGAGCGACTGGTGGGAGGCGGCATCAACGGCTCGGTGCGCATCGTCGTGGACGCCGCTTCCGGCTACCCCCTGCTGGTCGAGCACTGGACCGCGGACGGCGACGTGAGCGGCACGCGCATCGAGCATGTACGGCTCGACGCCGCCGCCGACCGGTCGCGATTCGGCGCCGCCCCCGACTCCAAGTCCGAGCTCATCCCGCTGAGCGAGCGCTATCGGCAGCTCACATTGGCGCAGGCGGCGGCCCTGGGGGACAAGGTCCCCCACGCTGCCGCCGCCCGGCAGCTCGCGCGACGCGGCCAGGCATCCCCGAGCGCGGCCTTCCGGCCGTTCATGCCGCGCTGGACGCCCAAGGGTTTCCACCTGGACGGCGTCACGGGCGCCGTGAACGGCGCAGTCATGGGCCGCTACGTGGACGTGACCAGCGACGGGGAGGTCGGCTCCCTCACGGTGGTCCTCACCTACCGCCGCGGGTTCGACCGCTTCTGCGTGATCAGCCGGTGGCGCCGCGTGAACCCGTCAGGCTCGGACGACCCGTTCGCGGAGAACGCCGCGGCCGCGACGTCGGTGCGGCCCGCGCCCATCACCGGCGGCGCACTCCGTGGCAGCATCGCGCAGGTCGTGATCGGCCTGCCGGACTGGCCACACCTGTACGTGACGACCGGCGCCGATCGCCGCGTGAGCGTCAGCGTCGCCGGCGACCTCACGGGCGAAGAGCTGGTGCGCATCGCCTCGTCGCTGCAGCCCATCGGCGTCAGGTAGTCCCTCCGCTCGACCCTCCTCCGCCCCGCGGGTAGCATGGGCGCAGGCGACGGAAGGACGGTCATGCAAGCCATCCGCGTGCACGAGTTCGGCGATCCCGAGGTCCTGCGTCTGGAGGAGCTCGCCGCGCCGCAGCCCGTCGAGGGCGAGGTCGTGGTGCGCGTGCAGGCCGCGGGCGTGAACCCGGTGGAGACCTACGTGCGGGCCGGCGAGTACACCGAGCTGCCGGCCCTGCCCTACACGCCGGGGTCCGACGCCGCCGGCGTGATCGAACCGGACGGCCGGCGCGTCTACGTGTACGGCTCGCTGAGCGGCACCTACGCGGACTACGCCCTGTGCCGCGCCGACCAGGTGCACCCCCTGCCCGACGACCTCTCCTACGCCCAGGGCGCGGCGATCGGCACGCCGTACGCGACGGCGTACCGCGCGCTCTTCCAGCGCGCCCGCGCCGTCCGCGGCGAGCGCGTCCTCGTGCACGGCGCCAGCGGCGCCGTGGGCCTCGCCGCCGTGCAGTTCGCGGTGGCCGCCGGGCTTCGTGTCACGGGCACCGCCGGCAGCGAGGCCGGCCTCAAGCTGATCGCCGGCCAGGGCGACGTGCACACGCTCGACCACCGCGACCCGCGGCACCTCGAAGCCACCGAGAAGCTCACGGAGGGCTACGGCTTCGACCTCATCGTCGAGCTGCTCGCGAACCGCAATCTGGGCGGCGATCTCGAGGCGCTCGCCATGCACGGGCGCGTCGTCGTCGTGGGCAGCCGGGGGTCCGTCGAGGTGGACCCGAGGGACCTGATGAACCGCGAGGGCGCCGTCCTGGGCATGCGCATGCCCAACGCGACCCGTGACGACCTGGTCGAGGCCCACGAGGCCATCGCACGCGGCCTGACCGAGGGCTGGCTGCGGCCCGTGGTGGGTCGCGAGCTGCCGCTCGCGGAGGCGGCACGGGCCCACGAGCTGCTGAGCGGGCGTCCCGCCCTCGGCAAGCTCGTGCTGGTCCCGTAGCGGTCAGGCAAGCCCGCGCAGCGGGGCGGCGTGAGCTCCGCGTGTCAGCCGGCGGTGCGCTCGATGCGCGCCAGCCAGGCGTGACGGGTCCTCGCCCTCGAGGAGCGTCGCCATCTCCGCCGGCTCGACGGAGAGCACGCGGAACGGCGCCCGCCCGAAGACGTCCTCGATCTCGGCGCGGCTCAGCCGCCGCGGCCCCTCGGGCCGTGTCTCGCGCTCGCTGAACCCGAGCATGAAGTAGCGGCCGCCGGGGCGAAGGACCGCGGCGAGCGAGGCGCGAAACGGCTCGCGCTCGTCGTCATCGAAGGAGTGGAACAGACCCGAGTCGATGACCGTGACGAAGGTCCGCCCGAGGTCGCCGAGCTTCAGGGCGTCATGGGCGAGGAAGATGGCGTCAAGGCCGCGTCGCCGCGCTTTGTCGCGCGCGGCCTCCACCGCCGCCTCGACGGCATCGACGCCCGTCACCTCAAAGCCGCGGGCCGCCAGGTACAGGGCGTTCTCGCCGGTGCCGCACCCGGCGTCGAGCACCGGCCCAACGATCTCGTTGTGCTCGGCCAGCTGCACGAACACCGGCTGCGGCCGGCCGATGTCCCACGGCGGTGTACCGGTATAGGCCTCGCTGAAGAACGTCGACGGCATCTCGCCTCCTCGTCTTGCTGACCGTTGTTCCACGCGCCAAACGCCTGCGCCGTCGTCTCGGCGCGCCGGCGGCTACAGCGCCTCTGGTAGGATGACGCCACCGACGAAGGAGCCCACCATGACCGACTATCGCGCCCGGAGTCTGTGGCTCGACGGCGTCCCCGGCGATCTCGCCCCCCGCCCGTCCCTTCCCGGCGCGCGCGACGCCGACGTCGCCGTCGTGGGCGCCGGGTTCACCGGTCTGTGGACCGCCTACTACCTGAAGAGGGCCGACCCCTCGCTGCGCGTGGTCGTGCTGGAGCGGGAGATCGCGGGGTTCGGCGCGTCCGGCCGCAACGGAGGCTGGTGCCACACCACCTTCCCCGGCTCGAGGGAGAGCGCCCAGAAGACGCACGGCCGGCAGGCTGTCATCGACCAGCAGCGCGCTCTCTTCGACACGGTGCCGGAGATCGCGCGCGTCGTCGCCGAGGAGGGCATCGACGCACGTATGCACGTCGGCGGGCAGCTGGACCTGGCCACGAGCGCTGTGCAGCTGCTCCGCGCCCGGGAGGCCGTGGACTACGAACGCTCGTGGGGCTTCGGCGAGGAGGACTTCCGCCTGCTCAGCCTCGACGAGACGCGCAAGCGCGTGCGCGTGGCCGGCAGCCTCGGCGCCGTGTACACGCCGCACGCCGCCGCCGTCGACCCGGCTCGGCTCGCCCGCGGGCTGGCCGATGCGGCGGAGCGGCTGGGCGTGCCCATCTACGAGCGCACGCCCGTCACGGCCATCGCGACGAACCGGGCACAGACGCCCTTTGGCGCGGTGACGGCCGAGGTCGTCGTGCGGGCCACCGAGGCCTTCACGCCCGAGCTGCCCGGCTACGAGCGGCACGTCGTTCCGATCTACTCGCTGATGATCGCCACCGAGCCGCTCCCCGAGAGCTTCTGGCAGGAGACGGGCTGGGCCGGCCACGAGGTGTGGGGCGACTTCCGCCACCTCATCTTCTACGCCATGCACACCGACGACGGGCGCATCGCCATCGGCGGACGCGGCGCCCCGTACCACTACGGCTCGCAGCTGAGCGAGGAATTCGAGCATGTCGTCCGCGTGCAGGACCACCTGCGCGAGCTGCTCGGGGAGCTGTTCCCCCACGTCGACGACGCCCGAGTCACGCACCGTTGGGGCGGCGCCATCGCGGCATCGCGTGACTGGTACAGCTCAGTGGGCCTGGACAGGAGCAGCGGCCTCGCGTGGGCCGGCGCCTACGTCGGCGACGGCGTCGCCACGACGAACCTCGCAGGCCGCACGCTGCGCGACCTCATTCTCGGCGAGGACACGCCCCTCACACGTCTACCTTGGGTGAACCACCGCTCGAAGCTCTGGGAGCCCGAGCCGCTGCGCTGGCTGGGCGTGAACGCCGCCCTTTCGGCGATGGCGAGCGCCGACGACCGCGAGGCCGCCACAGGCCGACCGTCGACCCGCGCTGCCGTCGTGAAGCGGCTGATCGGCGGCTAGGCAGGCGGCGCTTCAGGCGGCCTGCGGATCGGGCTGCAGCACGCCGATGACGTTGCCCTCCGAGTCCTCGCAGTAGGCGTGCCAGCCGATGCCCGCCACGGCCCGCTTGCCGTCGATCACGGCGCCGCCGGCCGACTTCAGCTTCACCAGCGTGTCGTCGAGCGACTCGACCTCGATGGTCGTCACCGGCCGCGTGACGGGGGCCTGCCGTCGCAGGATGGCCCCGTTGATGCCGGGCTCGCCGTCCGGCCCGGTCGAGGCCAGGAAGTACTCCACGCCGCCATGCCAGTCCTCCACATGCCAGCCGAACACATCCGCGTAGAAGCCCACTGCGCGCTGGGGATCGTCTGCAGGAAGTTCGAAATGCACCACGCGACCCATCGTCGCCTCCTCCTCGCCGGTATGGTCGAGGTGGTGGATACCCGGGCCGGCGCCGCTCAGTCCTCAACACCACGTCGGTGAAGGCCAGACAAGTCGCGGCACCAACGCCTCGCCGGCGCGACTCAGGGAGCCGAGGCGGTGCTGCCGTCGGAGAGCTGGACGGTCAGCGTGAACGAGGTGCCGACGCCGGGCGAGTACGAGTAGTCGCCCTTGCTCGTGCCGGGCTTCATGGGCGCCTTCGTCCAGGGATTAGACGGCCACGGGTCCATGAACCCGCCCAGCGTGGCTTGGTCGGCCGCCGCCGGCAGCTGCCCGTTGGTGGCGGCGTAGGACTGGATCGCCATCCTGATGTTGACCAGGTTCGACTTCGCCGCCTGGTCCCTGGCGATGTCGATGTTGCCCGTCGGCGTCTGCACGTCCTTCTGCAGGCCGCTCGCCGCCGAGTAGGCCACATAGCCCACGACCGCCAGGATGGCGATGACGACCACGACCATGATCCCTTTGAGCATCTTGCCGCCTCCCTCGCCTTCATGGCTCCGAGCCACGCCCTGTGCGGGCTTCGCCGCGCGCCGGGCACGACCTCTATCGGCGCGAACGACCCGTGGCTGGAGCGATACGTGCCGGGCGCAGTTTCAGGAATGGGCCATGGCTGGCGATACTGGTGCCATGGCCCTCAAGACGCCACGCCAACGGCTCACCCGCAAGGACTGGACCGGCGACGCCGTGCTCACCGTCGGCGGCGGCGCCGTCTGCCTGGTCGCCGTGTTCCTGCCGTGGGCGAACGTCGAGGGGCCGGGCGTGATGAGCTACGGGCTCACGCACCCGGACAGCGTCCGCGGCGTGCTGCAGACCCAGTGGGGCCTGCCGGCCCTGGGTCTCGCCCTCGCCGTCGTGCTGCTGGGCGTGCTGATGCTGGCGCTCGGGCCCGGCCGCGCCGGTGTCGCCCTGGGGCTGCTCACCGCCGCCGCCGGCGTCGCCATCATGCTCGTCGGGCGGGACGGCGCGAGCGCCGCGTACGGCTGGACGACCCAGGCGGGGCTGGGCTCGGTCGTCACCCTGTTCGCGGGCGTCCTGCTGGTGCCGATCGGCCTCTCGTCGGCCGCCGTCGCCGGCGCCCTGCTCTACTTCGCCCGCAGGGCTACAGACCCGCCAGCTCCCGGAACCGTTCCACCGAATTGACGCGGATGCCGAGCAGCTCGGCGATGCGGAACTTGGCGGACATCGCGCTGGGCTCGCCGGGATGCAGGTTCGAGTGGTCCAGGATCCTCCCCAGACCCTTCTCGCCCCTGAGCTGCTCCATGGCGTAGCTGTCGCTCAGGTCGCGCAGGGAGCACCCGAGCTTCTCAGCAACATACCGCTTCGCCTGCTCCAGACGCATCCCCCGGGACATCTGCATGCGGGCCACCAGGTCTCCGGCAGTCCGCATCCCGCCCATGCCCGCGGCGAGCGCGTGGGTGACGTCCATCCCCCGGGAGTCACCCGAGCCCACCTACAACCCGTCGCAGCGCAGGATCTCGACGTGGGCCTTGGCGGCGCGCGACGCGGCGTCCTCACCGGGATAGCCGTTCACAGGGACGCCGCAGACGCCCTGCCCGACATTGGGATGCACCGGGACACGCGCCGCGGCCATGCACGGCTTGATGACGGTGAGCGAGTAGGCGGCGTTCCAGGCGCAGCTCTTCGCCGTGCGGATGTTCACCGCAGGGCCGAAGATCGTGGCGCCGGCGTCCTGGCAGACCTCGAGCTGCCCTTGAGGCCAAAGCCCGGCGAGCCGGCGACCCCCCCACTCCAGTTCGCCGTGCACACCGATGACGAACTCGCCGGCCATGCCCACCTCGATGCCGGCGTCGGGGTACTTCTCGCGCAGGTGCTTCACCGCGCGCAGCGTGCTGAGGAGGTCGGCGTCGCCGGCGCCCCCGGTCGTGTCGAAGTCCATGCCGTCGGCGCCGGCCTCGAGCATGCCCTCGCCGACGTAGATGAAGTCCTTGGTGGCGTGAGCCATGGCCTCGTCGATGGCCGCGCGGGCCCCGGCGATGTCGCCGCGCGGCAGCAGCTCGAACCAGTTGTCGGCGGGGCCGTCAGGCTTGGAGTAGAAGGCGAGATTGGGCTGGGCCCCGTATTGGATGGGCGCCGTCAGCATGAGCTGCGCGTTCTGCATGAGCTGCTGCTGGAAGGGCAGGATCGTCTTGATGGCCTTGTAGCTGTACTCGATGTGCCAGAGCTCGAGGATGTCCTGCCCCAGACGCTGCTCGCTCTCCAGCAGGTCCTGCAGGTCGGTGCCGGTCATCTTGGAGCCGCCGCCGTCGCAGCTCAGGACGACTTGGTCGCCCACGTCGACGGCGGTGAAGACCGCGCGGGACGCGTAGATGTCGAGCAGGTGCTCGAGCTCGCCCGGCGCCAAGGGCGGGACCTTGGCCTTGCGAACCGCCTCCTCGGTCGCCGCCTCGATGTCGGCGCGCAGCTCGCTGCGCGTCAGCTCGACCATGAAGCCGTCGCCCATGCGGGTCGGGATCTTCGCTTCCACCGGCGTCCCCTCCCCTCACTTGCAGTGCGCGCCCTCCGCGGCCCCGTGGCGCCTGAGCGGGAGTCTAGCAGGCGGAGGGCGGGCGGGGGCGAGGCGTCGCGACGCCTCGCCCCCGCCCGCCCGTGGTGCGCTGGTCGCCTGCTCAGGCGCCCGGCGGGCGATAGGCGACGGTCTTCTTCGTGGCCGCGTCGACCTCCTCGGGCGTGAGCAGCACGGTGGTGTTCATATGCACCGGCCCCGAACCTGATATCGTGAGACCGATCGCCGCGGCCGTCACGTTGTCGGGTAGGTCGGCTATGGCGATCACATCCTCGCTGCCGAAGGCGAAGTAGAACGCCTCGAGCGATCCGCCTTGGCTGGCCACCAGCTTGGCGATCGTCTCTCGCCGGCTTGTGCCGCCTTCCTTCATGAGGCCCCGGGCTCCCTCCGCCGCGAACGTGGCGCGAATCAGGTATTTGGCCATGCTGTCCTCCTTCGTCGACCCGGTGAGCCTTCCCGAGCGCCCGTCGCGCAATCCGTTGACGGCTCGTCGTACGGCCTGTCTGCCACGGATCTGCTTGACCGACGGCGACGGTGAGGCGGAGACTAAGTCCATAGCACTCCGGCCAGTCGTCAAGGGAGGGGACATGCGTCGTTGGATCGCGCTCGCCATCGCACTGGGCGGGTTCACCGCGCTGCTCGTCGTCCCGGCGGCGCGGCCGCCTGCGGCGCGCGCCGCCGCCTACTCCAACACCTACCTGCTGCGCGAACGTCTGTGCCTGCTGCAGGGCTACATCGAGCGCTATGCCAACCAGCACTACAGCTTCTACCCGACACGGGCGATGGTGCGCCGGGACGGCCAGCTGACGGCCCCGTTGTGGCCCCTGAACCCGTGGACGGGAGGGTCGATGAGGCTGGGCAGCGGCATCGGCGACTACCAGTACGCGGCTGCGGACGACCAGCTCAGCTACCGCCTCGCGGCCCGTTACCCGGGAGGGACGCTGGTCATGCGCGGCGCGGTGCCCTACACGCGCAAGATGCAGAACGACCATCGCACGCGGGAGGGTCTCGGACTCGTCCGGCAGTTCATCGAGCTGTGGGCGCGCGGCCACGACGACCTGTATCCCACCGTGACTCAGGTGGACGCCGCCGGCGCCGTGGGCCAGCAGGAGGGGATCGGCTACTGGCCGCACGACCCCTGGATGCACGAGCCGATGAGCCAATCGAAGGCGTGGGGCAACTTCACCTACACGGTCGGCGCCACCCGCGACAGCTACACGATCACGGCTCATTTCTCGCGGGGCGGCTCGCTCACCTTCCGCGGCGCGACCGCGACGAGCCCGTGGCACCGCCTGCGGCTGGCGCTCCGGGATGCGACCCTCGCGCGCGACCTGGACATCATCGACGGCTACGTGCGACTGTACGCGGCCGGCCACGACGGCGTGTTGCCGGCGCCGGACGAGCTGACACCGGCCGGCGCCGTGGGCCAGAGTCACGCCGGCTGGCCGGCGGATCCCTACTCCGGCGAGCCGTTCACCGCGGGCGACGGCGTCGGCCACTTCACCTACGCCGCCGGCGAAGACGGTGTGTACAGCCTGTCAGCGCCGCTCGCCGGCAGCGATGCGCCGTATGTGGTCGGCGGCGACGTGACGTCCGATGCTGCGAGCCGCTGGAACGTGGGAGCCCTGGCGGGCGACTGGAGGCCTCCCGGCAGGTAGGCCAGCAGGCGCACAGAATCGTCGGAGCCGTGTTGGCCCATTGGTGGTGGCCTCCCAGCCCCTGGATCGGCGAGGCGATGACGCCGCGAACGAGCGTGGGCTGCTACGAGTACGCGCTGGGGGGCGGAGGCTCCTTCACCCAAGTCCTGCACCGGCAGCCGTCCGAGATCCCGCCGACCTACACGCGCAGTAGCTCGTTGGCCGAAGGCCCGGTTTCATGGACGGTTTCGCCCGGCGGCGACGGGTCAGAAGAACAGAACACGCGCCATGTCTTCCCGGACTCTCATCATCCTCTTCGCCGCCGTCGCCGTCGGCGCCATCACCTTCGCCGTCGCCCGTCAGTTCGGCCAAACCCTGCTCTTCGTGCCGCTGTTCCTGTTCTGGAGCTGGGGCGACCACGGCCGGCCCGCAGTGGCGAACGACGAATGCCCGGCGGGTCGGCGTCTAAGCGATACTGCCTGCCTGCAGCCGCTCGGCGACCCGGAGGACGACGCGCATAGCCTTCCAGACTGAACGCACCAGCCGCAGACTGCGCGAGGCACGCCGGAACCGGCGCCCGCCGAGGTACTCCGCTACGATCACCGCCCTGGCCGTCATCTTCGTGCTGGCCTACGTGTTCCTCGGGCGCGCGCCGGGCGAGCAGCCGGCGCCGCGGGTGCGCGCCATCGCCGGCTCATCGGTGTGGACCTACGAAGACACCGCCGGGCGCCGGGTCACCGAGCGCGGGACGTTCACCGCCGCAGCCGGTCCCGACTTCGTGCGCCAGGCGGCCGCTCCGCGAGCGCCCTCGCCGGCGGCCCACGGCCCCCTTGACTACGCCGGCCTGGCGGCGGTGGTGCGCTCGGCCGTCGCCGATCACGACGCCGGTGTGGGCATCAAGCCCCTCGAACAGGACGGCCGCAAGCTGTGGCGAGGCGCGATGCAGTTCCATCGCAGCCTGGTGGAGCTCGTCGTGGACCAGGACAGCGGCATCGTGACGTGGTGCGCCACGCAGGGGACCGGCGCCGACGCCCTGCCCCGGGAGCAGTTCCAGGTGACGCGCATCGAGTACTCGGCGGCCGCGTCCCGGGCGGCGTCGCACGCGGCCGCCGCTGTCGGCGCGTCCTCAACGCCGGCCGCCGCGCCATCCGGGTCGGCCCCCGGTTCGGCGTCGGCGCCGGCCCGAGCGGACCGGCTGGTCGTGCCCGAGGGCGGCCGCGGCACACGCTACTACGGGAGCCTCGCTGCCGCAGTCACCGCGGCCGGCTTCAAGCCAGTCACCTCCACGCTGGCGCCGGACGGCTACCGGCTGGCGGCCGCCGGTGTGTCGGAGGCCGGCTCAGTTGGGGGCTACCGGGCGGCGCCGGCGAAGCAGGCGCGCCGCCTGGACCTGCTCTACGTCCGCGGCCTCTCGGCGTTCAGTGTCTCGCAGCTCCCCGCGACCGACGCCGTTGCCCGGCGCCTCTCGGAGGCGGCCGCCGAAGCCGGCGAGCTCGCGTACCAGAGCACGCCGGTGCAGTACGGGACGTTCGCCGGTGACAAGGCGCAGACGTGGTTCTCGCGACAGGGCCCGACGCTGCTGCTCGCGGGCACCGGCTACGTCGTGCTCGTCAGCGGCGGCCTGACACGCCAGGAGCTGCTGGACCTGTCGGAGGGCTTCCAGCAGCTCAAGTAGACGCGCCGGCCCGCCCGACCGCCCCGCCGCCGGTCTGTGCCGCGCGGCCGCCGTTCAGGCGCCGGCTGCCCTGTCGGCGTCGTCGACGATCTGACGGACGCGACGCCGCACGTCGTCGGGCAGAGGCTCAGGCTCATGCGATTCCAGGATCTCCCGGGCGCGGACCAGCGCACGCTGGTACATGTCGGTGCTGCCGCGTTCCTCCCACTCCTCACGCACCCGGCGATCGATGAGCCGCGGCTGCGACTGTTCGCGCATATGCGCCAGCGTCGCATCCATGCTGAGGAAGTCTCCGAACGAGCCTACTGATTGGATGTCGTCGACGGCCAGCGCCTCGTCGTCGACCCGCACGCCGCCGACGACCTGCTTCACCATGCGCGCGATCTCGTCGTCGATGACCAGCTGCGCGAAATCGAAGGTGACGCCCGACTCGATCATCCCCAGGCCGTAGATGAGGTTGGTCCCTGCCAACGCCGCCATCAAGGCCGTGAGTGTCTTCTCGTGACCGGTCTGCACGTCACTGAGCTTGCTGTCTCCCTACGCACCGGCGATATAGCTCGGCAGCCGGTACTGCCGCGCGAGCTGGGCGACGCCCGCGCTGATCATGGCGCACTCGGGCGAGCCCACTGAGGCCGTGACCAGACGCAGGTCCATGGCCGTCGTCGACGAGCCGTACAGCACCTTGCTGCCGCGCTCCGTGAGCTGGCCTAGGACGATGCCGGCCAGCACCTCGGCGTTGTGCGTCACCAGCGTGCCCGCAAGGGTCACGGGCGAGGAGCCGCCCGCCATGGCCATGCTCAGCACGCACGACGGCAGGCCGACGCGCGCCGCCTCGATGACGATCTCGCAGAAGTCCTTGACGAGCTTGAGCGGGCTCACCGGGCACGTCCCCATGATCATCATCGGCCGCTCGCGTACTGCTTCGGGGCTGCCCTGCACGGCGGCCAGCATCTCCACCGTCGTGTGCACGGCGCGCCCATCGAGCGGCCCGCCCGAGATCGGCTTGGTCTGGTTCATCAGCGCCGCCTCGTGATTGTGCAACGAGGTCGTCGCCGGCGGCTGGTCGCCGCTCACGACGGCCATCTCGAAGACGTCCACGTCAGGCAGGGCGTCGACGAGTCGGGCGATGTCACCCATGTCCTTCTTGGTGGAGGCGCGCAGCTCACCGGTGTAGGGGTCGATGACCTTGATGCCCTCACCGAAGTTGCTGAAGCCCACACGCCCGGGCTCGATGAGGATGTCGTTCCGGGGGTCGCGCCCACAGAGCACGACGGAGGAAGGCGCGCTGGCGATCGCGCCCTCCACCACGTGCGGCGGGATCTTGACGATGCGCGACTCGCGGTCCACGACGCATCCGCCGTCGCTGAAGATGTCGAGCGCCTCATCGAGCTCCACCCAGATCCCGGTCCTCTCCAGCACGACGAGCGTCGCGGCATGGATGTCCTGGATCTCGTCGTCGGTGAACACGTTGAGGCTCATGCCCCCGCTGCGCCGCCGGCCGGCGAACAGATTGCGCTTCATATGCCTCCTCCCGAAGCCGGTGTCAGTCCTCGACCGGCTCGAATTCCTCTTTCCCCACGCCGCAGTCGGGGCAGACCCAGTCGTCCGGCAGGTCCTCGAACGCCGTGCCGGCTTCGATGTCGCCGTCCGGATCGCCCACCTCGGGATCGTAGATGTAGTCGCACACCGTGCAGCGGTACTTCATGTCTGCCTCCAGACGTCAGATGCCGGTACGCGGAGCATAGCGTGTCGGCGGTTGCGCCTCCCACCCCGGCGCGAGACACTTCCGGCGCCCGGCGGCGCGGCTGATGTGAAAGGAGACCGGCGTGACGTTCCCTCGCGAGCACTCTCGTGACTGGTGGCATAGGCCCGGGCTGGAGCCGGTCGGCGGGCGCCTGTCCATCGCGGGCCGCGACGCTGAGAGCCTGGCCCGCGAGCACGGTACCCCGCTCTACGCCTACGACCTCACGCACATCGAAGAGAACCTCCTCTGCCTGCGCGCGGCGCTGGCCCGCACCGGGTGTCCGTACAAGCTGCGGCTCGCGCTCAAGGCGCAGCGCGAACCCGAGGTGCTCGCCCGGGTGCGGGCTCTGGGCGAGCCGGGTGCGCCGGACTTCATCGGTCTGGACGTGTGCTCGCCCGGCGAGGTCGCGCACGCCATCGCGCATGGATTCCCGCCCGCGGAGATCAGCTACACCGGCGCCAACGTGAGCGACCGGGACATGGACGTGATCCTGGGTCACGGCGTGCACATGAACCTGGACCTGATCAGCCAGATCCACCGGTACGGGCGGCGCCACCCCGGGGGCGCCATCGGCCTGCGCGTCAACCCCCGGGTCAGCGCCACCCGCCCCGAGAGCGGCATCAGCTACTACAGCGGCGACAAGCCCACAAAGTTCGGCATCTATCCGGAGCGTCTTGACGAAGCAGTCGCGGCGGCCCGCTCGTACGGGCTCACGATCGACACGGTGCACTTCCACGTGAGCCACCACCTGCTCATCGACGACCTGCCGGCGTTCGACCGCGCCGTGGAGGCCGCAACGGCCATGGTCCGCCGCGTCATCGACGCCGGCTGCGCCGTCCGCGAGGTCAACGCCGGCGGCGGTCTCGCGGCGCCGATGGCACAGGGCCAGCAGCCGCTCGACCTGGACGCGTACGCCGGCGTCCTGGCCGGCCACCTCGGCCCGCTCGGCGTCACCATCGCCTGCGAGCCCGGCGAGATGATCAGCAAGAACGCCGGCGTCCTCCTCGCGGAGGTCGTCACCGTCGAGGACAGGAGCGCCGCGCGCGACGGCAGCGCCGTCTTCGTCGGCCTGGACTGCGGCTGGAACATCGTGAACCTGGCGTTCATCTACCACGAGCCCATGGAGGCGGTGCTGTGCCGCGCCGCCGATGCGCCGCGCACGGACGTGTACACCCTCGTAAGCCACATCAACGAGGGGCCGGACATCTTCGCCGAGGACTACCCCTTCCCGAGGGTCGAGGAGGGTGACATCGTCGCGCTGCTGGGCGTGGGCTGCTACTGCCAGCCCACCTGGAACCTGCACTGCCTGAGGCCGTTCCCCGGGGTGGTCTGGTTCGAGGAGCGCGTGGACGGGGCGTCGCCCCTCTGAGCGACCCACCAGGCGGGCGTCAGACCGGCGCGTTGCGGGGATAGCCGCGCTGCTCCCAGTAGCCTTCCGCCGGCTTGTCGGTCACTTCGAGACGGACGACCCACTTCACGTTCTTGTAGCCGAGCTGTGTGGGGATCACCAGACGGACGGGGCCTCCGTGGTCCGCCGGCAGCGACGCCCCGTCGAGGGCGTCCGCGAGCAGCGTCGTGGGCTCCAGCGCCTGCTCGAGCGAGAGACTGTCCACGTACGTCCCGCCGCGAGCGTGGAACGTGATGAACTTGCCCTCGGGCTTCACGCGCGCCTGCTCCAGCAGCGTGGCGGGAGCCACGCCGCCCCACCGCACGTTGTCGACGGACCAGCCCTCCACACAGTGGAAGTCGACGGTCTCGGCGGCGTGCGGGAGCGCGGCCCAGGCGACGTGGTCCACACGCAGCGGCTGCTCCACCAGCCCGTCGACTTCCACGACCCACGCGCTCGCCGGCACGTGCGGCGTGTCCTCCACGTTGAGTGTCGGGAAGTCGCTCGTCATGTCCCGGGAGCCGCCGCCGACGGCCCCGCCGCCCGCCAGCCAGCGAAACAGCTGGACCACGCCGACGACACCGGCGACAAAGCTCGCCGCGAGCACCAGGAACCAGCGCCGGCTATAGCGTACAGGCCCGTGCCGGCTCTCTGGCGCCGGGCTCGAGCTGTTCTGTGGATCGTCGCCCGTCATGTCAGGGTGGTTCCCCAGTCCAAACGGAAAACGCACGACGGGCGGCGCCGTTCCGGCCACCCGCGCGGACGCGGCCGGAAGGTTCGATGGAGCTCGCGGCGAACCGTATGCAAGACCCCGCAGCCGGGAACGGTCGCGGCTGCTTTCAGCGACGGGGCCAACGACCAAGGGAGGGACCATGCGCCACCCAGCTCGACCGCAGACCCGCCGGGTGCTGCTTCTCGCCGCGATCGGCTGGGCGCTCGTCGCATTGGTGGCAATGCCCGCTTCCGCCTCGGCGAACCCGACCAGCCTCACGCTCGTCGCGTCTCCGGCGATCACGCCGTTCGGCGGCACTGCCGTCCTCACGGGGACGCTCATGGACACTACCGGCGTGCCGGAGGCCCTCGGCGGGCAGCCGGTCTACGTGTGGTCCTCGCCGACCGGCACCTTCCCCGGGACCCTGCTCGCGATCATCACGACGGGCAACGGGACCCCGGCCTACGACACCGGGACATACACCTTCACCGTCACGCCGGCGAACAAGACCTACTACCAGATGACGTTCCTCGGCAGCGGCATCTACGACGCGAGCAGCAGCGCCGTCGTGGCCGTGACGCCCAAGGTCTACATCAGCAAGCCGCGCGTACCCGCGTCGGCCAGGCTCGATCACAGGTTCAAGGTCATCACGTATCTGCAGCCGCGCCACGCCGCCGGCGCCAGGAACTCCGTCAAAGTGAAGGCCTACCGGTACCAGGCGGGCAAGTGGGTCATAAAGAGGGCGGTCTGGGCCAGGAACGCCAACTTCCTCAAGATGACGAGATGCACGACCAACCTGACGCTGAAACGGCGCGGCTACTGGCGCGTCCGGGCATTCGCGCCCGCCGACAGCAAGCACGTCGCCACCACCTCAGCCTGGAGCACGACGTTCAAGGTGCGGTAGACGGGCGGTACGCGCGCGGCGCGGCCAGGTGTTACTGACGGGGGCGGCGGGCGTCGATGGCGCCCGCCGCCCCCCAGCGCATCGTCACTGGTTCTCGAGCAGCTCGTCCTCGTAGACGTCGCGCACGACGCGCGCCGGCACGCCCATGAGCACCTTGCGGGCCGGCGCGTCCTTGGTGACCACGGCGCCGGCCGCGATGAAGGCGTCCTCGCCGATCTCCACGGCCGGGCACAGCACCACGCCGCCGCCGACGCGAGCGCCGCGGCGGATGGTCGCGCCCTTCATGAGCTTGTGCCGCTTCTCCGTTCGCCCCATGAAGTTGTCGTTCGTGGTCTGCACGCAGGGCGCGATGAAGCAGCGGTCCTCGATGGTCATGTACGCGGTGATGTACACGTTGGTCTGGATCTTGGTGCCGTCGCCGATCGTGGTGTCGTTCTCCACCACGCTGCTGCGCCCCACGACCACGCGCTCGCCCAGGGTGCAGCGCTCGCGCACGCCGGCGTAGTCGCCCAGGATGCAGCCGGCGCCGAGGCTGGTGCCTCGGTAGACCACGGCGCCGGTGCTGATCACGCAGCCGGCGCCGAGCACGAGCGGCACCAGCTCGCCGCGCTTCGTGGTGCTGGTGGGGCTCAGGGACGGTACCTTGCCGAGCACGGCGCCGTCCTGGATGAAGCAGCCGTCGCCGATGACCGTGTCGTCGTAGACGATCACGTTGGCGCCGAAGGTGACGCCGGCGCCGATGCCGACGTTGTCGCCCAGCAGCAGGTTGTGGCCGCGTTCGGACAGCGTGAGGCTCATTTCACCAGCTCCGCCGTCTTCACCGGCCGGCCGCCCTCGCGGAGGCTGAGCTCCATGGCGTCGAGCACCTTGACCACGTTGAGGGCGTCGCGCCCGTCGCTGCGTGGTCGCGAGCCGCTGCGTACGGCATCGACGAAGTGCTGACACTCCAGGCGCAACGGCTCGTCGTTGCCGATCTTGGGGATGTGGATGTCGCCGAAGTGTAGCGTCACGAACTCGCCGTAGGTCTCGAACTGCGTGCGGGTCGTGGTGGCGCCCTTGTCGTAGACGGTGATCTTGCGGTCGCTCTCCATGTCGTCGAAGACCACCATCTTCTTCTCGCCCACGACGGTGATCTTGCGGCTCTTGTGCGGGTCCAGCCAGCTCACGTGCAGGTGTCCGACCACACCGCTTTTGTAGCGGATGTAGCCGAAGACCACGTCCTCCACGTCGTCCTGCAGGTAGCACTCGCCGCGGGCGCTGACCTCCTCCGGCTCGTCCCCGGTGAGGTAGTTGAGCACCGACACGTCGTGCGGCCCCAGGCTCCACAGCGCGTTCTCGTCCTGGCGCACCTTGCCCAGGTTGAGGCGGTTGGCGTAGGCGTAGTAGACGCGGCCAAGCTCGCCGGCGTCGATGAGCTCCTTCATCTTGGCCACCGCCGGGTGGTACTCGAGCAGGTGGCCGACCATGAGCGTGACGCCCTTGCCCTCCGCCGAGTCCAGCAGGTCCTGGGCGTCGACCGCCTTCAGGGCGATCGGCTTCTCGATGAAGGTGTGCTTGCCCGCCTCGAGAGCCTTCTTTCCGAGCGGATAGTGCGTCGGCACCGACGTGGCCACGACGACGGCGTCCAGGGAATCGTCGGCGAGCAGGCGGTCGTAGTCGTCGGTGACGACCGCCTGCGGATACAGGCTCCGCGCCTTGGCCAGGTTGGCCTCGTCAAGGTCGCAGCAGTAGGCGAGCTCGGCGTCGCCAAGACGGTCGAAGTTGCGGGCGAGGTTGGGGCCCCAGTAGCCGAGGCCGACCACGCCGACGCGGACCTTGTCAGTCACAGGTCTCTCTCCCTGTCAGAGTTTCCAGATGTTGCCGGCGCTCGGGATGCCGGCCGTGGCGTTGCGGAAGTCCACGACGAGCTCGGCGTGCTGCACCACGGCGCGATAGTCCAGGGCCGAGTGTGCCGTGACGATGACCACGGCGTCGTAGTCGCCCATCATCTCGTAGCCGTCCAGCTCGACGGAGGAGAGCCCGAACTCGGCGAGCTCGGCGCAGTACGGGTCGTGGTAGGCCACGTCGGCGCCGTGGGCGCGCAGGTTGCGGATGACCTTGAGCGCCGGCGACTCGCGAAGGTCGTCGATGTCCGCCTTGTAGGCGACGCCGAGCACGAGCACGCGCGCGCCGTTCAGGCTCTTGCTTCGCGTGTTGAGCGCGCGATGCAGCTTCTCGACGCAGAAGTACGGCATGTTCTCGTTGACCTTGCCGGCCAGCTCGATGAACTCCGTCCAGAAGTCGAACTCGCGCGCCTTCCAGCTGAGGTAGAACGGGTCGATGGGGATGCAGTGGCCGCCGAGGCCCGGGCCGGGCTGGAACTTCATGAACCCGAACGGCTTGGTGGCGGCCGCGTCGATCACTTCCCAGACGTCGATCTTCATGCGGTCGCAGAGCATCGCCAGCTCGTTCATGAGCGCGATGTTGACGCTGCGGAAGATGTTCTCCAGCAACTTCGTCATCTCCGCGACCTCGG
Source organism: uncultured Thermoleophilia bacterium (assembly GCA_963707335.1). GTDB lineage: Bacteria > Actinomycetota > Thermoleophilia > UBA2241 > UBA2241 > CAIXSE01. The sequence continues at coordinate 21,695 of CAVPQD010000017.1, read as the reverse complement.
GGGTGCTGACCGGCACGACGTGGTCGACGGCGGCGCCGTAGATCTGCAGCGCCTTCTGCATACACGCGGGCGTGAGGCCGCCGATGACCTTGGGCGTGGTCTTGGTGGTGTAGTCGGTGCGGCCGGGGTCCACGCGCTCGGGCGAGAAGGCCAGGTGGAAGTCGACCCCTGCCGTGAGGCCGGAGCCGCTCTCGAGGATAGGCGCCAGCTCGTCTCGAGTGGTGCCCGGATACGTCGTGCTCTCAAGCGTCACCAGCTGGCCGCGGCGCAGGTGCCCGGCCAGCTGACGCGTGGCGTCCTTGACCAGCGTCAGGTCCGGCTCGCGATTGGCGTTGAGCGGCGTGGGCAGGCACATGATGTCGGCGTCGCAGTCCTCGGTGGCGGCGTAGTCCGTCGTGGCGCGGATGAGGCCCTTGTCGACCACGCGCCGCAGCTCGTCGCTGGCCACGTCCTGGATGTAGCTGCGGCCGGCATTGACATCGTCGCAGCGGGAGGCGACCGCCTCCACGCCGACGACCTCGATGCCGGCCTCGGCGAACACCATGGCCAGCGGGAGGCCGACATAGCCCAGCCCGATGACGGCGATCTTCACAGCATCGCTCCTGTGTGGGGTCGGTGGATACGGCATTCTACCGTATCGCCACCCTCCCAGTTTCACTCAGGGGCGCCCTCTGCCGATGACAGTGTGACACGGGTAGAATCCGGAGCATGAGCGTGTCACACGACGTCGAGCACATCCCCGCCGAGCTCGACCGCTTCCTCGGCAACTTCTTCGATCGCCGCGGCTGGCGGTCGGAGATCAAGTACGACCCGGCCGAGAACAGGCTGTACCTGGACGTGCGACTGGCCAGCGGCAAGCTGTCGGCCGACGACCGCTTCCTGTCGCTCGTCGAGTACTTCGCTCGCGCGGAGGACGCCCTGCTGCGTCAGGACTCAGACGTGAAGCTGCAGTGCAGGCTGTACGGGGCCGACGGCGACGAGCTCACCACCATGCTGCACACGCGGGGCTCCAGCTACCTCGACGACAACGGGCGGGGTTCGGGCATGAGGCGCCGGCTGGCGTGGCTCAGTTTCCGGCGCCGGTTCCTGCTGCGCACGATCCCCGGCGTCCTGCTGTGGACGGCCGCGTTCGTGCTGATCGTCGGCTTCCTCGGCGTACCGATGGACGTAGCGCTCATCGTGTCGCTGGCAGCGCTGCTGCTGCAGTTCATGATCCTGTACGTCCTGGCGCGCAGGGTTTGAGCCTCACGTGAGCGATCCCAGCCGGCCAGACCCTTCTTCCGAGTCCTCCACCACGACGCCCGCGGACGGCCCGCCCGCCGACGCGCTGCGCGCGCTGTTCGAGCTGGTCGCGACCATGCTCACGGCCGCCAGCGTGGAGGACGTCCTGCGCGCCGCCGTCGAATGCTCGTGCGCCGCGACCGCGTCGCCGCGCGGCCGGGCTGGTCTCTTCGACGGCGAGGCCGCGACCTCGGACGAGTGGTACGACGCCAAGGCCGGCTGGACGCCCGGTCGCCTGCGCTGGGGGCTCGGCGAAGGCGCACCGGGCGGTGTCTGCCGCTCCGGCGCCCCCGCCACAGCCGGCCCGCGGAGCGCCGACGAGCAGCCGGCGGCCGGCGCGTTCGACGACCAGGCGAGCGCCTGCGCCCCCGTCGCGTCGGCAGGCGCCGTGGTCGCGTTCGTGTGGGTCGCCGGCCGGCCCGGCGGCTACGACCAGCAGACGACCGAGTTGTTGCGCGCGGTGGCGCGGCTCGCGGCGCAGCGCCTGCAGGATGTGGCCGACGCGGAGCGGCGGCTGGCCGAGGCCCAGGTCCAGGCGGACATCGGCGAGCGGCTGCAGCGGCAGCTGCTGCCGCTCGACCCGCCGCGGCTCGAGGGCCTGGACGTCGCCTTCGACTACCGCTCGGCCAGCGCCGGCGTCCTCAGTGGCGGCGACTTCGTCGACTACTACACCCGCCCCCCGTCGGACAGCCTGGCCTTCGCCATCGGCGACGTCGCCGGCAAGGGCGCCGAAGCCATGGCCCACACGTTCGTCGCCAAGTTCATCCTGCGCGCCGCGGTGCACGGCGGCCAGGTCTCCTGGCCGATCTACCCCGGCGCCGCCCTGCAGGAGCTGCGCACCGGGCTGCTCGAGCAGCCCGCCTTCAGCCTCGAGAGCGAGCGCTTCGTCACCGTGCTCTTCGGGCTGCTGATCCCACACCGCGGCGTGTTGCAGCTTTCCAGCGCGGGCCACCCGACGCCGTTCATCGTGCGCGAAACGGCCGTAGAGCGGCCGCTGCTGCTCACGGAGCCCGCGATCGGCATCGAACTCGGCGCCGCCCTGGAGCCCTATCCGACGGAGACCATCGAGCTGCACGACGGTGATGTGGTCGTGCTGTTCACGGACGGCATCGCCGAGTTGCGCGATGCCGGCGGCGGCTTCTTCGAAGACGAGATGGCGGCGGTGCTGGACGGCTGCCACGACCGTCCGGCGCGCACGATCGTCCGCAAGCTGCTGCGGGCGGCCGAGGCGTTTTCGGCGCGGCCGCCCGCCGACGACCTGGCGCTCTTGTGTATCCGGCTCAGACGTGACCCTGTAAACTAGCCGCCGATCGCGCCGATATGGGCGGTAGACATGTGATTGGGCAAGGAGGCGGCAGGATGCGCAAGGCGCGACGCAGCGGCCAGGACGGGTTCATCCGCGAGGTGGTCTGGCTGGCGGTCATCGTAGGCGTCATCGCCGTGGTGATGCTTGACGCGATGGCTCTGTTCAACGCGCATCAGTCGTCCCACGACGAGGCGGCCGCCGCCGTTCGTGAGGCGCAGACCGAATACGCCCAGACGGTGAACGTGGCGCAGGCCAAGCTGGCCGCCGAACAGTACATGGAGAAGGGCGACGGCCAGCTCGTCGCCTTCAAGGCGACCGGGGTCCGGGACGGGTCGATGGGCTTCGAGATCACGGCGAAGACGCACGCCAAGACCTACGCCTTCAGATACCTCACCTACGTGCCTGGGCTGAAGGACTGGGTGAAGCGCATGGCCAACCCGGTCAGCACTGAGAGCACGGACTACTAAAACGGCAGCGGCGTCAGTGCCGCGTGCGCAGCTTGCTGCGCCTCCCGTGCCGCTCGAGTCCCAGCTGCACGATCCGCTCCACGAGCTCATGGCCGCCGACACCCGACGCCGCCCAGAGGCGCGGGAAGCCGCTCATGGCGGTCATGCCGGGGATGGTGTTGATCTCGTTGAGCAGCACGCGCCCGCTGCCTTCCTCGAAGAAGAAGTCGCAGCGGGCGAACCCGGCGCCGTCGATCGCCTTGAACGCGGCGACGGCCAGGGCCTGCGTCTCGGCCTGGGTGCCGGCGCTGACGTCCGCGGGGATGATGAACGACATCTTGCCTTCGGTGTACTTGGCCTCGTAGTCGTAGAACTCGTTGCCCGGCTTCACTTCGCCGGCCACGGAGGCGGCGGGCTCGTCGTTGCCCAGCAGGCTGCATTCGAGCTCACGACCGTAGCTGGCCGCCTCGACGATGACCTTGCGGTCGTAGGCGGCGGCCAGCTCGAGCGCCGGCCCCAGCTCGCCGCGGTCGTGGGCCTTCGTCATGCCCACGCTGGAGCCGAGGTTGGCCGGCTTCACGAACACGGGGTAGGCCAGGAGATCCTCCACGGCCGCAACGGCGTCAGGCCCCGTGGCGGCCGCGTCGCGCAGCACCAGGTAGGGCACCTGGGGCAGGCCGTCGCTGGCGAACACCGCTTTCATCATCTCTTTGTCCATGCCCACAGAGCTGGCGACCACGCCGGATCCGGCGTAGGCCAAGCCGGCCATCTCGAGCTGGCCCTGGATGGTGCCGTCCTCGGCGAACGTGCCGTGCATGATGGGGAAGGCGAAGTCAAGGGGCCGGAAGGTGCCGTCGGCGAGCCGCAGGCCGGGGCGGACCGGGTCGACCACGAGGTGCACCGGGTCTGACGGAGTATCGTCCAGGCCCTCGGTCAGCGCGGCTTCCAGGTCGCGGGGCAGCACCCAGCGGCCATCGCGCGTGATGCCCACGGGGATCACCTCGTATCGTGACCGGTCCAGCATCGCCGCCACGAAGCGCGCGGACGCGAGGGAGATCTCGTGCTCGGCCGAGCGGCCTCCGAAGATGAGTGCAAGTTGAAGCATGTCGCCTGTCCTTTCAGCCGGCAGTCATGCTCGCGCGCACCAGACGGTCCAGGAAGGCGTCCAGCACCTTGAGCTGATCGAGCGAGTCCCCGAACGAAGGCATCTCGTCCTGGACGAGGGCGTCCAGGAGGACATCGATGGCGGCGGAGCGCAGAGCGTGCACGCCGCAGACGACGTCCTGCAGCGTGAAGCCGAGCGAGATCCAGTGGGCCGCGTCGGCGGCGGCCTGCTGCTCCACGCGCCGCCTGATGCCCGGCACCTCGTACTCCTCGGCCTGGGTCACGACCACGAGGTCGTCGACGATGGCGCGAAGGACGCGCTCGCCCAGCGGGCTCGCCAGCAGCTCGCGGTAGTCCGGGTCGACGCGACCTTCGAGCTCGTCGATCCAGCCCTGCCGCAGCTCGTCGCGGTGGTCGCGCAGGATGAGCGGGACTGTCTTCACCGGGCGCCGCTCACGAGTTCCTGCGGGCGATGAGCGCCGCGGTGGCGCCCGCCCCGATGCCGTTGTCGATGTTCACCACCGCGATCCCCGGGCTGCAGCTCTGGAGCATGCCGAGCAAGGCCGCCTCTCCGCGGCCCCCGAGGCCGTAACCGGTGGACGTGGGCAGGCCGATGACGGGCACGTCCACGAGGCCGGCGACGACCGAGGGCAGCGCGCCCTCCATGCCGGCCGCGACGACGATGGCGGCCGCGCCGGCGTCGTGCATCTCATCCAGAGGCCCGGCCAGCCGGTGCAGGCCCGCGACGCCCACGTCGACGGCGGTCACCACGGCGGCTCCCATGGCACGGCACATCGCCGCGGCCTCGCCGGCGGCCGCGGCGTCACTCGTGCCGGCCGCGAGGATGCCGACCACGCCGCGCGCCGGCGGCACAGCCGCCCCGGCGCGGCGGGCGACCACGACGCGGCTTCGCTCGTCATAGTCGACGTCGGCCTGGACTCCGGCGGCAAGCGCCGCCGCCTGGTCGGCCGAGACACGACTGCAGAGCACAGTCTCGCCGTGATCCAGAAAGCGCTGCACCACGGCGACCAGCTGCTCGCTCGTCTTGCCTTCGGCGTAGATCACCTCGGGCACGCCCTTGCGCGCCGCCCGCGTCACGTCCAGGCGCGCGAAGTCGCCCACCGCCGAGTAGCCGAACTGCTCGAGCCTGCGGGCCGCGTCCGCGATGGGCACGCGCCCCGCCGCCACATCCGCCAGCAGCTCTTCGAGAGAACGATCCATGTTGGGGCATTATCCGCTCAATCGTCGTTTCCTGCCCACCTGCGTCCGTCGGTCCAGCCACGCGACTGCAGGGATCCTCGTGACCGGCCGATAGCTGTGGGTATAATCCGGACCATCATCGTCTTGGAAACGGGAGCAGTGCCCGACCCCTCATACAAACGCTACAGGCACGAACGACGTCGCTGGCCCTACGTGGTCGTCGCCGTGACCTTCGTGCTGGCCGCCCTGGCCGCGTGGCAGGTCCTGGGCGTGCCTCGGGTCTCGGCCGTCACGCCGGGTCCCGACACCTTCGTCAACGACGGATCGCTCACGATCGTCCTGGACGTGCACGGCTTGGCGGATCTCAAGGACGTGCGGGTCATGCTTGACGGCAGCGACGTGACGGCCCAGTCGCGCCTGAGCGGCGACCAGCTCACGTTCAGCGCCGCCGGCCTGACCGACGGGCCCCACGCCGTCTCGTTCAGCGGCGCCAGCTCCAACCTGTTCCGCCGTGAGATCCAGAAGAGCTGGCGCTTCACGGTGGACACCTCGCACCCGACCCTGCACCTCGACGGCACCGCCGACGAGGGCCGCATGAACACGTCGCCGGCGACGTTCGCCGGCACCACCGAGGGCTATGCCACCGTCACCGTCGCCAGCGGCGCGGTGGCGGCGAGCGGCACGGCCGACGCGCGCGGCAACTACGCGGTCAGCGCGGACCTTCCGGACGGCCCGTCCCAGGTCACGATCACGACCACCGACCGGGCGGGCAACGCCACGGTGAAGCAGCTCGACATCTACGTCGATTCGGTGCCGCCCACGCTCAAACTCACGCAGCTGGGCAAGACCCTGAAGCACGCCGGCGTCAAGGTGCGCATCTCGGGACGCGATCAGCTCGGCCCGCCGAGACTCACGGCCGAGCTTGACGGCGAGCGCGCCAAGCTCACCGGCACCGCGTCGCACGCCACCCTCGCGGTGAAGGCCCTGGCCCAGGGCAAGCACGTCCTGCTCGTGAGCGTGGCGGACCGCGGCGGCAACATCGTCAAGGACAAGCAGACCTTCGTCGTGGACAGCACCGAGCACTTCGGTTCGGCGGTGCTGTGGCCCGGAGCGCGCGGCGCCGACGTGCGCGAGCTGCAGAAGCGACTTGAAGGCGCCGACGCGTACAGCGGCCGCAAGACGGGCGTCTACGACCGCCGCACCAAGGCCGCCGTCATAGACTTCCAGCAGAGGTATGGGATGGTGGCGGACGGCCTCGTCGGTGGCACGACGCTCAACGCGCTCAGCGGGCAGATCGTCGTCGACATCGGCGACCTGCGCCTGTACCTCTACCGGGACGGGCACCTGGTGAAGAGCTACCCCGTCGCCACGGGCCAGCCCGCCTACCCGACGCCCACGGGCACGTATGCCATCGTCACCATGACCAAGGACCCCACCTGGCTGCCGCCCAACTCGGACTGGGCCAAGGAAGCCAAGCCCATCCCACCCGGCGCCGAGAACCCGCTGGGGACCCGCTGGATGGGCACCAGCGCCTCGGGAGTCGGCATCCACGGCGTGCCGCCCAGCGAGGACTCGTCAATCGGCACCTACGCCTCCCACGGCTGCATCCGCATGCACAACTGGGACGCCGTCGACCTGTTCGAGCGCATCTCGATCGGCATGCCGGTCATCCTCCGCCAGTAGCTGCCGAGGCCGACACTCGAAGGAGACCGATGGCCCACGTCAGCCCGTTCCGCGGCGTGCGGTACGCCCCCGCGATCACCTTGCGGGACGTCGTGGCGCCGCCGTACGACGTGCTGTCGGCGGCGCAGGCCGCCGAGCTCGCGGCGCGCAGCCCCTACAACGCGGTGCACGTCGACTTGCCGGTGCCGCCGGGCGCCGAGCCCGACGACGCGGCCTACGAGGCGGCCGCCGCATCGTTCCGGCGGTGGCAGGCTGAGGGCGTCCTGGTCCGTGACGACGAGCCCGTCATCTACCTGATCGACCAGACGTACCGCGGTCCCGACGGCGTGGAGCGCACGCGGCGCGGCTTCATGGCTCGCCTGCGTCTGGCGGACCTGAGCGAGCGCGTGGTGCTGCCTCACGAGCGGACACACGCCGGTCCCAAGATGGACCGCCTGCGCCTGTACAGGGCGGCGCACGCCGACCTCAGCCCCATCTTCATGCTGTACCCCGACGACGACGGCGGCGTCGCGGCTGAGCTGCGGCGGGCCGCCGACGGGTCGGATGCCGATGCCTGGCGCCAGGCCGTCGACGGCGACGGCAACCGCCATCGCCTGGCGCCGTTGCGCGGAGCGGCCGCGGCGAGCCTCGGCGAGCTGCTGCGGCCGCAGACCCTGTACATCGCCGACGGCCACCACCGCTACGAGACCGCGCTCGCCTATCGCGACGAGCGCCGCGCCGCCGGCGACCCCAGCGCCGACACCCTGATGGTCTACTTGTGCGGCATGGACGATCCCGGTCTGGCGGTCTTCCCCACCCACCGCCTCGTGAAGGGCTGGGACGTCCCGGCCATGGACGTGCTGCTGGACAGGCTGGAGCCCGCCTTCGCGGTGCGGGAGCGTGCCGAAGGCACGCGCGGCCTGTGAGCGTCTGCTGGGCCGCCTCCCCCAGGCCGGCGACGGTCGCAGGACCTTCGGTCTGTACTTTCCGCGCGAAGACGCCTGCTGCACGATCGCGCTGCGAGACGAGGCCGCGTTGGACGGGCTGGAGGCGCGCGGCCTCTCGCCCCAGGCCGCGCGCCTCTCGGTCACCATCCTGCATCAGCTCGTGTTCGGCGATGCGCTCGGCCTGGACCCGGCCGCGTCGGAAGAGCACATCGACTATGCCAAGAGCGCGGCGGAGGCCTTCGCCCGTCTCAGGGCCGCCGACTACGGCCTCGGCGCGTTCCTCAACGCCACGAGCGTGCGGGACGTGCGCACCATCGCCGACCTGGGCGAGACGATGCCGCAGAAGTCGACCTACTTCTACCCCAAGCTGCTGACGGGCCTCGTCTACGACACACTCGGCGACTGAGCCGGGACGGACGGTGTGGCTCAGGTCCGAGCAGCAGGAGGTCGGCTCAGGCAGTCTGGTCGGCGCGGCGCTGGATGTCCGCCAGCGCCGCGCGTACGTCGTCGGGCAACGGCAGCGGCTGGTGGGTCGCGAGGATGTCATGGACGCGCTCGCGGGCGTAGTCGAGCGAGCGCGGCGAACCCGCCGCCTTCCAGGCGTCCCAGCTGCCGTACACGCCGAAGTCGCTCAGCCGCCACTCCCCGGCGCGCACGTTGACGCGCGTCGAGCGCTCGTTGAGGAACGAGCCGCACGGGCCGGCCCTCAGCAGGGTGTCGTCCAGCCAGAGATCGTCGCGCACGGGGACACCTGTCTGCGCCCGGCGCGCGATGCGGCTGACTTCCACGTCGAGGATGATCTGCTCGAGGCTCAGGATGGTCGCCCCACCCAGGAGTCCCGGACCCACGAGGATGTCCGGGTTCGAGAGCGACACGAGCAGGCCGCCGTTCGCCTTCTCCCAGGCGGTCTGCAGGTCCGGCTCGTAGTGCTGCGTGCAGAGGCCAGACGACTCAGCCGGCAGACCGTAGTGGCGCGCCATCTCAGTGCCCGCCGCGCAGATGACGGCATGCTCGATGGCGCCGGCCGCGTAGAGGCCGGTGCGCGGATCCATGGTGGCGATCACCGGCGCGTAGATGACCGGCGTGCCCGGCGCCGCGGCCTGCACCAGGCACAGGGTGCCGATGGTCTCGCAGTTGGCGGCGAGGATCGTGCCGAGTCGGCTGCCGGGCGCGGTCGCGCCCTGTAGCGGCATCGGCATGATCGCCACGGGCACCTGGTAGTCGCGCAGCGCCAGCCACGACTCGGTGTAGTCGTGCTCGATGGTGAGCGGTGACGTCGGCGTGATGAGGAACGAGAACGGGCGCAGGGTGCGCACCGCGTCGCGCCCGCCGAAGACCGCGTCGAGGACCTCCTTGAGCCACGGCGCCAAGGCGGGCGTGCCGAACGAGTCCTGCACGTGCTTGCCGAACGTGGCGAACACGTCGATGAAGTAGCGCACGAAGCCGCCGGGCTCACCGTAGCCGGCCGGGTAGTCGGTGGGGCACCAGTAGAGCCCGACATCGTCCAGCGCATCGTGGATGAGCGTGGCGGCACGCCAGTCGTCGTGCGTGGGAGGGCGGCGCTCACCGGTCTGCGCGTCGAAGACCGCGGTAGCGCCGCCGTCAGCCAACAGTGTGAAGCGGCCCTCGTTGAGGGCGTGGCTCCAGCCGGGGCGGCGGCCGCCGAGCGTGTAGACCTTGGTGGCGGCCGCCAGCGAGCGCTCGACGAGCTCAGGCGGGAACCTGACCACGTGCGACGTCTCGTCGACGCGGGCGCCGGCCTCGGCCAGGATGCGGCGCCCCAGCCCGGTGTCGCAGCGCATGCCGGTGGTGGCGAGGACGGCGAGCGTGCGCTCATGGACCTGCGCCCTCTCGTCGTCCGACAGGATCTGGATGCGGGTCTCCATCAGGCGGCGTCCTCCGCGGCCCCTGTTCCGGCGAGGGCGAGCGCGTCGTTGCCGGCCTCGCGCGACGGTGTCGCCGGACCACCATAGATGGCCCGGAACACGGAGTACAGCGCCGCACCCCGGCGGCGACCCAGACCCGCCCGCTTGAGACTCCCGGCCCCCAGCGCCGACGACGCTTCAGTGTCCAACGTCCCCCCGGACTGGACTCGACCCCCCGGCGGGCACGGCCGCGGATGCCCTCGTGCCCGCCGCGAAGCGGCTTCTTACCAAGTATGGTCGAGCACAGCGGACGGGGCCACAGGCCATTCCTCTGGAAAGTTGGCGGGACGAACGGCACAAACCTCGCTCGTCCGAAGCGCAGCGCTGGGCGGGGCGCCGAGGAGCCGGGCGCGCAGCGCGCGACGGTCGGCGGCGCCGAGCTTACGGAGGATGGCCCTGCAGTGAGCGCGCGCCGTGGCCGGCGACAGGCTGAGCCGGCGCGCGACGGCGGGACCCTCCAGGCCGGCCAGCAGCAGCACGAGCACATCGGCCTCGCGCGTGGAGATGCCCGCGGCGTCGATGGCGGTGACCGGCGGCAGGTGGGCGAAGCGGGCTTCACCGCACATCGCAGTGAGCTGAAGAACGACGTCGACGCAGCCGTGCCGGCGGTGGGCGGCCAACGGCCCGGCGAGCGCGCCGTAGCCGATCAGGAACGGGAGAGCGGAGGAGCACGACGAGGATGCCGGCGCTCCGTGATGCGGCGTCGGCCCGCAGCGCGGACAGGCGTGCGGATCGTCGAGCGCGACGAACGCGGCGGCCGCGGAGTGGCCGGCCCCTTGGACGGACGCCGGCCCCCCCGTCACACAGACGCCTCGCGGCGCGCGGGCGGACGCCGTAGTGGCGGCGGCGCGGACCTCGCGCACGTCGAAGCCGAGCGCGCCCGCCGCGGCGAGCGCGTGCAGCCGCCGCAGGGGATCCGCATCGAGGATCACGGCCGGTGGAAGGACCCGGCCGGCGGCCCGCCGAAGCGGGCCGCCGGCCCCCAGGGGGAGGGTGGGGGTGGGGCCTGTACCAGGCCGGGTCCTCACGGGCGATGCGGCGCCGGGGCAGGTGCCGTTGCTGGGGGGAGAGGGAGCCACGTCACCTCCGGGGGTACACCGTCCGCGGGCCCGACGGCCCTGACCTCCGGTGGGCGCCGGGAGCGCCGCGCGAGCTGGGGATCGTGGCGCCGGCAGGATACCACGCCCCTACGCGATGAGGCCTCAACCCCAGGGTTGAGTGACGGGCGGCCGGGCGAACGTCCTCCCGGCCGTTGACCGAGCCGGCGAGCGACGCGCCCAGCGGGCGGGCACAGGCCGGCATCAGACGGGGCTTGGCAAGGTCTTGGGCGCGTGCGGCGGCCGGCGCGAGACGATATCGTAAGCTCGGTCGACCTCCCTCGTAGGCGCAGAGGGACGTGCCGTGGAGGAATCGGGCCAGGAGGATCGCGTGGGCACGACCTTGATCGCACAGCTGGCCGCCGTGCCGATGGTCGCGCATGACTACCGACCGTACAGCGTCGCGCCTGACGGACGCCGTCTCGCCTTCCAATGGTACCGGGACGGCGATTGGCAGATCTTCCTCAAGGACCTGCCCGACGGCGAACCGCGGCGCCTCGCCGATATCGACGACCCCTGTTGGTGCCCGCAATTCTCGCCGGACGGCCGCTTCCTCTACTTCTCGCGTGACGACCGCGGCTCCGAGTGCTTCGACTTCTACCGCTATGAGCTGCAGACGAGCCGCCTGGACAACCTCTTGCCCGACACGCCCGACTTCTCGCCGCTGCCGGATTTCGCCCTTTCGCCGGACGGCCGCAGCATCGCGATGACGGCGTCGAACGGGCCGGGCTACTCGGTCGCCGTCATGCCCGCGGCCGTCTGCCCCGGGGCCGCGGGCCTCGCCCACCTCTCCCGGCACCCGTACACCGAGACCTCGCCGCAGTGGTCGCCCGACGGGCGGCTGATCGCCGTCACGACCGGGACGCGCGGCCAGGACACCGCCATCCACGTGATGGCCGCTGGCGGCGGCGACGTGCGCATCGTCGGCGGCGGCGACGAGTTCCACGCCGGCCACCTCGCCTGGTCGCCCGACGGCCACAGCATCGCCTTCACGGGCGGGCCGGGCGACCACCCGGCCGTCGGCCTGTACGACCTGGCGACGGGTGGCCTCAGCTGGGTCTGGGACGGCCCGCTCGACGCCCACCATCCCGTCTGGTCGCCGGACGGCGGCGCCCTCGCCTTCCTCGTCGACAGTGGCGTCGAGACCGGTCTCTGCCACCTGGAGCTGCGCAGCGGACAGGTGCGGGAGCTCAGCCTGGGCGAGGGCACCCACTACGCGCCGGGGTTCACGGCGGACGGCGAGGCGCTCTGGGTGGTGCACAGCGGTCCTGGGTATCCCGCCGACCTCTACCAGGTGCGCCTGCCGCACGGCCGCGCGGTGCCGATCACGTCGTCACTGCCGCAGGACATGGCCGAGCACGACTTCGTGAGCGGTGTGGAGGTCTGCTACACGAGCTGGGACCACCTCACGGAGGTGCCCGCCCTGCTCGTCGAGCCCGACGAGCCCAGCGGCGCGGGCGTCGTCATCATCCACGGCGGCCCCACCTGGCACCACGCCAACGAGTGGGACGTGCTGCGCCAGGCGCTGGCGGCAGCCGGGGTCACCGTCGTGCATCCCAACTACCGTGGCAGCGACGGCTACGGCCGCCGCTGGCAGACAGCCAACCGCTGGCTCATGGGCCAGGGCGAGGCCCTGGATTGCGTCGCCGCCCACGGGTTCCTCGTGGCGCTGGGCTGCGACCCGGCGCGTATCGCGGTCACGGGTCGCAGCTGGGGCGGCTTCCTGACCATGGCCATGGTCACTCAGTTCCCCGAGCTTTGGGCGGCGGGCGTCGCGGGCGTGCCCTTCTTCGACTTCATCGACTCGGCGCGCGACCCCGCGGTGCGCGAGGACCTGCGCTGGTGGGACCTGCAGAACACGGGCGATCCCGACAAGGACGCCGCGAAGCTCGCCTACTACTCACCGGCCAGTCACCTGGACCGCATCACGGCGCCGCTGCTGCTGCTCGGCGGCGAGCTCGATCCGCGCTGCCCGCCGCGGCAGCTGCGCGAGGTGGCCGTGGCCCTCCAGGCGCGTGGCAAGGTCTGCGAAGCCGTCGTCTACCCGGATGAGGGGCACGAGATCAGCGGCCTCGAGCACCGCATCGACTACGACCAGCGCACCGTGGACTTCATCCTGAAGCACACCGGCGCGAGCTGACCCTGTCACTGGCCGTACGGCGCTCGTCGTCTAACGGTTACGTCTGCCCAGTGACGGATACCCGCCGCTGTAGGCGGCCCGACGGCCGCCCCACCCCAGCCTTCTCCTCAAACGGAGGTAGACCGATGAGCCGGTCAGACACGGAACGAGACATCATCGAGACCCTTGGACAAGTCCCCGACTTCTTCAAGGACATGCCGGACGAGACCCTCGAGCGCGAGTGGAGCGAATGGAAGTACTTCCAGATGCAGGACACCGCGCTCACCGCGCGCGAGAAGCACCTCATCGGCCTCGGCACCGCCGCCGCGAGCCACTGTCCTTACTGCACGTACTTCCATACCGCCGCCGCCAAGATGATGGGCGCCAGCGACGCGCAGATCGAGGAAGCGGCACGATTCGCCGCCGACACCGCGAAGTACAGCACCTACCTGCACGGCCTGCAGGTCCCGATCGCCGACTTCAAGAAGCAGGCCGACGAGATGGGCGAGTACATGGCCAAGAAGGCGGAACAGCAGGCCGCCTAGCAGCTACGATCCGGACGTGGCCGGCCGGCCGCGGCGCGGGGTACGGCCGGCCGGCCATCTGAGGTACACTCAAGCCTGTCCCCAGACCATCCTCCGGGCAGGTGAGCCGATGAACGTCCGCGTCTACGTCACCCCGAAACAGGGCATCCTCGACCCCCAGGGAGCCGCCGTCGAGCGCTCGCTTCCCAACCTGGGCTTCGAGGGCGTGAGCGGCGTACGCGTCGGCAAGATCATCGACCTCGCCATCGAGGCCGACGGCCTCAGCGCGGAGGCCGTTCGCACCCAGGTGGACGACATGTGCCGCAAGCTCCTCGCCAACCCGATCATCGAGGACTACACCTTCGAGATCACGGCGGAGTGAGGCCGGCTATGACCTCTGAGAGCCCCGTGCGCCTGGGCGTCGTCGTCTTCCCAGGGATCAACACCGACGGCGACACCCACCATGCGCTCGAGACCTTCCCCGGCGTGACCGCCGAGTACCTCTGGCACAAGGACACGGACCTCAAAGGGGTCGAGGGCATCGTCATCCCCGGCGGGTTCAGCTACGGCGACTACCTGCGCTGCGGCGCCATCGCCCGCTTCAGCCCCATCATGCAGTCCATCATCGACTTCGCCGCCGACGGCGGCCTCGTCATGGGCATCTGCAACGGGTTCCAGATCCTCATCGAGGCCGGCCTCCTGCCCGGCGGCCTCATCCGCAACACCGGGCTCAAGTTCGTCTGCCGCTACGTGAACCTGCGGGTCGAGACCGCGGCGACGCCCTTCACGAGCGCCTGCCCGCCCGGCGACCTGCTGCGCATCGTCGTCAAGCACAATGAGGGCAACTACACCGTGGACTCCGCGACGTTCGAGCAGATGAAGGCCAACGACCAGATCGTGCTGCGCTACGTGAACGCCGCCGGCGAGCGGGCCGAGGGCGCCAACCCCAACGGCGCCCTCGACGACATCGCCGGCGTCTGCAGCGAGAGGCGCAACGTGTTCGGCATGATGCCGCACCCGGAGAACTCCGTGGAGGCCGAGCTGGCCGGCGGCGCCGACGGCCGCAGGCTCTTCCAGTCCATGATCGACGCCCTGCGCACCGCGGAGGTGACGGCATGAGCTCGCAGCCGGACGTGAGCCGCCGCGCCACCGTGGAGGCCGCCGTCAAGCTCGGCCTCACCCCCGAGGAGTACGCCCACATCTGCGAGATCCAGGACGGCGAGCCGACGTACGTGGAGCTCGCCATCTACTCGCTGATGTGGAGTGAGCACTGCAGCTACAAGCATTCGCGGCCCATCCTCAAGCGCTTCCCCACCAGCGGACCGCGCATCCTGCAGGGCCCCGGCGAGAACGCCGGCATCATCGACGTGGGCGACGGCTGGGCCGTGGCCATGAAGGTCGAGAGCCACAACCACCCCAGCGCCGTCGAGCCTTTCCAGGGCGCGGCCACCGGCGTCGGTGGCATCGTGCGCGACATCTTCACCATGGGCGCGCGCCCCTGTGTCAGCATGGACTCGCTGCGCTTCGGCGAGCTCGACGAGCCGCGCCAGCGCTACCTGCTGGACGGCGTCGTCGGCGGCATCGCCCACTACGGCAACTGCCTCGGCATCCCGACCATCGGCGGCGAGATCTACTTCGAGCCGAGCTACGAGGGCAACTGCCTGGTCAACGCCATGAGCGCCGGCATGATCCGCACGGACGGCATCGTGCGCGCCATCGCCAGCGGCGTCGGCAACCGCGTCGTGCTCATCGGCTCCAAGACGGGCCGCGACGGCATCGGCGGGGCCAGCGTGCTGGCCAGCCAGGAGTTCGACGAGACGCTGGAGGAGAAGCGCCCCAGCGTCCAGGTCGGCGACCCGTTCACCGAGAAGAAGCTCATCGAGGCCTGCCTCGAGCTCATCCACCGCAAGCTGGTCGTGAGCATGCAGGACCTGGGCGCCGCGGGCCTCACCAGCTCGAGCAGCGAGATGTCGAGCAAGGGCTTCGTCGGCCTTGACATCCACGCCGACCGCGTGCCGCTGCGCGAGGCCGACATGGAGCCCTGGGAGATCATGATCAGCGAGAGCCAGGAGCGCATGCTCGCCATCGTCACCGAGGCGCAGCTGACCGACGTGCGCGAGGTCTGCGACCGCTGGGACCTGGACTGCACCGTCATCGGCGAGGTCACGGACAGCAAGATGCTGCGCATCTACTGGCACGACGAGCGCGTCGCGGACATCCCGGCGCGCCGGCTCGCCGACGAGTCGCCGGTCATCCGCACGCCCTCCGTCAAGCCCGCCTACCTGGTCGACGAGCCGGTGGCGGTCACGAACGAGTCGTACCCGCTGCCCGCTGACCTGGGCGCGGCGCTCACGGAGCTCCTCGCCGCGCCCAACATCGCGAGCAAGCGCTGGGCCTACGAGCAGTACGACTACATCGTGCAGGCCAACACCGTGCAGATACCGGGCAGCGACGCCGCGGTGCTGCGCATCAAGGACTCACAGCGCGGGATCGCCTTCAGCAACGACTGCAACGGCCGCCACTGTTACCTCGATCCCTACCGGGGCGCCAAGGCGGCCGTGGCCGAGGCGGCCCGCAACCTTGCCTGTGCCGGGGCGCTGCCCGTCGCGGTCACCGACTGCCTCAACTTCGGCAACCCCGAGAAGGGCGAGATCTACTGGCAGTTCGAACAGGCGGTGGAGGGCATCGCCGAGGCCTGCGAGGCCCTGGACACGCCCGTCGTCAGCGGCAACGTGAGCTTCTACAACGAGAGCTTCGGCCAGGCCATCTACCCCACGCCGATGATCGGCATGCTGGGTGTCTACGACGACGTCAGCGTCCACATCGACGACGCCTTCAAGGACGAGGGCGACGTGATCGTGCTGCTCGGCAGCGGGGCCGGCTGGATGGACGGCTCCGAGTACCAGAAGGTGCGCTACGGCAGGGTGGAGGGCCGCGTGCCGGACGTGGACCTGCGGCTCGAGGTCGAGCTGCAGGCCAGGCTGCGCGCGGCCATCGAGGCGCGCCTGCTCAGGAGCGCTCACGACTGCGCCGAGGGCGGCCTTGCCGTGGCCCTGGCCGAGTGCGCCATCGCCAGCGGCGCCACAGGCGGCGCCCGGTTCGAGGACCCGGAGGCGCCGCAGCGGCTGGCTCAGGGCGGCCGCTGGCGCGGCGCCGACGTGTCGCTGCCGGACGGCGCCGTGCGCGCCGACCTGGCCCTGTTCGGCGAGGCGCCCACCCGCGTCGTCGTCACCGTCGCGCCGGCCCGGCTGGGCGCCCTTCGCGAGCTGCTCGGCGACCTGCCGCACCAGGTGCTCGGCGCCGTCACGGGCGACGCGCTGCGCTGCTCGCGCGGAGGCGAGGAGCTCTTCGCCGTGCCGGTGCGCGAGCTGCACGCCGCCTACGAATCGCTGCCCGATAGGCTCGGCTGAGCGCATGACCGGCGAGCACTTCAAGGACAGTTGTGGCGTCTTCGGCATCCATGCGCCGGGCAGCGACGTCGCGCGCCTCACGTTCTTCGGCCTCTACGCCCTGCAGCACCGCGGCCAGGAGAGCGCCGGCATCGCGGTGAGCGACGACGGCCAGGTCACCGTCATCAAGGACCTGGGGCTCGTGAGCCAGGTCTTCAACGAGCAGATGCTCACGAGCCTCAGCGGTCAGCATGCCATCGGCCACGTGCGCTACTCCACCACGGGGTCGAGCCACTGGCAGAACTCGCAGCCGCTGGTCCGCAGCCGCAACGGCGACGTGATCGCCCTGGGCCACAACGGCAATCTCGTGAACACCACGGAGCTGCGCGACGAGTTGCGCAGACAGGGCGTGAAGTTCTCCGGCACCACCGACACCGAGGTCATCACGGCGCTCATCGCCCACGAGGCGGAAGGCGACCTGCTGGGCGCCGTGCGCAAGGCCGTGAGCAAGATCCGCGGCGCCTTCTCGGCGGCCGTCATGTCGGGCGACGCCGTGGTCGGCTTCCGCGACCCCTACGGCGTGCGGCCCCTCTGCCTGGGCGACTACGAGGGCCACCCGGTGATCAGCAGCGAGACGGCCGGCCTGGACATCATCGGCGCGGACTTCGTGCGCGAGATCCAGCCCGGTGAGATCGTCATCGCCGACCAGCGCCACGGCCTGCGTAGCGAGCGCGTGGAGCTGGAGGGCGCTCGCCCGGCCCTCTGCATCTTCGAGTTCATCTACTTCGCCCGGCCCGACAGCATCATGGCCGGGCGCACCCTGCACGTGGCTCGTCAGGAGATGGGCCGTCACCTCGCCATGGAGGCGCCGGTCGAGGCCGACCTCGTCATCCCCGTGCCGGACACGGGGATGCCGGCGGCGATCGGCTACGCCAACGCCTCCGGCATCCCCTACGGCGAGGGCCTCATCAAGAACCGCTACGTGCACCGCACCTTCATCCAGCCCGATCAGGAGCTGCGCCAGCTCGGCATCCGCATGAAGCTCAACCCGCTGAGCGCCGTGATCCGCGGCAAGCGCCTTGTGGTGGTCGACGACTCGATCGTGCGCGGCAACACCACCAGCAAGCTGGTGAACATGCTGTTCGCGGCCGGGGCGGCGGAGGTGCACCTTCGCATCAGCTCGCCGCCCATCAAGTGGCCGTGCTTCTACGGCATCGACATGGCCACCCGCGACGAGCTCGTCGCCGCCAACAACACGGTGGACGAGATCCGCGCCAAGGTCGGCGCCACCAGCCTGCACTACCTCACGCTCGACGGCCTGCAGGCCAGCACCGGCCTGCCCGCGCACCCAGTTCTGCCGCGCCTGCTTCGACGGCGACTACCCCATCGCCGTGCCCGAGGAATACGCGATGTGCAAGATGCGCTTCGAGAAGGACCGGCGAGGCTGCGACCCGTGAGAGCGGGGGTCCTCGGGTGAGCGGCGGGTGGTCCGGCGCCTGAGGATCCGTGGAGCGGCCAGACCCCTGAAGCGCCAGACGCTCCGGACGATCCGGAGGGCCCCCGCCTTGCCCCAACCGGCACTCAAGTTGCGCCCGCGGCTCGTCGCACCCCCGCCGGCGGTGAGGACCGGGAGCAGGTGCTGCGCCGGCTCGAACGCCATCGCGCGGAGCTGATGGGCCGCGGCGACGGGCAGCCGGGACGCGGCTCGCTTAGACGCATCCCGCGCTCACGATCCCCGCTCGCGTCGACCAACTTGATCAGATCACGCCCCGCCATTGCTGAAGCCCGTGTGCATCGCGGCCCGGTGCTGTAGGCTCCGCTCCGACGGGGCGCGTGCGCCGCAGACCAGCGGAGGGGGCGAGGATGGGTGCAACGGAGTGGACCGTCGTCGTCCTGGTGGTCGGCGCGCGTCTCGTGCTGCCGTTCGCCATCCCGTACTCCCCCTCGTCGGCTTCCATCGCCTGCATGATCCTCGACTCGATCGACCAGAGCATCTTCCAGCAGTTCCCGGCCATCCCGCTCGAGGGCTACCAGTCCTACGACAAGTCGCTGGACATCTACTACCTGGCCATCATCTACATGTCGACGATGCGCAACTGGACCAACGCCGTACGCCTTCAAGATGAGCCTCTTCCTCTACTACTACCGGCTCGTCGGCGTCGGTCGCGTTCGAGCTCACGCAGGTGCGCGCGATCCTGTTCATCTTCCCGAACACGTTCGAGTACTTCTTCGACTTCGTCGAGGCGGTGCGCCTGGGCTGGGACTCGAAGCGCATGGGCAAGTGGACGGTGATCATCGTCGGCGGCCTTCATCTGGATCTTCATCAAGCTGCCGCAGGAGTGGTGGATCCACATCGCGCAGCTCGACATGACCGACTTCATCAAGGAGACGATCTTCGGCGTGAGCGCCGACGCCAGCTGGGGCGAGGCCGCTCATCACCGCCCTGGGTGCTGTGCGATCATCGCCGGCCCGCCTCGGATCCTGGTCTACTGGATCATCACCCGCAAGGCGCCGAAGTTCGACCACCGGCCCGCGCTGGAGGCCGATCCCCTGCCGCCGGAGTGCCGCGGCGCCGAGCTCTACCGCACCGTGGCGGCGACGGAGAAGTTCTTCGACAGGGCGCTGCTCGAGAAGGTGGTCCTGACCGGCCTCGTCAGCGTGATCTTCGCGCAGTACCTGCTGCCGGACGGCGGGCACGAGCGTCAGCGTGTTCGCCTACGTGGCGGTCTTCATCGCGTCAACGCCTTCGTCAGCCAGTGGCTGGCGCGCCGCGGGCGCACCTGGACCTCGGTACGCCGTCGAGCTGGTCGCCATGTTCGTCGTCAACCTGGGGATCGTCGTCGGTGCTGCTCGCCTTCGTGCGCGTGCGTCGGCTCGACCGCGCGGGCACGATCTGGCAGGACGCTGTTCTTCGTCTTCCTCTTCACCGTGATCACCGTCCTGTTCGACCGCTACCACACGTGATCACCGCGCGTGGCGTGCTGGCGAACATCAGGGCGGCGAGGGCGGAGCGCGCGGAGTCCGGCTGAGGTCCTTGCCGACCCAGACGAGGGGCCTGCTCTCGCGCTCAGCAGCGTCCGGCCATCGCGTTCAGCACTGCGCGTTCGGCGGCCCTGGACTGATCACAGCTGGTACGTCCTCCACCTGGACGTGTACCTCGCCCAGCTCGTCGAGATGCTGGGGCGGCTGGATCTACGTCGTCATCTTCGCCGTCATCTTCCGCGAGACCGGGATCGTGGTCGCGCCCTGGCTGCCGGGCGAGTCGCTGCTCATGGCGAGCGGCACGCTGGCCGGCGGCGGGCTGCTGAACATCTACCTGCTGGCGCCGCTGATGTTCGCGGCGGCCTTCCTCGGCGACCTCTGCAACTACCTGATCGGCCGCTTCATCGGCCGCCGCCTGCTGGACAAGCCGCGGCGCTTCTGAAGCCCGAGCACGTGCGGCAGGCGCACGAGTTCTACGAGAAGCACGGCGGCATGGCGATCGTGCTCGCCCGCTTCCTGCCGATGGTGCGGACGCTGGCGCCGTTCGTCGCCGGCGCGCCAAGATGGACTTCCACCGGTTCCTGTTCTTCGACGCCGTCGCCTCGGCGCTCTGGGTGACCATTTTCCTTGGCGCGGGCTACTGGTTCGGCACCGTCGCCTGGGTGAAGGACAACCTGGCCCTGGTGCTCGCCGCCATCATGGCCGCCTCGGCGCTGCCCGGCTTCATCATCTACTTGGCGCACAGGCTGCCGCGCGCGGCGGGACGGGTAGGCGCAGCGGAAGGGGGCGGGTGGCCGTGCGGCCATCCGCCCCCTCCGGTTCGCGCTACTTCTCAGCTGTCGGTCACGGTCAGAACGGCCAGTAGTAGTCCGAGGACGACCCCTGGCTCGGCGCCTGCTGGCTCTGCTGCTGGTAGGAGCCGGACTTCATCTGCTCCATCACCGACACGGCCGTGTTGGTGGGCACGGCGAAGCCGATCCCGTCGTTCCCGCCGGCTGCGAGTCGATCTGGTCGTTGATCCCGATCACCTCCCCCGCGTGGCGTCGATGAGCGGCCCGCCGGAGTTGCCGGGGTTGATGGCCGCGTCGGTCTGGATGCCGTCGCTGATGGTCGCGCCGTTGGGCGACTGCAGGTCGCGGCCGGTGGCCGACACGACGCCGAACGACAGCGAGGACACCCAGGCCGAGCGGATCGCCGATGGCGACGACCTGCTCGCCGACGACGACCTCGACGAGTCGCCCAAGGGGATCGGCGTGAGCGATCGCCGCCTGGCTCGGGTCGATCTTCAGCAGCGCGACGTCGGTCGACTCGTCCACGCCGACGACCGTCGCCGGGATCTGCGTGCTCGAGTCCTTGAACGTCACCGTGACCTGGCTGGCCGTCTGCCACTCTCGCTGACCACGTGAGCGTTGGTCAGGATGGCGCCGTCCGTGGCAGACGAAGCCGGTGCCGAGCGCCTGCCGCCGCCAGTCTGCTGGCCGAAGATGTCGTAGGTCCCTGGGAACGTGGACTGGATCTCCACGACGTGCCGGCGTACTTCCCATAGACCTCCTGCGGGTCAGGCCGGTGGTCTTGAACGCCGTCGGCGAGCCCTTGACCGTGCTCGAGGCGCCGGCGCCTGCCTGCGTCCAGCCCATGAGGGGGCGACGCCCAGGAGCAGGGCCGCTCCGAAGAAGCCGGCCATCATCATCGTCAGAAACCTTCCCGCTCGCA
>CAVPQD010000016.1:0-87605 GCA_963707335.1 uncultured Thermoleophilia bacterium | reverse complement strand
GGTTAGCCTCCGGGTAAGCTTGCCTGCAGTGAAGACCTTCTGGCGCATCCTCAAGCTGCTTGGCGACTACAAGTGGCTCACGATCGCGGGCTTCGCCTTGGCGTTCGCCCAGATGGGGCTCGGCCTCATGGTGCCGCGCATCATCCAGGGCACCATCAACAACGCCCTGTTAGGTGGCGACACCGGCCTGCTGGTCACCTACGGCCTCGCACTACTCGGCATCGCCGTGGTACGCCTGGTCGTGGCGGTCGGCCGCCGTCTCACCACGGGCAAGGCCAGCCTCGGTATCGAGTACGGCCTGCGCAACCGCGTGTGGGCCCACCTGTTGCGCCAGCCTGCGGGCTACTTCGACCGCTGGCCCACGGGCCAGCTGATGAGCCGCGCCATGAGCGACGTGCAGAACGTGCGCATGTTCCTGGGCTACGGCCTCGTGTTCTTCACCACCAACCTGGTGATGATGGCCGCCGTCGTCGTGCTGCTGTTCGTGCTGGACTGGAAGCTGGCGCTGATCTCCATGGCGTTCCTGCCGGCGCTGCTGATCGTGACCCTGCGCTTCAGCACCCGCCTGCGGCCGATCCTGCAGGACGTGCAACAGAAGATCGCCGACGTCACGGAGGCGGCCGAGGAGAACGTGGTGGGCTCGCGCATCGTGCGCATCTTCGCGCGCGAGGACGACGAGCTCGTGAAGTTCAGCGAGCGCAGCTACCGCGTGTTCGAGGCCAGCGTCGCGGCGGCCCGCGTGCGCGCCGTCTACATCCCGCTGATCGCCTTCATCCCCAACCTGGCCGTGGCCTTCCTGCTCTACTACGGTGGCCGGCAGGTCATCGAGGGCCAGATGACCCTGGGTGCGCTCGTCGCGTTCTACAGCTATCTGATGATGTTCATCTATCCGGCTCAGGTCATCGGCTGGCTCACCGGTCTGATGCAGCGCGCCATCGCCAGCGGCGACCGCGTGTACGAGATCCTCGACGCGCCGCTGGAGATGACGGAGCGGGCCGACGCGCGGCCGCTGCGCGGCCCGGACGGCGGGCCGCCCCTAGGCGCCGTGACCTTCGACGACGTCTACTTCAGCTACGTCGACCGGCCAGTGCTCGAGGCCGTCGGCCTCGAGGTACCGGCCGGCCGCACCGTCGCCTTCGTCGGGCACACCGGCTGCGGGAAGACGACGCTCACCAACCTGGTGCCGCGCTTGTACGACGTCAGCGCGGGTCGCGTGCTCGTGGACGGCGAGGATGTGCGCGACCTGCGCCTCACCGACCTGCGCCGTCATATCGGCATCGTCAACCAGGATCCGTTCCTGTTCAGCGAGTCGATCGCCGAGAACATCCGTCTGGGCCGCCCGGAGGCCACCGACGACGAGGTGCGCCAGGCCGCGAAGGCGGCTCAGGCCGATGAGTTCATCGAGGCCCTCCCCCAGGGCTTCGACACGGTCATCGGCGAACGCGGCTTCACGCTCAGCGGCGGCCAGCGGCAGCGCATCGCCATCGCGCGCGCCCTCGTGATGGACCCACGCATCCTCATCCTGGACGACGCCACTTCCAGCGTCGACGTGGAGACGGAGTTCAAGATCCGCCGCGCCCTGCAGGAGGTCACCTACGACCGCACCACGTTCATCATCGCCCACAGGCCGTCCACCATCTCGCTGGCCGACGAGATCGTGGTGCTCGATCACGGTCACATCGCGGAGCGCGGCCAGCACGACGAGCTGATGGCCGCCGGCGGGCTGTACGCCCGCATGTTCGGCCAGGCCGAGGAGACGCACCGTGCCCTCGATGAGGTGGACGTGGAGGCCGCGGTCGCCGCGCGCGAGGCGTACGGACGCGACGGCCACGGACCCGGCCGCACGGCGGGGCGGCGGACCGGAGCGACAGAGGGAGGCGCCTGATGGCCATGGCCTCCCGCCACGCCTCCGGCCCGCACGGCAGCGGCGCCGCGCTGGAGGAGCTGAAGGGCTGGAAGGCGTTCGTGCACCTGGCGCGCGAGCTCAAGCTCGCCCGCCTCGCCCGGCTCGCCTACCCCTACCGACGCCGCGCCGTCTTCAGCCTGGTCGCGATGATCGTCGTCACGCTGAGCAGCCTGGCCGTCCCGTACCTCATCGGGGTCGCCATCGACGACGGCATCAGCAAGAAGGACTTGACCGTGCTGGACTGGGTCATCGTCGCCTTCATCGCCGTGAGCGCGCTCAACCTCGGCGCGAGCTACCTGCAGACCTACCTGACGAGCTGGGTGGGCGAGCACATCATCTACGACCTGCGGCGCCAGCTCTTCGCCCACCTGCAGAAGCTGTCACTGGACTTCTTCAGCCGGCAGAAGACGGGCTGGATCGTCAGCCGGCTGACCAACGACATCGACGCCCTCGACCAGCTTGTCACGGACGGCGTGACCTCGCTGGTGACCAACTCGCTCACCTTCGTCGGCGCCATCGCCTTCCTGTTCATCCTCGACTGGCGCCTCGCCCTGGCGACGCTCACCATCATGCCGTTCCTGATCGGCGCCACGCTGATGTTCCGCTCGCGGTCCGCGGTGGCGTACGCGCAGGTGCGCAACAAGATCGGCGACGTGAGCGCCCGCCTGCAGGAATCGCTCAGCGGCATGCGCGTCATCCAGGCGTTCCGGCGCGAGCAGACCGACTACGACCAGCTCGCGCTGGCCAACGCCGCCTACCGCGACGTCAACTACCGGACGGTGGTGCAGAGCGGCCTGTACTTCCCGTTCGTCGAGTTCATGTCGGCGGCCGCCGTGGTGATCGTGCTCTGGTACGGAGGCTCGCTCGTGAGCGGCCAGGCCCTACAGATCGGCGTGCTGGTGGCCTTCATCGGCTACCTGAACAGCTTCTTCGACCCCCTGCAGCAGCTCAGCCAGCTCTATAACACCTTCCAGGCGTCGATGGCGGCCGTGCAGAAGATCTACACGGTCCTCGACACGGACCCGGACCTGCAAGACGCGCCGGACGCACGGGCGTTGCCGCCGGTGCGCGGCGAGGTGGAACTGCGTCACGTGACGTTCGGCTACGACCGCGAGAAGCCCGTGCTACACGACGTGGAGCTGCGCATCCCGGCCGGCCGGACGGTCGCTCTGGTCGGCGCCACGGGCGCCGGCAAGTCGACCGTCATCAAGCTGCTGGCGCGCTTCTACGACCCCAACGAGGGCGCCGTGCTCATCGACGGCCACGACCTGCGCGAGGTCACCATGGCGTCGCTCCGCGAGCAGCTGGCCGTGGTGCCGCAGGAAGCCTTCCTGTTCAGCGGCACCATCCTCGACAACATCCGCTTCGCCCGGCCGGCGGCCGACGAGGAGGAGGTCCGCCGGGTGGCGCGCATCGTCGGCGTCAACGACTTCGTCGAGGACCTGCCTGACGGCTACGACACCGAGGTGCAGGAGGGAGGCTCGGCGCTAAGCACCGGGCAACGGCAGCTCATCAGCTTCGCGCGGGCGTTGCTGGCCGACCCCAGCATCCTCATCCTGGACGAGGCGACCTCCAGCGTGGACGCGGAGAGCGAGCGGCGCATCGAGCGCGCCATGGAGATCCTGTTCAGCGGCCGCACGAGTGTTATCGTGGCGCACCGGCTGAGCACGGTGCGCTATGCCGACGAGATCCTGGTGGTGGACAACGGCCGCATCGTGGAGCGCGGCAACCATGACGAGCTGGTCGCGGCCGGCGGGCGCTACGCCGACCTGTACCGCGAGTGGGAGGCGACGGGCGAGGCGCTGTGACGGCGGCCTGCGGCCGCCGCGTCGCCTCGCCCGTCGCCGAAGCGTCTTACGTCGCCTTCACGTACCTGGCGTTCGACAGCGTCGTCGCGAACTTGACCGTGTGTTCGTAGCGTGCGATGAGCTTCCAATTGCCGGCTCTCGGCAGCGAGACCATCGCCTTGTACTTCGTCCAGGTCTTGTAGTTGAAGTCCCTTGCCGAAACGACCTTCTTGAGCACCCACGATCCGCTCGCCGACCTGCGGTAGCAGCGGATCTTCACGTACTTGGCGCCGGCCGCGTGATGCGGTCTGAGGTAGCCATAGGCCGTGAAAGCACGGCGCGCTTTCACCACGCTCGGTGTGATGGGTCTCGTGAGCGACACGCGCGGCGTGACCTTCACCGGGGGGTCGCTCACGCTGGGCGCGTACAGGGTCGGGGGGACGTCGCCGGCGAAGGAGAAGCGGAACCAGGTGGCGCGCGTTGGCGTGAACGACGTGGCGTACTGGTACGAGTACTGTCCCGTACCGGGCGTGACGGCCGCTATGGCCGTCCAGGTCACGGTGTCGTAACTGCGCTCGAACTGCACGGGGAAGCCGTCGACGGGCGTGTTCGCAACGTCGTCGAGGGTCAGGGCGCCGGTGAACGACGCCGCGGCCTGGTAGGGGACCACCTTGAGCGGCGTGGCGATGGTCAACACGGTGGGCGCTGGCGCCGCGACGGCCAGCGCCGGGGCCGCCAGCGCGATCACCAGCAGCGCCAGCGCGACGAGCGCCGGCAGCGCTCGCCGGATGGCCGAGTGGGAGCTGGACGGGACGGTCTGCATGTGCCCTCCTTCCGGGCCGCTTTGGTGGCCCGCGAGCTCAACGCTGGGTGGTCTTCTCTGCGCGCGAGCCTGTCAGGAGGGCGGGAGGATGTCAATGCTGGCCCACCCTTCGCCCCCGGCCACATCGGCCTCTGCCGCCGCTCCCTGCGGCGAGGCGGCGATGCTCCGCGGGCCGACGGCCAGCCAGCCACCGTTGCCGTCGCGCTGCACCGGGAGCACGGGGCGGCCGGCCCAGAGGCGCGGACGAAGCCAGCCCTCGGCGCGGACCGGCGCATTCGGCAGCGGCGCCGGCGCGTCGCGGTCGAGCGTCACGACCGTGATGCCGACGTGGGCGAGCTGCGCCACCGACACCGGCTCGAGGATGTCACGCAGGTGGCCCAACACCGAGCGGTATTCGATGAGGCGGCCGTGCCAACCGCCGGCCGTGAGGCCGGCGCCCGCGGCCGCCCCGATCACGCCGTCCTCGGTGCCACCGTGGCCCGACAGGTGAGCGCCGCGGGCGGCCTCGTAGGCGTCCGCCTGGCCGACCACCTCCACGGCCGCACGGCGGCCGAAGGCAATGAGGGCGGGGAGGGCCGGTGAACCCTCAGAGACCACACACAGGCCGGGGTCGCTGCCCTCCATCCAGTTGCGTCGGAGATGCGCGACGGCGCGCGCGACGATGTCGTCGATGAGCTCCGGTGACGGCCGGCACGGCCACGCACCATCGCTGCCCTCGGCGCAGACGACGAGGCCTGGGTCGCGCACGTCCACCACGCACGCGGCGCTGCTGTTGTGCGACGTGAACGGCACTGCCGGGTGCACCAGCAGCTGCTGCCGGACGACGCCCCAGAGGGCGCAACCCGCCGGCAGCTCGTCCTCGAACCATCGTCCGACCTTGCCGGTGCCGCGGTCCGCATCGATGGTGTCGGTGTCGTCGAAGGCGACGTACAGGCGGGCGAGGGTGGCCGAACTGTCTGTCATGCATGCTCCATCGTGAGAGACGCTTGTCGCAGCCACGGTGTCGCGGTGCGTCGGGTCAACGGCCCAGGGGCCGGGAACGAGGCAAACGCCTGGGGCGGGTGTGATCGAAGCCGCCGATCTCGCGCAGGTTGGCGGCAAACACCGGCCAAGGGATGAACAGTGCGGCGAGGGCGCTGAGGGACAGTACCACGACGATGCCGATCGACACCTGGTGGCCCGAGTCGTTCGCCTGCTTCTCTTTGACGTGCGCACCGCTCGCGGCCGTCAGCGGGATGCCGCTGACGCCTTCCACGCCTTGGACCTCGACGCCGGTGACGCTCTGTGCCGTGCCGCCGGTGACGGAGGTGGGTGGGGCGACGAGACCCGCGCCGGCGCTGCTCGCCGGCGCGCCGCTGGTCGCCCCACTCGTCCCCGTACCGGTCGTGCCGGCACCGCTGCCGTAGCCCGACGAGCCGGCCCCCGTGCCGCCACCGCTCGTGCCGGTCCCGCTCAGGCCAGGGTACGTGTACACGCCATCGTCCGTCCCGCTGTTGGCGCCCTTGTCGGTCTCGGCGCCGCCGCCACCGCCGCCGGTCGGTCCTTGCGTCGCCCGGTCGTACATGAGCGAGAAGCCGTCGAAGACCGGCGATGTCCATCGGTCGGAGGAGGTCAGGACGACGCGGTAGCTGATCCGCCTTCCCGCCGTGCCGCTGGGGAAGTCGAACTTCTGGCGAGTGCAGGGGTGCCACTATGCCTTCGTTGACGCGGTACCACATCCTGATGCGCTGCCCCGGCGCCACCCAGCCGGTCCACGAGAGCCGGTCGAAGCGCTTGATCATGGAGGGCTTGCCACAATCGAGCGGCGGCGACTCGGCGGTCGCGCTGCCGCGGTTGCCGATGCGCAAGACGCGCGTATAGGTGCTGTCGCTGGTGACGAGCGAGCCGTCGACGGGGTCGACGAGCGCGCTTCGCGGCTCGGAGTCGTCCTTGAAGGGCGGTGGCTCGAACGCCCTCATGTCCAGCGTGGCCGTCACTGAACCCTTCGGCCCCACCCACAGGATCTTGGGCGCGACGTCGCCGCAGTCGGCGATGACCGTCGTGCCATCGGCCAGCCGCGTCGCCATGTTCGGGTCTTCCAGCACGCCGTCGCCGTCGAACCTCCAGAGGATGCTGGCCTGTGTGAAGCCGTTGTTCGCCTTCCCAGGGTCGTAGTCGCTCGTCTTGACGACGATGACCCGGTGCGCGAGGGCGTCGGCGATGAGCGTGTTCCCGTCCGCCAGTCGCTGCGGCGACCGCGGATGCATGAGCTGGTTCACACCGTCCCCTGAGACTCCGGTCGTACCGTACTGCCAGACGATGCTGTCCACGGTGAAGCCATGGCTGGCGTCGTCCGCGACGTAGTCGCCTACCCTCACCTCGATGACGCGGTTGCCGCCGTTGTTGTTGTCGGCGATGAGGACCGTGGGTCGGTCGCCGTCGACCCAGGTGGCCGTGAACGGGTCGTGCAGCTGATCGGCTGCTCCATCCTCCCGCCAGGCCTCGCCCGTGCCGTACTGCCAGACGACCGCGCCGCTGCCCTTGTCGACCATGATCACGCGCGGGTGGGCCGCGCGCCCGTCGGCGATGAGGACGCAGTGGCGGCCCTGCCAGGTGACCGGCACGGCCGAGAAGGGGAACGCCAGGACGGCGCCGTCTACGCCGTCCTTATACATCCACACAGCGGCGCCGCTGCCGTCCAGCTCGGCGACGAACTTGTTGCTGCGATCCGTGACCAGGATGTCACCGCTCGCTCCGTCCACGGCATCGGCGGGCTTGAGCGGCACGGCCATGCGGGGGTCCGGCGTGAGCCCGGCCCAGACGGGCGCGCTCGCCTCGAAGTCGGCAAGCGCGACGCGGGCCAGCGAGAGTGACTGGTCGGCGCCACCGGTCACCTGCACGCCGCCGGGCGGGCTCGTGGTCGAGATCGTGAAGGGCTGTCCGGCGCCGCCCTGGTCGTAGACCTCCTCGGCCGAGGCGGCGGCGGACCACACCAGGGTCGCCACCGCGACCAGGATGGCGAGTGCGAGGAGCGAGACTCGCCCGGGGCGCATCACGACCCCCTGGCCTGCGCGTCGAGAGCGGGAACCTTGCGCAGCTCGCGCAGGGCGAGGGCCCCGAGCAGGCCGCCGACGACGCCGAAGATCACGTGCGTCGTGGCCGACCAGCCGAGCCCCAGCGCGATGAAGCCAAGTGGAAGACGCAGGGCGAGGCTCACCAGGACCATGCTGGCCAGCTTGGCGAGGTGGACGCCGGCGCCGACGATGGCCGCCTTCAACGGCGAGCGCAGGTCTCCCGGCAACACCTCCACCAGCAGGTCCAGAGCGATGCCCGCGGCCACCCACTTGGTCCATTCAAAGGGTCCATGGTCGCCGAAGCCCATGAACGTGGCCAGCACACCGGTGACGGCGCCCAGCAGCAGACCGGCGCCCCGCTTGTCCACGAGGCCGCGCGCGACGACGAAGAGCGCCACCCACAGGACACCGGAATGACCGGGGACATGGATGGGCACCCGCAGCAGCTGCTTGCTGAGCACGCAGAGCGCCGCGATGAGCGCGAGCAGGAGCAGATCGCGCAGGTGAAGCGACCATACGTAGGCGGCCCGCCCGCCCGCGATGTCAGCTGACGTCGATCGTGAGGACATCTCGCACCCAGTCGGACCACTCGAGGCGGGGACCGCAGGCCTTCACCGTCCCCCGCTCGCTGAAGTCGAGCAGCACGCCGCTACCGGCCTCCTCGCCGGAGAGCGTCAGGCGGCCGTCGTCCCGCACGCCCGCGCCGCGGATCGTCACGGACGCGAAGTCGCCCAGGCCGGCATCGTGCAGCACGGTCACCAGAAGCGGGCCGTCCTGCTCCTTGCCGTCTATGGTCACCTGCGTCTGCGGCAGGGCGTGGAGGGCGGCGAGGTCATACTGCTTCAGCACCTCGCCGCCCCGTTCGACCTTGATGGAGTAGGCCGGGGCCGGGGAGCCCTTCGTCTCCCCGGCCCCGCTTGTTGCGATCGTCTGTCCCACCCACGCCGCGACCACCACGCCGCACAGGGCGGCGATGACGATCAGCGCCGGCCTGCGCCGGTGCGGTCGCGGCGCGGGTGCCTCGCTCATGCCTCAGCGCCCGATCCCTACTTGACCTTCACGTAACGCGCGCCGGACGTCGTGGCCGCGTACTTGCTCGTGGCCGGGAACGAGGCGACGAGCTTCCAGCTGCCCGCGCTGGGCAACGACAGCGTCGCCTTGTAGCGCGTGTACGTGCTGTAGTCGGTGTTCCTGGCGGCGACGGTCTTCTTCAGGACCCATTTGCCGCTGGAGCTCTTGCGGTAGCACTTGACCGTGACGTCCTTGTGACCCGGGGCCTGCCTGGGGACCAGCGACCCGTAGGCAGTGAAGGAGGCGCCCTTCTTGACGGTCTTGGGCGCCGCCGGCGTGCCGAGCTTGACCTGCGGCGTGACCTTGTACGCGCTGCTCATCGACTGCGCATACACGTCCGTGCCGGCGAATGAGAGGCGGTAGAAGGTGGCGCGCGTCGGCGTCGCCGTCCCGGAGAACAGATGTGCATAGGGAGCCATGTTCGGCGCCAGGTCGGCGATCGTCGTCCAGCCGCTCGTGCCGTCGTAGCTCCGCTGCAGCTGCACCGTCTGCGCGACAGGCGCGGCGTCCGCGTCCACCATGTCGCCGTCGAAGGCGACGTTCGTGTTCCAGGCGACGATCGACGGCGGGTGCACAAGGGTGAGCGTCGTCGGCATCTTCGGCGTGGCCGTCGCCGCGGCGCGGGGTCCGATGTTGGTCGCGGCGTCCACGGCGCGGACGATGTAGTGATAGGCGACACCGTTCGTGAGACCCGGGTCGGTGAAGGTCGTCACATCGGGAGCCGTCGTCGCCACGAGCGCCGGCCGGCCCGTGTACCCCGAGCCGCTCGCCGGGTCGGTCCACTTGTAGACACGGTAGCCGGTGACGGCTGTGTTGTCATTGGCCGCGCCCCAGGTGAGCACGCTCTCGACATTGCCGGCCTGCACGTTCAGAGCGACCGGCGCCGAGGGCGGCGTGGTGTCGGGGGCGCCGAGGGCTACATCCACGTCGGCGAGGGGGCCTGTGAAGCTGGACGCGAGGGCCGGCCAGATCACGTTCTGCAGCTTGACGTCGAAGGCCATCGCCGTGGGGACGCCGAGCCTGAAGTCGCCGGCGGGGCCGGCGGGGCCGTAGTCCTCGTCGTCGACGCCACTGGCGTCGTCGTCCACGCCGTTTGCCTCGGTGCGGCCCAGGGCCCAGACGTCCGTCGTGCCGGCGGCGTCGGCCTCGATGCGCTTGTTGGCCTGGTTCGAGGCGATGGCGACGCCGTTGTGCACCCAGAAGCCCGGCGTCGCGGTCGCGATGCTTCCGCTCATGTCGAGGACGGTGATGGCCGGCATGGTCAGGCTGTTCTGCGTGGCCCCCGAGTCCATGGTCGCGCCGACCTGCTGCAGCGAGACCATCAGGTAGTAGGTGCCGCTCTTGGTGGTGTCGCCGAACTGGAACGAGAACCAGCGATTGGATGTGGCGATGTTGCCCGAGGCGTCACTGGTGATCGTGGGGAAGGAGCTCCAATCGTCGCGCTCCTGCACCCACAGGTGGGTCTGGTCGTTCCAGGTAAAACCGCGGTTGTTGGCCCCATTGGGACCCATGATGGGACTCAGCCGGATCTTCACGTGGAAGTCGGTCGGCGCGGTGATCGGCTGGCCGTCCAGGCCCAGCAGCCCGGTGGCGGTGAAGCGGAGCGCGCAGGTCGTGTAGTCGTTGGGCACGTACACCGGGTAGTCGCCGGCGGCCGGGCCACCGATGTAACTCGTGGCCGCGAGGGCCGGCGCCGCCTGCGCCAGCGCCAGGACTGCGAGGAGCGCGAGCAGGGCCAGGAACAGCCGGCGGCTCGCGCCTCCACGTGCGGTCAGATGCATCCCTTCCTCCTCCCGGACCGCCGTGCGGTCCCTTGATGTGCGTCGTGCGCGACGCGAGAGAGCAGCGCCGTCGCCGCCCTGGCCGTCAGACGGCCAGGGCGGCGACGGCGCCCGTCTCGCGCGTCGCGTAGCCTCCGAGACGGTCGACCGACCGCTTGAACTCGTCGTCGTGAAGCCTGGCGAGCATCGGCGCGAGCAGCGCGCTGTCGTAGTGCTCGCGTGGGGTCACGAGGTCGTAGCGTTCCTCCAGGAGCGGCACGAAATCCAGGTTCCGAGCCCGCGCCGCAGGCAGGATCCCGAGGGCCACGTCGGCGGCGCCGTCCGCGACGGCCTGCGCCGCCTGCCCGTGCGTCGTCACCTCGACCTCGTAGCCGGGTATCGTCGCCGGCGTCACGCCCGCGTCGGTCAGCAGCCTGTCCAGCCACACGCGGGTGCCGGAGCCGACGTTGCGGTTGATGAGTCGAGCGCCGCTGCCGGCCACGTCCGCGATGGTGCCGAGACCGAGCGGGTTGCCCTTCGGCACGATCAGGCCCTGCTGGCGATGAGCCAGCGTGACGAGCATCAGGGCGCGGCCCGGGAACAGGGCCCGCGCATGCGCCGTGTTGAAGTCCCCGGTGGCCGGGTCCAGCAGATGGCAGCCCGCCACCTGGCCGATGCCCTGGCGTAGGGCGATGAGCCCCTCCAGACTGCCCATGGCGATGGTGACGACGTCCGGGGCAGCCGGGTCGGCACGCAACTCGCGGGCGAGCAGGTCAAGCGCCTGGTCGTCGCTGCCCAGCACGACCAGCAGGCCGCGCTCGCCGGGCTCCGGCAGGACCATGAAGTTCACCGCGTAGGCGCGCGCCGTGGCGCAGTAGAACTTCTCGACGTAGCCCTTGGTGGGGCGGGTCTCCTGGAGCTCGATCAGTCCCGCCTGCTCCAGGCTCAGCAGGTGATGGCGCACCCAGGCCGGGTGGTGACCCACGACCGCGCCGAGCTGCGTGAGGGTGGCCGGGCCTTGCATGAGCAGCCGCAGCAGCCGCAGGCGCTCCTCGCTGGCCAGGACGCGCACGCTCTTCATGCCGTCGATGTGACGGATCTCTTCCACAGGTCCCCGCTGCCGGATGAGTACGCTAAGCTGAGACTTAACGTGGTGAAGCGTCTCAGCCAAGGGCCGGGGTGTCAACCGTGCATGAGGCGCCGAACGAACCCGTCGGCGGCGCTCTCAGGGCGCCGTCGTGGCGGAGGTCACCGGATGCGGCGCCCGCACGTCGCGCCAGGACACCTGGAAGAGGCTCACCGCGATGGCCACGATGGCGCTTGCCCAGAGCACCGTTGACACACCGAAGGCGTCGGCGAGAGGGCCCGCCAGCGCCAGCCCGGCCGGGTAGAAGGCAAGCGACCCCAGGTAGTCGTAGCTCGAGACGCGCGAGATCATGGCCGGCGACACCTCAGCCTGCATGCACGTCGTCCAGAAGGGGTCGTACAGGCCCCACTCCACGCCGAGGACGGCGAGCGAGAGGTAGAGCGTCCAGACTGGAGCCTGGAGTGCGAGCAGCGCGACCGGCGCGGCGGCGAGGCTCATGCCGGCGGCGATGAGCAGCATGGGGCGACGCGGCCGCCATGACAAGGCGAGCAGGCCGCCGGCGATCTGCCCGATGCCCATCGCCGCCGACGTGAAGCCCCAGGTGCGCGCGCCGTCGTAGGCGTCACGCGCGACGATGGGGCCAAGCACCTGGATAGGCCCGTCGATGGCGAACAGGAAGAGCGAGGCGCCGGCCACCATCACCCACAGCCAGGTGTGGCCGGTGAACTCGCGCCAGCCGGCCGCAAGGTCGGCGAAGAACGGCGTCCGCTCGATGGGCGGCCCTGCGGCCGGCGCGACGAGCGGCGGGTCGGCGACGGCGTCGACGCGCGGCGGCTCGGGGACGGGCATGCGCTCCTGCGCCCCGGCAGCGACCGCCGTCCGCCCGAGGAACGCCGCGGGCCGCAGGCGCAGCAGGAAGGCCGCGCTCACAATGTACGTGAGCCCGTCGATACCGATAGCCCAGCCGGGGCCGAGGGCAGCCACAAGGAGGCCTGCGGTGGCGGCGCCCAGCGTGACCGCGCCGCTGGTGACGAGGCTCTGCAGCGCGTTGGCCTGCTGCAGGCGGCCCGGGCTCACGACCTCCGGGACGAGCCCGGTGTAGGCGGGGCGGAAGAATGCTTCGGCCCCGCCCATCGCGACCTGGAGCACGGCGAGGTGCCACACCTGCGCCTCACCGCTCACGAGCAGCACGGCGGCCGTGAGCTGCAGCGCCGCGCGCAGGAAGTCGGCGGCCAGCATGACCCGCTGGCGGGGCAGCCGGTCGGCCCACACGCCGCCGACCAGCAGGAAGAGCGCCAGCGGCACGAGGTTGGCCGCCTCCACGATGCCGATGTCCGTGGCGCTGCCGCCGATGGAGAGCACGGCGAACGGCAGCGCCACCACGGTGAACATGACGCCCACGACGGAGGCGGCCTGGCCCAGGAAGAGCTTCAGGAACTCCGGTTCGCGCAGCGCCGCGATGTTGTCGCTCAGACGGCTCACGCCCGCATCCTACCGGGCGTGGCCGTTTGCTCTACTCCACGCGCGGCAGCACCCGCTCCAGCCAGCCCGGGATCCACCAGTTCCAGTCGCCCAGCAGCCGCATCGCGGCGGGCACCAGCAGCACGCGGATGATGGTGGCATCCACGGCCACGGCGACGGCGAGGCCTATGCCCACGGCCTTGGTGACCACCACCGAGGTCAGGGCGAACGACCCGGCGACGATGACGATGATGAGCGCGGCGCTGGTGATGATGCTGCCGGTGGCAGTGAGACCCGTCCCCACGCTCACGCGGTTGTCCCGGGTCTGCAGCCAGGCCTCGCGGATGCGTGTGAGCAGGAAGACCTCGTAGTCCATCGACACCCCGAAGATCGTGCAGAACATGATCACGGGAAGGGTGGCG
This sequence comes from uncultured Thermoleophilia bacterium, assembly GCA_963707335.1. Classification (GTDB taxonomy): domain Bacteria; phylum Actinomycetota; class Thermoleophilia; order UBA2241; family UBA2241; genus CAIXSE01. The sequence continues at coordinate 74,235 of CAVPQD010000016.1, read as the reverse complement.
TCCACGTACCCCTGGGTCTCGAAGCCGAGGATGGAGTGGAAGTGGCCGGACTGGAAGATGAACACGAGGGCGCCGTAACTGGCGAGGATGGAGAGTGTGTTCACGATGACGGCCTTGAGCGGCAGCAGGACGCTGCGCAACAGAACGAGCAGTACGAAGTAGGTGACGCCCAGCACGAAGGCGATGACCCAGGGGAAGCGCGAGTACACCGCGTGGACGAACCCGTCGACGCCGGCGGACAGGCCGGCAAGGTGCAGCGTCGTGCCGGCCGGCGGCGGCAGGTCGCCGATGCGCCTCGCCACTGCCCGGCCGGCCGGCAGGTCCGGCTGCGCCGTCGGCGCGACGCTGAACAGCACCGTGCCGGGCGCGCTCGTGGCGGCGGCGAGCGCCCGCGCGGCCGCCATCTGCTCGGCGGTCAGCGGCACGTGGATGCCCTGGCCGAGCGTCCGCGTCAGCCCCACGGTCTGCCAGAAAGCGATGGCGGCCTGTGCCGACGTGATGCCGGGCAAGTTCACGATGCTCGTGACCGACTGCACGCCGGGCTGCGTCGCCAGGCGCTGGCCGTACGCGTAGAGTTTCGTCAGGTTGGCCGGCGCGAAGGGATCCCGCGGCGCGCCGGCCCACGTGAGCAGCACGTGGTCGGGAGACAGCTGCCCGCGGTCGAACCGAGAGGTGATGACGTCGAAGCCCTTGCGGGCCTCCTGACTCCTCGGCAGCTCTGTCGCCGTCGGCACGTTGACGGTGATGCGCAGCACGGGGCCGGCCAGCACGAGGATCGCGATCACCGTGCCGGTGAGCACGACGACGGGATGGGCCATGACCCAATCCGACCAGCGCCGCCAGAACAGGCTCTCGCCCTGCTTTCGACCCAGGACCCGCAGCGAATTCACGCGATGGCCCAGCAGCCCCAGCAGCGCCGGCAGCAATGTGAGCGCCGAGAGCACGGAGAAGAACACGACAACGGAGCCTCCGATGCCCATGGAGCGCAGCGACATGTAGTTGAAGGACATGAGGCCCAGGAGGCCGACCACGACGGCGACGCCGCTGAAGAACACGGCCCGGCCGGCGGTGGCGACCGTCGCCTGCACGGCGTCCCCGACGGTCGCGCCGGCCGCCAGCTCCTCGCGGAAGCGGCCGACTATGAAGAGCGAGTAGTCGATGCCGACCGCAAGCCCCAGCATCGACGCCACGTTCATGACGAAGATCGACAGGTCGTAGTGCGGCGCGATGAGGTACATGGCGCCCAAGGTGACCGAGACGGCCAGGGCGCCCCCGATCACCGGCAGCGACGCCGCCACCAGGCTGCCGAACACGAGCACCAGCACGACGAGCGCGAACGGCAACGCATAGGACTCGGCCTTGCGCAAGTCGCTGGCCGAGAGGTCGCTGATCGCCTCGTACACCGCGGGCTCGCCGGTCACGTAGGTCTGCAAGGACGTGGGCTTCAGGTTGCTCCTGATGGCGCCGAGCTCCGTCTGCACCTGCTCGCTCGGCACGTCGAAGACGAGCACCGCAAGCGCCGCCTTGCCGTCCCGGGAGAGGAGCTCCTTGTCCCCGGTGGTGGCGTAGGTCTGGATGGTCTTGAGGCCGGGGACGGTCCCCGGCATCAGGCCGGAAAGTGCTTCGGCCATATCGGTCTGGAAGCGAGGGCTCGTCGCCGGCAGCGTATCGCTGGAGAAGACGATCTCCAACGTGGAGAGCCCGGTCTTGAGGCGGCGCTGCAGCGTGTCCAGGGCCTGCTGCGCCGGCGCCTGAGGATCGGTGAAGCCGCCGCCTTTGAGCTCACCGGGGAGCCTGGTCGCGGCCCAGAGGCCGAGGGCGAACCCCACGAGCCAGAGCGCAAGCACGACCCAGCGGAAGCGATACGAGAACCGACCGATCGCCGCGAACATGCCCCTCCCACAGAGTCGCCGATGGCGATGCGCGCCGGTCATCCTGACCCGGCGCGTCGCACAAGGACGATATACTACGAACGCCGTCACGGCAGGCTTCAGGGGGCACACCGACACCATGAGCGACGCACGGGAACGCACATCCGCCGGGGGCGTGGTCGTCAGGGACGGCGACGCCCTCGAAGTCTGTCTCATCAGGCCCGCCGGCCGCTCCATCTGGGGGCTGCCGAAGGGGGGCGTCGAGCCCGGCGAGAGCTACGCAGACACCGCCGTCCGCGAAGTCGCCGAAGAGACGGGCATCGACGGCGTGGTGGAGCGGGAGATCGGCGCCATCGACTACTCGTTCTATTCGCGCCAGGACGGCGGCCGCATCCACAAGACCGTCCACTACTTCCTCGTCCGCGCCGTGGGCGGCGACACCGCGCGCCACGACCACGAAGTGAGCGAGGCGCGCTGGATGACCCTGGACGACGCCCTCGGCGCCATGACCTACCCGAACGAGCGTGAGATCGTGCGCCAGGCGGCCAAAGCGCTGGCCCAGGCGGGCGAGGCCGGCTGAGCGCGCCAAGCGAGATCGTCAGGCGGCCCAGGTGACCGTCTTGCCCTGGTCGCGCGCCTCGTCCATGCTGCGCTGAAGCGCCGCAAGCATGTCCGGCGCGCCCACGTCCACGTAGTCGTAGTGGGCCAGGGCCAGCACCAGCCGCAGCTCCGCGCCTGAGCACCCCGCGATCTCCCGCCGCAGGCGCTCGCCGGCGGCGGCCAAGCCTCGACGGGTCACGTGCGGCAGCACCAGCAGGAAGCAGCCGCCGCGCGTAAGGCCGATGCTGTCGTACCTGCGCAACGACTCGCGGAGGCACTCGCCCACTTCGCGCTGTGTCTCGGTGAGATCATCGCGGTGGCAGACGCCGCCCTCGTCACCGGCCACCTCGACGCCCATCTCGGCGACCCCCAAAGACAGATCCATGCGCTGGCAGCGCAGCACCTCCAGCGCCAGCCGATCGGCGATCTGCTGCGGCTTCATGGCGCCGGTGCAATCGTCCACCGGCGATGCCGCGGCCGCCTGCCGCTTCAGACGCGCGATCGTGTCCTCCAGTCCCGCCGCGTACCCCGCGGCAAGACAGCGGAGGAGCCGCGGCTGGAGCTGTGCAAGACGATTGGCCGCATGTCGCATGCTCTCGTCCGCGTGCGCGTCCATGGCCTGTCCGAGCGCCTCACAGCCCAGCGTGTAGCCTTCGAGAAGATCGCCGATGGAGGCCTCGCGGCTCAGGCCGACGCCACGCGCCGCCTGTTCCGCGGCGGCCAGCAACGGGGCGACGTCGGCGCCCTGCAACGTCGGCGTGAGGCGGGCGGCAAGCACGTCCCAGACGCCGCGTGCGGCGTCCGAGAGCTCGAGGCCGTCGAGGGTGCTGACGATCAGCGCGTCCACGTCTTCCTCCACAGGCGGGGGCGGGAGGATAGGTCACGCGCGTCGGCGCGCGACGTCCACGTCTGGATACTACCGCTGAGTGGCACACTACACACGCGTTGTGAAAAGCGGCGCGCGCCGGGCCCATCGAATGCCGGCCGCGCTCACGGCGACCGCCTTGCGGCCGTCCCGACGGAAGGAGGCGGGTCCCCATGCAGGTGACGTTGTTGGGCACGATGGGCTGGATGCCCAGTGAGCGGCGAGAGACGACCTGCACGGCGTGCCGGGATGGCGACGACCTCCTCCTGTTCGACGCCGGCACCGGCCTGCGCCGCTTGCTCACGCCGGTCGGGGCGGCGCTGCTCGACGGTGTCTCCCGCGTCCACCTGCTCCTCTCGCACTACCACCTGGACCACACCTGTGGTCTGGCATACCTGCCGGGCGTGCTGCCGGGGCGGCAGATCGTGATGCATCCGCCGGGGGCGGCACTCACCGGCGTGGATCCCCGGGAGGCGGTCGCCGGCCTGCTCCGCCGCCCGTACAACCCGCGTGATCTCGCGGAGCTGAGGGAGATCAGCCTGGAGCCGCTGAACGAGGGCAGCAATGAGGTGGCCGGTCACGAGATCCGCGTGCGGCGCCAGCAGCACTCGGACACGAGTGTGTCCTGGCGCGTGGACGATGCCTTCGTTCAGGCCACCGATACGCTTGCCGATCCCGGCGTCGTGGAGTTCGCGGCAGGGGTCGGCCTGCTGCTGCATGAGGCATGGTACGCCGCCGATGAGCCGCATATGGACGCGGTGCCGGAGGAGCTGCGACCCGGTTTCGCGGCCCACAGCGACGCCCGTGCGGTGGCGCGCCTCGCCGCGTCCGCCGGTGTCCGCCGCCTCGTCCTCATCCACCTCAACCCGCTGCTGGACGAGACCGGTATCGCGGCAATGGCCGCCGGCGCACGTGCGGTGTTCGCCGGCACCGAGCTCCGCGACGACGGCGAGAGGGTAGACGCCGGTGGCGTTTGATAGCCTTGGGAGACCTCGCCGGCGACCCAGAGGTCTTGTGTGATCCCGTTCCGCAGCAGGCGCTTCATCGTGATGGTGGCGGTGGTCATCGCCATCGTCGTCTTCCTCCTGCCCGCCTTCGTCGCGTTCCGCTACACCGCTCCCGAGCAGCGCGGGCAGTTCGTCACCCACCCATGGCGCGGCTGGTCCTTCGCCTTGGCCGCGCTCGCGGTGCCCACGCACTCCCGGCTCAAGACCTCCGGCATGGCGCTGCGCAAAGCAGACTGGCTGTTCAAGGGGACCGTGGTGGACCCGCGCGAGGTGCAGCTGCTGTTCGTGCGGCAGGACAACCCGTACACGTTCACGCACGCCGTCGACGGGCGCAGGCTCGTGACGACGATCACGCCGAGGTACCGCTTCATCTGGCAGGTGCGCGGCGTCGTCGACACCGTGCCGGACTCCTCTCTCGCCGTCGTGGCGTTGATGGACTACGAGACCGGGCGCATGCTGTACGACGTGCGTGACGACCTGCAGCCCTCCGAGTTGATGCCGAACCCCGAGGCGAGCCCGTGAGGACGACGCCGTGCTGAGGCCGTCGCTCATCGCCGCCGCCTTCTACGACTCGCCCTGGTTCAAGGCGGCCTTGTACCTGCTCATCACCATCGTGGTGGCACGCATCGTGGACGCGCTGCTCGCGCGTCGCGACCGCGCCATGGTCGCGATGCTCAAGCGCGAGCCGGGACCTTCCGAGCGCACCCGCTTCCGTATGATCCGCCGCCTCGTGTGGATCTCGATACTCTTCGTAGGCGGCGCGGTCGCCCTGGCGCAGCTGCCCGGGATCGGCTCGCTGGCCCGCGCCATGCTCGCCTCGGCCGCGATCTTCGCCGCCGTCGCCGGCATCGCCGCCCGCGCGCCCATCGCCAACCTGGTCAGCGGCATCATGATCGCCTTCTCGCAGCCGGTGCGCCTGGGCGACTACATCTCGATCGACGACGACTACGGCACGGTGGAGGAGATCAGCCTCATCTACACGTACATCCGCACCGTGGACAATCGTCGCGTGGTCATCCCCAACGAGGCCTTCGCCAGCAAAGCGGTCCACAACTATTCGATGGGCTCCCCCGGCAGCATGGTGGCCGTCAGCTTCGCCGTACCGCCGACCGCGCCGCTGGAGGCGGCGCGCGCCGCGGCGCTGGAAGAGGCCGACAGCCTGGTGGCACCCCCGCAAGGCAAGCGCAACGCGGTGACCGTCGAGGCGCTGGCGCCGGACCACGTGACGCTGCGGGTCGACGCCTGGGTGCTCGACCCGCTCGAGCGGCGCGACACGGCCAGCGATCTGCGCGCCGCCATCCTGCGCCGTCTGAACGACGATGGCATCTACGCCGGTCGGCCCGACGGCGGCTGAGACCGCCGGCGAGGCGGCATCGGCCGCACGCACGGCCAGGAGCCCGCTGCGGCGAGCGCTGGCCGTGGCCGTCGGCAGCCGCCTCTTCATCTTCGCCGTCGCCTTCGCCGCCGCGGCGCTCATCGGCGCGCACGGTCTGCCGTGGAACTGGCGCTTCCCGTCCGGCGCTGAGGTCTTCCACGGGCCGCTCGCCCATCTCCTCAACCCGTGGGCCAACTGGGACGGCGTCTGGTACATCAAGATCGCCAAGAGCGGCTACGCCGACGCCGACGGCAGCACCGCTTTCTTCCCGCTGTACCCGCTGCTGCTGCGCTACGTCGGCGTGCTCTTCGGCGGCAACCTCGTGGTGACCGGCATCGCCATCTCGCTGGCCTGCTACGGCGGCGCCGTGTGGCTGCTGGACAGGCTGGCGCGGGCGGACTTCGGCGATTCCGTCGCCGCCCGCGCCATCGTCTACGTGTCCATCGCCCCGTTGTCGTTCTTCTTCCAGGCCGTCTACACGGAGTCGCTGTTCCTGTTCCTCTCCCTGGCCTGCTTCGTGTGCGCCCGCGAGGGCCGCTGGCGGCTCGCGGGCCTCACCGGGCTGCTGGCCACGCTCACCCGCAGCACGGGCGTGCTGCTCCTGGTGCCGATGCTCGTCTTCTACTACGAGCAGCGCGGCTGGAGCCTGAAACGCACGGACAACAAGGTCATCAACCTGCTGATGATCCCGGAGGGTCTGCTCGTGTGGATGACCTATCTGAGCCTGGCCTTCGGCAAGCCACTGCTGTTCGCCGGGGCGCAGGCGCAGTGGCAGCGCGGCTTCGCCGCGCCCAACTACTCCGTGGCGCGCGGCGTCCTGGCCGCGGCGCAGGGCCTGCGGCAGATCGTGGCCCATCAGTACCTCAAGCTGTATTGGGAGGTGCCGAAGCCGTCGTCCGCCTACAGCATCGCGACGGCCAACCTCATCAACCTGGCGTTCCTCGTCATTGCCGGGCTGCTTCTGTTCTACGGGGCCCGGCGCCTGCCCGCGGCCTACTCGCTGTACGCCCTGGCCGCGCTCGCCTACCCGCTCTTCTTCCCTTCGCGGTATGTGCCGCTCATGAGCTACCCACGCTTCACGCTCACCGTCTTTCCGCTCTACTTCGCGCTGGCGCTGTTCACGCTGGACCGTCCGCGGGCGCACAAGGTGGTGGTGGTCGTGGGGCTTGTGGCGCTCGCGGCGCTGACCGCCAAGTTCGCCGTGTTCAGCTGGGTGGCGTGAAGGCCGTGGCTGCGGCGCCCGGCGCGTGCCGGCCGTCCGTCAGTCGCCGACCCGTTTGAACACGTACACGCCGTCCTTCGCGTAGATCGACTGGAAGCGGTTGTCCAGGACGAGCTTCCCCACCGCCAGCTGGTGAAGCCGGTGGTCCTCCCTGTCGTAGAAGAAGGGGTGGAACTCGTCCACGATCACGTAGTCGGCCTTGGCGAAGTACGGGAAGACGTACACGACGGGCCGGGCGGAGAGCTGCCCGCCGACGTTGTTGTTGACGGAGACCACGGCGCCGGGCGGGATGAGACGCACGGCTTCGTCCAGGGCGGCATCGTGCCCGGTGCGGGCGTAGGCCCGGCCGTCGTAGGCTGCGCCGGGCAGCGAGAAGGGCAACGGCCCCAGGACGTAGTTGCCGGCCAGGGCCGTGACCAGCACGAGCAGCGCCAGCGTCTCGCGGCGCAGGCGCTGGCCCGTCATCGCGGCTTCCGCCTTGCGGAAGCCGCCGCCCAGCCAGCGCCACAGCCGCATCAGCCCGAGCACCAGCGCCGCGAACAGGAAGGGGATCTCCAGCGCCGTGTAGTGGAACTCGATGCGGCGCTGGAACACGATCGACGACAGCGCGTTCAGCAGCAGCTCGGGCGCCGAGATGAGCAGCGTGAGCGGGCTCAACAGCGAGATGAAGCCGAAGGGCCACAGCAGGGCCAGCCAGTAGCGCAGGTTCGAGGCGGAGAAGACGTCGGTCAATGCCTGCCCCGGGTGGGTGAGCGCATGCTTCACCACGCCACTCGCGCTGTCACCGTAGGTGCTGTAGCGCGCCACAAAGGCGCTCTGACCCCCGTTGAAGTGCGGGATGATCACCCAGAAGGCGAGGGCGAAGTAGGCAGCGGCGGCGGCCGTGATGACGAGCGGCCACCACGAGCGTTTGCGCACGGCGAAGTAGACGCCCATCAGGGCGATGACGAGGGGCACGTCCTCCTTGCAGAGCGCCGCCAGCACCAGGAAGACGGCGGCGCGCACCCAGCGGTCCTCCTCCAGGTAGAGGAAGGCCCAGAGCAGCAGCGGCGTGGCGAGGGCCACTGGGTGGAACTCGTTGAGCACCAGGAAGCCGAGGGCCGGGTAGAGCAGGAAGGCGCCGGCGAGCAGGGCGCCGGCGCGCGGGTCACGCGTCACCCGCGTGCCGAGCCGGTACGCCGGCCAGGCGCCGGTGGCGACCACGACGGCCTGGCCGACCAGCAGCATGACCGGGCTCGGCCAGACCAGCCAGGGCAGCGCGAACAGCGCCAGGACGGGGTCGACGTGCGAGCCCAGCCGCGACATCTGCCGGGGCTTCAGCTCGCCCGTCGTGATCTGCAGGAGGTGGCCGTGGGCCGTGTTGTAGACCGCCTGCACCATGTTGCCCAGGTCGAAGCGGGCATCCATGTAGGCGCGGTACTTGAGCCAGCTGAGCAACGAGTAGACGACGGCGAACGCCACGGCGCCGGCGATCACGTAGATGGCGTTGCGCCGGAAGAGCCGCCGCTGCTCGTCCGGGTCGAGCTCCACCAGAGGCGCGAGCGGCAGCAGGCGGGCGGCGCGCGAGGGGGCTGCGGCCGGCCCGGCCGCAGCCCTTCGCGCCGCCTTGACCCTGCCGCGCGTGCTCACGTCCGCTCCCTCCGGCGCCTGGCCGCACGCTCCACGACGACGGCGAGCCCGACGAACGCCAGCTCCATCAGCGTGACCCACAGGCGCAGCAGCAGCGCCCAGGCAAGGGCGACGCCGCCGGGCAGCTCACGCGACAACGACGCCCCCAGCACGGCCTCGCGCACGCCGATGCCGCTGGGGAAGACGAAGGCCGCCATGCCGATCACGTAGGCGAGCACGAAGGCGACGAGCGTGAGGGGCAGCGCGTCGGCCGACAGGCCGGTGACGGCGCGCGCCAGCAGCCACGCGCCCACGCCCGCGGGGATCCAGGCGGCCACGTAGTAGCCGAGCAGCGCGAGGACCGACGCGAAGCTCATCGTGGCCTGTAGCGGCGGACGGTGCAGCAGACGCAGGACCCACGCCGCCACGGGGCCGAACACACGTGGGTGCAGCAGCGCGACGATGATGGGGACGGCCACCAGGCTCAGCGCCGTGAGGCCGCGGTGCCACTGCCAGAAGGGGAACAGCAGCGCCGCGGCCACGAGCGCCGAGCAGACCTGCAGGGCCTGCTCGTACACCATGGCCGCCGTCACGCGGTCCAGGGGCAGCCCCTGCTCGTGGCTCATCCACGCCCGTCCGATGAACATGAAGATGTTGCCGGGGATGTAGCGGGCCAGGATCGACTTGCCCCACGTCGCGATGGCCAGGGGCAGCGGGCTGCTCAGGGCGACGGCGCGGAGCAACAGCCACCAAGCCAGGGCCTGCAGGAAGTAGAAGGTGAGGAAGGCGGCAGCTGACAGGGCGAGCCAGCCCGGCGAGAATGTCCAGTCGAAATCGCGCACACTCGACCAGGTGCGCGCCAGATAGGCGATGAGGAAGTAGGCGGTGGCCGCGATCAACGCGACCTGTGCGACGCGCAGCGCGGGGTGCGTGCGTCGGCGCTCCGGCGCGCCGGGCGCCGCGCCGCCCCTGCCGGCCTCCTGCGCGCCCGGCGAGGAGCCGCTCACGCGCTCGCCTCCAGGGCCGCCAGCAGTCCGCCGGCCACGACGGCAGGCGTGAGGCGGCGCCGATACAGCGCCAACGCCTCCATGCCGAGCCGGCGGCGCTCGATCTCGTCGCGCAGCCGCACGACGGCGGCGGCGAGCGCCGTGCCATCGCCGGCCGGCACGAGCAAGGCGTTCTCGCCATCGTGCAGCAGCTCGCGCGCGCCGGCCGAGTCCGCCGTGATCGTCGGCCGGCCGCAGGCCAGCGCGTCGTGGACCTTGTTGGGCACGACGCGCCCCGCCTTGTCGGAGCGGCCGAACACGCCGAGGCACACGTCGGCGGCCAGCGTCTGATCGCGCAGCTCGGCCATCGTCAGGGCGCCGAGCCACTGCACGTTGTGCAGCCCGCGCTCGGCGATGGCATCCTTGAGCCGCGCCGACAGCTGTCCCTCGCCGGCCAGCACGAAGCGGACCGGCTCGCCGCGCAGCAGGCCCGCAGCGTCAAGCACCGCGTCCGCGCCGTGCAGCGGGCTCCACTTGCCGTACTGGAAGACGGTGAGCGGCTCGCCGTCCGCGAGCTCCCGCGCGGCGCCGTCCGCGCGCGGCTCGGGCAGCGCCCCGACGGGCACCACCGCGAGCCGGTCCCGCGCGACGCCGTACACCTCCTGGTAGTAGGCGCTGTGCGCCCACGTGTCCGCCAGGATCAGAGCGGGCAGGCGGAAGGCGACGCGGTCGACGCCGCGCACCGCGGCGGCCTTCCAGCCGCCCGCCGCGACGAGGCCGCGGTCGCCGGCGAAGGTGTCCCAAAGCGACACAAGCGGATCGAAGACGAGGCGCGCGCCGCCGGTAGGCGGCCAGCAGCCGGCCGAAGGGGACGAGGAAGTGGCCGGGGTAGCCGATGATCACGGCGTCGATCCGCAGGTCGCTTGGGTGCTGTGCCAGCAGACGCAGGTGTGCGGCCGCCAGGCCCGCCGCCAGGCGGGCGGCGCCGGCCGCCGTCGCCATCTCGGCCGCGGGGACGTCCGGCAGCGGCGACCGGAACTCCTGCACGGCCACGCCGAGTTCACGCAGCCCGGCAAGCAGGACCGCGTTGCGGGGATAGCCGGGGTCGTACGTGCCGAAGTAGGCGACGGCGCGGGTCACGGCCCGTCGGCGCGGCCGGCGGACTCGTGGACCGGCACCGTGGAGCGCGCCGCGGCGCCCTCCACGACGAGCGCCACCTGCGCCGGGTCGGGACCGCTCCGCGCCCGCGAGTTGGCGATGAGCTCGCCGATGAGGCCCAGCGACAGCAGCTGCACGCCCACGATGATGAGCAGCGCCCCCAGCAACAACAGCGGCCGCTGCCCGATGGGATTGCCGAAAGCCAGCTTGTCGATGGTGAGGTACAGCTCGATCAAGAGCCCGACGAGCATCAGCGTGGTGCCCAGACCTCCGAAGAGATGCTGGGGCCGGTGCTGGTAGCGACCGAGGAAGAGCACCGTGAGCAGGTCCAGATAGCCACGCATGAAGCGCCGCCAGCCGTACTTGGAGCGGCCGGCGGTGCGCCGGCGGTGGCTCACCTTCACCTCGGTGGCGCGGAAGCCGGCCTGCTCGGCGACCACGGGTATGTACCGGTGCAGCTCGCCATAGACGCTGATCGTGTCCACCACATCGCGGCGATAGGCCTTGAGGCCGCAGTTGAAGTCGTGCAGGGGGATGCCGGTGGTGCGGCGCACCGTCCAGTTGAACAGGCGCGACGGCACCGTCTTGGAGACGGGGTCTTGACGGCTCTGCTTCCAGCCGGACACCAGGTCGTAGCCCTGCTCGAGCGGCGCGATGAGTCGCGGGATCTCGGCGGGGTCGTCCTGGCGGTCGCCGTCCAGCGTGACGACCACATCCCCGCGGCTGGCGGCGAAGCCGTGGGACAGCGCCGCCGACTTGCCGAAGTTGCGGCGAAGCTTGACGGCGCGCACGTCCGCGCGGTCCGCGGCGAGACGCCGCATCACGTCGAACGAGCCGTCGCTGGAGCCGTCGTCGATGAACACGATCTCGTACGGCTGGTGCGACGCCGCCAGGGCCTCGTCGATCTCGCCGACCAGCGGCTCGAGGCTGTCGGCTTCGTTGAACACGGGGATCACGAGTGAGAGGAAGCTGCCCATGTCGGCTCACTAGGATATACCGTCGCGCCCGGGCTCTGGCCAGGCCGGGCGCGGGCCGCGCCAGAACCCCTGCACGTCGCGGGCTTTGCGGTGTCGCTCCAGCTTGGTAGCATGAGGCAGCTTTGCCCGCCTCCCGCAGCGGGCGTGGAGGTCATTGAGATGAGCAGGAGAAGCTGGCTGGCACCGGCCGTCGCCTTCGCCCTTCTGGCGATCGTGCCGGCCCTCGCCCTCGCCGATCGGCCACCGTCCATCACTCGAGGCCTCGACTACCTCCATTCGCAGCAGGTACTGACCACGGGCGGGTTCGGCAGCCCGAGCACGACGGGGTGGGTCATCCTGGGCGCGGTCGCCACCGGCGAGCGAATGGGCTCGAGCGCCTGGACGCACGCGGGCAAGAGCCCGATCAGCGCCCTGCAGGCCACCAACCAGGAGACGGCGGCCACCGCGAGTCTCAACCCGCCCCAGTACTACTCCCTGATGATCATGTCCTACATGGCCGGCGGGCGCGAGGACTACGTGTACGCCGCCGGCACGCCCGCCGTCGACCTGCTCACCAAGCTGTATTCCTATCAGGACGTCGCCCCCGGCAGCGACACGGAGGGCAGCTTCTCGCCGTCGTCCTCGACGCGCACGTTCAAGGCGGTGCGCACCACCTGCTGGGCCATCCTGGCGATGAACTCCCTCGCCATCGACAACGAGAACTTCGCGGCGGCCGGGGCGTGGCTTCGCACGCAGCAGAACGCAGACGGCGGCTTCGGCCTGAGCCCGGACAGTCGCTCGGACACAGAGGACACCGCGCTCGCCATCCAGGCGCTGCGCGCCGGCGGGACGAGCTCGGTCAGCGCGCTCGTGCAGGGTGCGCTGGACTACCTCGACGGCGTCCAGCGCTCGGACGGCGGCTTCCCCGACCAGACGACCAGCAGCACGCGCCTGGACGCCGAAGCCACGGCATTCGCCATCCAGGCCATCGACGTGACCGGTGAGAACCCCGCGGCCGGCCGCTGGCGCACATCGTCCGGGAAGACCCCGCTCAGCGCCTTGCGGAGCCTGCAGGTCAAGCGCGGCGCCTACGCCGCCCGGCCGGGGACCCTCATCACCCCGGTCGCGGTCACGGGTCACGCCCTCGTGGCCCTGGCCGGCCAGAACTTCACGGGTTATCCGGCGCACAAGCCCCCGGCGGTGAAGGCCTTCGTCTACCGCCCGCACTTCGACACCGTCGCCCCCAAGGGCGGCGCCACGTTCAAGACGACGCGCATCGTGCTCATCCGGGCCACCTACGGCGACGGCAAGGGCGGCACCGGCATCAATGCGGCTGCCGTGCGCCTGTACGTGGACAACGCCAACAAGACCAAGCCCGCTGACGTGGGCCGCTACGGGCTGCACCTGCAGCTCAAGAACGTGGCCAACGGCAAGCACACCTACAAGATCGTCATCCGCGACTACGCGGGCAACGAGCGTGAAGTGACGCGGAGCTTCACCGTCGCAGTGCCGATCCCGATCTCACCCACGCCGACGCCCACGTACCACATCACCGACGACACCGGTGATCCCACCGGCCACGTACCATCCGACGGCCACGCCCACCGTGACCCCGTCCACGACGACGACGCTGTACCCTACGCCGACAGTGACGCCCAGCTACTACGGCCCATCGCCGTCGCCGAGCGGGTCGCCGATCGTCGGCGCGCCCATCAGCTCGCCGTCGCCGGGCGCCGGTGCCGGCGGCTCGGGCGACGATGGCGGTAGCTCAGCCGGCTTCCTTGCTGGTACCCTGCTCGCCATGCTTCCGCTGGGCGCAGCACTCACGTACTACCTGCTGCATCGCCGCGAGGACGCCATGGCCGGCGCCTCTGCGGGCGAGGAGCTGCCCGGTGGCGGCTCCGGCTGGGAACGCACCAGGGACGCGTTCGCGAAGTCCGGCGACATCATCAAACCGGCGCGGAGCTGATCGCGTGAACGACCTTCAGCGCACGATCTACGACATCTCGAGCGCGCTCCTCTGGCCGGTGCTCATCGCCGTCGTCGTCTGCCTGGTGTGGGTGCTCATCGAGTTCGGCGCCATGCTGTACGAGGCTTGGCTGCGCTTCCGCTATCGCGATCTTGATGCCCTTCAGGCCCGCGCCCTGCGCGCCCGCACAGCCTTCGCCGACGGCAAGCCGCGCACCGCCTACAGGTACCTGCAGGAGAACACCTACTCCATCGTCGTGGTGCGCTTTCTCTACGACCTCATCCGCAACTACCAGGGCGAGCGCCTGGAGGCCAAGCCGCTCAAGCTCCTGCAGGAGTACGAGTTCTACTCCGTGAGGCGGCTCAACCGCACCCGCATCCTCACGCGCCTGGGCCCCATGCTGGGACTCATGGGCACGCTCATCCCGCTGTCGCCGGCGCTCGTGGGCCTTGCCGAGGGCGACATCGCCGCTCTCTCAGAGAACCTCGTCACGGCGTTCTCGGTCACGGTGCTCGGCCTGCTCATCGGCGGTGTGTCGTTCGTGGTCAGCATCGTGCGCGACCGCATGTACTCGCAGGACATCAGCGACATGGAGTACCTCCTCGAGCTGCTTCAGGGCGACGACACCCGTATGGGATCGGGACGGCGCCGGCACACGAACGGCCGGTGGGACGCCCAGCCGGGCGTGGCGTATGAAGAGGTCCCCGAGGACGACGCAGTCACGTCGCAGCTGTCCGCCGCGGCGATGGCGGCGGGCATGGAGCCTGACGCGGACGCGGGAGCTGCGGCCGGACTGGACGCTCTCACAAGCGCGCCGCCGGGCGGACAGGGCAGCGTCGAGCAGCCGCCGTCCGCCGAGCACGTGCAGCTGTCCGCCGATGCCGCAGCGGACGCGCCCGTCGAGGGGCTGGCCGAACCGGAGACCACCCTGGCCGGCTCGCCGCCGCTGTCCTTCGACGACCCCGACCGGAGCTGGCGCACGGACGACGATCCCTTCGCCGAGCTCGGCCCCGTCGATGTGCCCAAGGCGGACGACGCGCCGGAGTCCACCGAGCCTCGCTGAGGCGCCATGCCCCTGATGGACGACAGCTCGCTGCGCTTCCTCGGCTCCGTCCAGGACGAGCCCGGACGCCGCATGAAATACATGAAGCGGCGGCGCATCAGCCGTGTCGACCGCAACGGCGATCCCCTGGACGGCCTCGTCAATCTCTGGGACACGGCCCTGGTGCTGGCTGTCGGCTTCCTCGTCATGGCCCTGGCCGGGCTCGGGATCTCCGGGATCCTGACCAGCGAGAAGGTCACGATCGTCACCGACCCCGGAACGCCGGACATGAAGGTCGTCGTGAAGGATGGTGACCAGATCAAGCAGCTGGACGTCACGTCCGGGCCGCAGGTGAGCGGCGTCGGCTCGCTGGTCGGGTCGTTCTACGAGCTGGCGGACGGCACCATCGTGTACGTGCCGGCGACCGCGCTCTCGGGCGGGACGACCACCCCAGGCGTCACTCCGGCACCGGGCATCACGCCCGCGCCGGGCACGACGCCCCTGCCGCCTACCCCGACCCCGACACTGACGCCGGCGCCGACCGTCACGCCCACGACACCCAGCTCGGGCGTGACGATCACGCCGGCGCCGAACCCCTGAGGTAATGGGAAGGCGCGCGCCCTCGGCGCGCGCCCGGATCGACCCGCGTCAGGCGCCGAGCGAGCGCAGCAACTCGACGAGGCGCTCCAGTTCCGCTTGGCTCTTGAAGGCGATCTGGATGGTCCCGCCGCGCTTGCCGGTGCGGATGCGGACGGGCGCCTCCAGCAGTCCGTAGAGCTCGTCCAGGAGGTCGGCGTACTCGGCCTTGGGGGACGGCCGCGACTGCGAGGCGGCCTCGGCCGGCGCCTCGCACAGCTGCTTCACGAGGGCCTCCGCCTGCCGCACGCTGAGGCCCTGGCTGACGATCAGGCGCGCGACCTTGCGGCGCTGCCCGTGGTCGGGCAGCGCCAGCAGCGCGCGCCCGTGCCCCTCGCTCAGCTCGCCCGTCTCGACGAGGCGCTGCACGTCGTCCGGCAGGTCGAGCAGGCGCAGCAGGTTGGTGACCGCCGCCCGGCTGCGCCCGACGAGCTCCGCGACGCGCTCGTGCGTCAGCCCGAACTCGTCCACCAGCGCCGCGTAGGCCTGCGCCTCCTCGATGCTGTTCAGGTCCTCGCGGGCGACGTTCTCGGCCAAGGCGATCTCAAGCGACTCGATCTCGCCCACGGCGCGTACGAGCGCGGGGATGTGATCCAGGCCGGCGAGTTTCGCGGCGCGCAGACGCCGCTCGCCGGCGACCAGCTCGAACCGGGTGGGCGCGCCGGGCACGACTGCCTCGGCCAGCGGCCGCACGACGATCGGCTGCACCACGCCGAGCGCCTTGATGGACGCCGCCAGCTCCTCCAGCTCCTCCTGGGAGAACGCGTGGCGCGGCTGGCGCCGGTTCACGGCGATCTGATCGAGCGGCACCTCGCGCAGTCGGCCCTCACCGCCGGCGGAGCCGGACCTGTCGAGGGCCGCCTTGCCCTCGCCGATGAGCGCTCCGAGGCCCTTGCCGAGCGCACGTTTCTCAGTCACGCGAGACGACCTCCTTGGCGAGATCGAAGTAGGCGTCGCTGCCCGCGCAATTGGCATCATAGCGCGAGATCGGGAGCCCGTGGCTCGGCGCCTCACTGAGGCGCACGTTCCGCGGCACCACGGTGTCGAAGACGTACTGCCCGAGGTGCTCGCGCACCTCGCCGGCGACCTCGCGGCCCAACCGCGTGCGGCCGTCGTACATCGTCACCAGCACGCCGAGGATGCGGAGGTCGGGGTTGAGATGGTCCTGCACCAGCCCCACCGTCTCCAGCAACTGCGCCAGACCCTCCAGCGCGTAGTACTCGGCCTGCACAGGGATGAGCGCCTCGCGCGCCGCCACCAAGCCGTTGATGGTGAGCACGCCCAGGGACGGGGGGCAGTCGATGAACACGAAATCGTAGGCCTCGATGCGGCCCGCCACGGCATAGTCGAGGACGTACTCGTTGCCGCTGGCGTTGGCCAGCTCAACGACGGCTCCGGCCAGATCAGGCGATGCAGGCACGAGCGAGAGGTGCTCGACGGCCGTCGCCACCGTAGCCTCGCCCACGCCAGCCGCACCGCCGAGCACGCCGTAGGTCGTGAGCCGCGCGTCCGCGGCCCGCACGCCGAGGCCCGCCGACGCGTTGGCCTGCGGGTCCATGTCCAGGAGCAGCACCTCGAGGCCGGCCTCCGCGAGGCAGGCGGCGAGGTTCACGGCGGTCGTGGTCTTGCCCACCCCGCCCTTCTGGTTCGTCACGGCGATGACGCGGGTCACCGGCCTCCTTTCGGCGGTCCTCGATACTAGCAGAAAGGGCCCGCGCGAAGCCGCGGGATGGCGGCCATCGACTCAGCCCGTGAGCGGCCGCTTCACGGCCATCCCCGGTCGCCGCGGCAGGCGCGCCGGGGTCGGCCCGATCTTCTCGTACACGGCGCACACGGCGCCGTGGAGCGGGGAGCGCTGCAGCGCCACGACTGGGCGGGCGGCGAGGCCGCAGCGGACCGCGGCGCGCTCGGCGCCGGGACCTTCCTCGTCCATGGCGGCGGCCGTCTTGCTGGCCAGCAGCACGCCGCCTGTCGCAAGAAGTGGCGCCGCCAGTTCCACCAGCGCGGGCAGCGGCGCCACGGCTCGCGCCAGCACGGCGCCGTAGGCCTCGCGGCCGGGTCTGCCCGCAGCCGCGTGCTCTTCGCTGCGCTCGCACGCCACACGGCAGCGTCCTTCCAGCCCGGCCGCCTTCATCGCCTCGCGCAGAAAGGCGCACTTGCGGGCCACCGCGTCGAGCAGCGTCAGCTCGGCGGCCGGACGCGCCACGGCGAGCGGGATGCCGGGAACGCCGGCGCCCGCCCCAAGATCCAGCCAGGGGGCAGCGGCCGTCGACAGCGCCGGCACGTCCAGCAGCGCCAGCGAATCGCCGAGCAGCGTGGCGACGATCTCCTCCCGGCCGCGCAGCGCCGTCACGTTGCCGGGCCAGGAGAGGATGGCGTCGACGTAGCGCTCGAGGGCCGCGGTCTGGGCCTCGCCGAGGCCGAACACCGCGGCCAGACCGTTCACCGTGTCGTACTCGTGCATCGCCCGAGCGTACCATGGCGGGGGTTCGGCGCCCGCCGACATGGTTCACGCCGCCGCGATCGTCATGACGGCGCCGCTTCGGCCCGCTCGCCACCGTCCTCCCAGTCGGTCCTGGGTCCCACACCGTCTTGCCCCAGCCCGGAGCGGGAACCGTCTCATTGACCGACAACGCACGACGATGGGAGCGCCCATGAGAGTCGCGGCCCTCTACGACATCCACGGCAACCTTCCCGCGCTCGAGGCGGTCCTCGCGGACGTCGAGCGCGAAGCCCCCGACCTGCTCGTCACCGGCGGTGACGTGGCGTCGGGGCCCTTCCCCCGCGAGACCATAGCCCTGCTGCGGGATGTGCGGCTGCCCGTCGCCCACATCATGGGCAACGCCGACAGGGAGCTCATTGCCGTCTCCGGCTGCTCCGACTGTGCGTCGGCCGGCGACGACCCGATGGCGCAGGGCTCCCTGTGGGCCGCCGGCCAGCTCGGCGCAGCGGAACGGGAGTTCCTGACGGGCTTTGTCCCGACGGTCACCCTCGACATCGACGGCCTGGGGCGCGTGCTGTTCTGCCATGGCTCGCCGTTCAGCGACGAGGAAAGCATCACGCTGGTGACGAGCGAGGAGCGCCTCGGAGACATTCTGGCCGGCGTGGCGGAGCAGACGATCGTCTGCGGCCACACCCACAGCCAGTTCGACAGAAGCCAGGACGGCATCCGCGTGGTGAACGCCGGCAGCGTCGGCATGCCTTACGAGGACAGCCCGGCGGCCTACTGGGCGCTGCTCGGACCGGATGTGCAACTGCGCCGCACCGAGTACGACCTGCGGCGGGCGGCGGACCTGATCCGACGCAGCGGCTGGCCGCCTGCCAGCATCTTCGCGGAGGAGAACATCATGGCCTGCCCGACTGCGCTCGAGGCGGCCAGCATCCTGGAGCCGCGGCTCAGCGCGTGAGCGCCTCCGCCGCGGCATCGACGAACCCGTCGACCTCGGCGGGCGCGGTCTGCCATGCGCACATCAGGCGCACCACGCCGCTCTGCTCGTCCCACACGTAGAAGCGGTAGCTCTCGAGAAGACGCCGCGTCGCCTCCGCCGGCAACGCCGCGAACACGGCGTTGGCCTGCACCGGGTAGGCCATGCGCACGCCCGGCAGCGACTGGAGGCCAGCGGCGAGGCGGCGCGCCATCGCGTTGGCGTGGCCCGCCGTCTCGCGCCACAGGTCGTCCTTGAGCAGACGCAACAGCTGGGCCGAGACGAAGCGCATCTTGGAGGCCAGCTGCATCCCCTGCTTGCGCACATAGGCATAGCCCTCCGCCAGACCGGCGTCGAGGAACACTACCGCCTCGGCGCCCAACAAGCCGCTCTTGGTGCCGCCGAAGGTCAGCACATCCACGCCGCAGTCGCTGACGAGATCGCGGAGCTCGGCGTCCAGCCCGACGGCCGCGTTGACCAGCCGGGCGCCGTCCACGTGAACCAGCAGCCCGGCGTCGTGGGCCGCGCCGGCCAGAGCGCCGATCTCCTCGGGAGTGTAGACGGTGCCGAGCTCGGTGGACTGCGAGATCGACACGGCCGCCGCCTGCACGTGGTGCTGGTCGCCGATGCCCGTGACGGCGTCCGCGACGAGCTGCGGGGTGAGCTTGCCCTCTCCCGTGGGCACATCGACCAGCTTGGCTCCCATGAAGCGCTCGGGCGCACCGCACTCGTCAACGTTGATGTGCGCCGTCTCGGCGCAGACGACGGCCTGCCAAGGGCGCAGCAGCGTCCCCAGGGCCGTCACGTTGCCGCCCGTGCCGTTGAACACGGGGAACGCCCGGGCCCGCGGCCCGAAGACCTCGCGGAAGCGCTCCTCCAGGGCCGCCGTCCAGGCGTCGTCGCCGTACGCCGGCGCCCACCCCGCGTTGGCCTCGACGATGGCGTCGAGGATCGCGGGGTGCACGCCGGCGTAGTTGTCGCTGGCGAAGGCGGCGAGCCTGGTGTCCGCGGGACTCGCCGCCCCCGCCCGGTCTGTCGCCTCAGACATGAGCAGGCTCGTCGGCCAGCTTCTTCTTGAGCTGCTCGTAGAAGACGCTCAGCGGGAACTCGTCGTCCAGCACCCGGTCGATCCATGCCTTGGGATCTGACTCGTCCGAGTACACACGGCTCTCGCTGGTCCACTGTGAGGCCACGTTGGGGTGGACGTACTCGGCCACGAGGTCGTGCGCTGCGATCCAGTACGACACCTTGCTCGTGTCGATGCCGCGCCGGTAGAGCTCCTCCACCTGCTCGCGCAGTTCCGCCACGCCGTCCTCCACCCGGTCCCAGTCGATGAGCAACTGGTTGTCGGTCCACTGCGCCACACCGGTGCGGTGCAGATAGGCGAAGAGCAGCTGGCCGCCCAGGCCGTCGTAGTTGCGCACCCGGTTCCCGGTGATGGGGAAGCGCAGGATGCGGTCGAAGAGGATCGCGTACTGGACGTACCGGGCGAACGGGAAGCCCTGGCGGACGAGCTCGCCCGCTGAGCCGTAGGTCGCCATGTCCACGCGCAGCTCCTCGAGCGAGTACATCCAGTAGGGCAGGCGCTGGCGGATCATGAACGGATCGAAGGGCAGGTCGCCGTGGCTGTGCCAGCGGTCGTGGATCATGTCCCACAGGATGTAGGTCTCTCGCGCCAGGTCGCCGTTGGCGACGAGCGCCTGCGCGTCGGGCGGCAGCACGATGCGGAGTACCTCGGCGCCGCTCGCCGTCGACGACTGGAAGCGCGCGCTCTCCCGGTCGCAGAAGATGCCGCCGAAGTTGTTGGTGGGCCGCGTCGCGACGCTCACCGTCTCGGGGAAGAGCACCGCGCACTCGCTCTCATAGCCGCTCGTATAGCTCACCAGCTGCACCGGCACGTACTTCTGGTTGTCGAACATCGTGCGCTCGAGCGTGTCGACGAACTCCGGCCACGGGGTGCGCACGATCAGCGCCTCGAAGCGCGTGTCGGGCGAGCCGTTG
This sequence comes from uncultured Thermoleophilia bacterium, assembly GCA_963707335.1. Lineage (GTDB taxonomy): Bacteria > Actinomycetota > Thermoleophilia > UBA2241 > UBA2241 > CAIXSE01. Next base: position 53,514 of record CAVPQD010000016.1, on the reverse strand, counting down.
GGCGTGTACATGGGGAACACGACAAGGTGCTGGATGCCGTCGATGCGGTGCTGCTCGGGCCGGAACAGCGCGAGCGACGCCATGAAATCCGGCTTGCCGCATCCGCCGTCGACCCAGGCGCGCAGGTCGCGCTGTACCTGCGCGAGGTAGTCCTGTTCATGTGGGAAGAGCGGCGCCAGCTCGCCGATGGCGTCGACCATGGCGTCGACGTGGGCGCGCACCTCCTCGCCATCGTGCTTCGACAGGTCGACCTCTCCCTTGGGTCCCTCCATCGACCGCAGCGCGTTGGTCTCGTCACGCAGGCGCAGCCAGGCCGGATGGGTCGCCGCCTCGGAGACGATCCGCTCAGGCGGCGACCGGAAGGCTGCCAGCGCCGCCCAGTAGACCACGTTGAGCCACAGCTGCCGGTGATCGTGGTCCGGCAGGTGGTCGTCGCCGAAGAGGTCGGAATCGGCCACGACGACGACGCGGCCGTCGCCGTACGTCGCGGCGGCGAGCAGCCCGGCCAGCGGCGGATCCGCCGAGGGCCCGGTCTGCAGGACGATCGCGCCGGCATGGTCCGCTTCGAGCGTGCCGGCCCGGTACAGCTTCACCTCCCGCACGCGATGCAGCAGCGAGCGGTCGTCGAGCCCGAGCGCGGCCTGCGCCGGGACCCAGGTCGGCATCGTCGCGTCGCTGAAGTCGAAAGCCGTGGTGCTGGCGAGGCGCACGCCGAAGGGGGCGAGCAACTCGTTGAGGTTGCTGCCGTACTTGTCCTCTTCGGTCTCGCCCAGCACGACGAGCCCGCCGCCGTCCTGCACGAAGTCGGCGACGGCGCGCAGCTCGTCGTCGGAGAACACCGGCGATCCGCCGCCGACGGTGCGTTCCCACTTGGCCTCGCTCGGATGAGCGATCACCAGCACATCGGCGTCGACGAGCGCCGCCGCGCTCAGCGGCTCGGTGAGGGCCGCCACCTCGAAGTCGCGCTCGGCCAGCTCGGCGGCGGCCCGCCCGTAGGACGAGGCCTCCGGGTGGTCGGGGCGCATGGCGCGGACGACATCGGCCCGGATCGACCACGCCTCACCGTGATACTCGTCGAACAGCACGCGAGCGACCTTGCGCTGGCGCAACGTCGGTAGCATGAGAGACCTCCTACTCCGCAAGGCTCGCCGTCGGGTCGCAGGCGAGCGCACGTAAACGTCTTCCCGGGATGGTTGTTCCGTGCCCCTTCGACCGGCCAAACCAGCCGCCGTCGCAGAAGGGGTGCCCGCGCGGTGCCGCGGGACCGCGAAAGGCTGAGATGGCGGCGCGAAGTGGCGGAGGACTTAGAGGTCGCGCCGCTTGGTGAAGACGAGGACGCTGCCGCCGCCTTCAGGCCTGTCCAGTCTGAAGTCGTCGACGACGGCGCGGATGATGGATATGCCCATGCCGCCCTCCGCGGCCTCGAGGCCCGGCAGGCCTTGGCACTCGGGGCAGTCCACGTCGTCCTCGTGTAAGCCGTCACCCTCGTCGCGGATCTGGATGATGACGTTCGCGTCGGTGAGCGTGAAGGCCAGGTGGACCTGACCGTTCTCGTGGTCGTAGGCGTGCCGCACAGAGTTGGAGCACGCCTCCGTGAGCGCCAGCTTGAGGTCGGCGACGGCGTCCTCGGAGAAACCGCCGTTGCGCAGCATGCCGGCCAAGGCGAGACGGCCGAGACTCACGTACTCGGCCTTCGCCGGGATGTCCAGTTTGAAGAGTTCACCCACGGTGGCGGATCCTACCGAATGCGTCTGCATGTGGCCACCCCACTCACTTCCGGTGTGTGCGCACGTTCGCGTTCTCGCCGCACATCGCACAGAAGGTTCCCCTGAGCGCGACATCCTCAACCGCGTAGACCCGTGCGCCGCACCAGAAGACGACGGCAGTTGGGGCAGATGGTGTTCTCGCCCTCGTGGCCCGGCACGTTGCCGACGTAGACGAAGTCGAGGCCCGCGTCATGCCCGATGCGGACCGCCCTCTCCAGCGTGGGGATCGGCGTCGGCGACAGATGCGCGTACTCCAGATAGGGCATGAAGCGCGTCACATGCCAGGGCGTCTTGGGCCCCAGCTCGGAGGCGATCCAGCCCGCGATGCCGCCGAGCGTCTCGTCGTCGTCATTGAACGTGGGCACGACGTTGGTGACTATCTCCACATGGCAGTCGTGCCTGTGCCTGGCGCGGGCGGCGGCGGCGAGCACGGGGGAGATGTCGCCGATGCGGCAGAGCTCCCTGTACTGCTCGTCGCTGAATCCCTTCACATCGACGCGATAGGCGTCGATGTGCGGCGCAAGCACGTCCAGCGCCTCCTCAGTGATGAAGCCGTTGGTGACCATCACCGTGTACAGTCCGTGCTCGTGGGCGAGCTGCGCGCCGTCCAGGATGTACTCGAGCCAGATCGTCGGCTCGTTGTACGTCCAGGCGACGCCGACGCAGTCGTTGTGGTCAGCCAGGACCGGGAGGTTGCGGACGGGCAGCTCGCGCAGGTCGCGGGTCGCGGCTGCCGGGTCGGCGTGGGCGATCTGCCAGTTCTGGCAGTCGCGGCAGGCGAAGTTGCAGCCCAGGCTCCCGAGCGACAACACCGTGGTGCCGGGGAAGAAGTGGAAGAGCGGCTTCTTCTCGATGGGGTCGGCGGCCACGCTGCAGACCCGGCCGTAGGTGATCGCGTACAGCACGCCGTCACGGTTGACACGCGCCCGGCAGACGCCACTCGCTCCGGGCTTGACATGGCAGCGGCGCGGGCACACGCGGCAGTCGACCGCGCCGTCATCCCGCTTGTCATAGAGCATGGCCTCGTGCCAGTTGGGCTCGCTCACAGCGTCAGACCTCCTATGCCGCGCTGCACGACGTCGACGAGCGCGGCCTGCAGCTCGGCACTGCCGGACGCGACGCAGGCCAGCTGGAAACCCAAGCCGGAGCCGAGCACGGGCTTGCCGTCGAGCGGGCGTCCCGCGGCGTCGCCGATGGGGACGCCCGCCTCCGCGCACAGCAGGTGCGCGGCGGCCAGATCGTAGGGTGAGTTGCACAGCACGTTGCCGCGCCCGACGCGCCGGAACTCGGCCTCGACGGCGGGGTGCGCTTCGATGATCGCCGGGCCGATGTCCACGTAGGCGTCCAGCTGCCCGGTGAGGATGCGCGTGATGGAGTACGTGGCCGAGCCCATGTCGAACACGGCGCCGCCCACCGAGGAGACGTCGATGAGCTCCTCCAGGACTCTCGCGAGGATGACGGCCGGACGGCCGCGAAAGCCGAGTGACCAGAACAGGCTCTCCAGATCGGTACGCGCGGTGGGCAGCAGCGGGATCGGCTCACCGGTCGACCGCATCATGCTGAGGCCGGCGCCCTTCTCCGCCACGAACAGGTCGCCGGTCTTGATCTCCTGCACCACACCGGCGACCACGTCGCCCATGGTCGGAGCCGGCAACGGCGGCACCGCCGCGACGCTCACGCAGGCCGCCTCGAAGCCGGCCGCCGCCGGCCGCGTGCCGTCGATCGGATCCACGACGAGGATCAACTCGGCGTCCGGCGGACTCTGCAGGCCGCGGTCCTCGGAGTAATACCCCCACTCCGGGGCATGCTCGGCCATGTACGCCTCCAGCAAGGCCTCGGCGTCCTCGTCGATGCTGAAGGTCACGTCGCCGCCCACCGCTGCGCCTGCGTGGTCCCGGGCGGCGTGCAGGCCCAGCGACGGCACCACGACGTCCCGCAGGCGACCGCACAGGTCGACGAGCTTGTGGGTGGTGTCGTGCACGCTGGCTCCTTGGCGTCCGGGGCCTCGTATTCTACCCTGCTATACTCGGCGGGCGACCCAGCGCCGTCGGCTGCGACGGCCGTCCCGTCCACCGTCCACGCACCCAGTCATGACCGGAACAGCACAAGGCGTCATCGCCTACCGCGGCGGCGACACCATCTATCTCAATATCACGAACCGCTGCTCGAGCGCCTGCGAGTTCTGCCTGCGGGCCTGGACGGACGGCGTGTACGGCGAGTCGCTGAGGCTCGACCAGGAGCCTGACGTGGACGAGGTCACAACTGCCATCGAGCTCGCCTTCCTGGACGGGCCTGCCGACGAGGTCGCGTTCTGTGGCTTCGGCGAGCCGACCATGCGCCTGGACGTCGTGCTTGCCGTCACGGAGTGGCTGCGGCTGCGCCGTATCCCGGCGCGGCTCGACACAAACGGGCACGGCCAGCTGCTCAACCCGGATGTGGACGTGCCGGCGGCCCTGGCGGCGGCCGGCCTCACGGCTGTGAGCGTGAGCCTCAACGCCGCCGATCCCGAGACATACGACCTCATCTGCCGCCCGGTCTTCAGCAAGGCGTACAGGGCCGTGCTGCGCTTCGCCGAAGAGTGCGTGGGGCATGACATCGAGACCACGCTGACCGCGGTCGCCCACTCCGACGTCGACCTGGATGCCGTCGCGGCGATCGCGCAAGCCATGGGCGCCGCATTCCGCGCCCGCGGCCTGGCCGCGCCGCGCGGGCGCGACGGCGTCGAGAAGGGGGGATGAGCGATGACCGAGAACGGGGCCCGGATCATGCTGGTGGACGACGAGGAGGCCATCCTCAAGCTGCTGCGCTTCCCCCTGGAGAAGGAGGGCTACCAGGTGGTCACGGCGCGCGACGGGGAGGAGGCGCTGGAGACGTTCGCCCGCGAGAGCTTCGACCTTGTCATCCTGGACCTCATGCTGCCGCACGTCGACGGCATGGAGGTGTGCCGCCGTATCCGCGCCCAGAGCATCGTGCCGATCATCATGCTCACGGCAAAGTCGGACGAGTTCGACAAGGTCCTGGGTCTGGAGATCGGCGCCGACGACTACATCACCAAGGACAAGTTCAGCCTGCGCGAGTTCCGCAGCAGGGTGCGGGCGCAGTTGCGGCGCGCGGAGATGAGCCGCAGCGCCGAGGCCGCCCGCAAGGACGTCATCAAGGTCGACGAGCTGGAGGTCGACCTGCTCAAACGCAACGTCGTCGTACGCGGCGGCAAGGTCGACCTCACCTACATCGAGTTCGAGATCCTCAAGACGCTCATCTCGCACCCGGGTCGCGTGTACAGCCGCCAGCTCCTGCTGCAGCTGGTGTGGGGCGACTCAGACTACCGCGACGCGCGCACCGTGGATGTTCACATCCGCCACCTGAGGGAGAAGCTCGAAAGCGACCCCAAAGACCCGGAGTTCATCTTCACCGTCCGCAATATCGGCTACAAGTTCCGCGAGTTCTAGGAGGCGAGGGCGCCGACGCGCCCGCTCCACATGCTCTTCAGCTCCGTCAAGAACTGGTTGACACTCCTCATCGTCGCGCTGGTCGGCTTGGCCATGCTGGTGGCCTGGCTGTACGTGGTACCGCCGCTCGGCGACCGCTTGGACCAGCAGAAGCTCAAGGACATGCAGGGCAACGTCGGGGTCATCAGTAGCACGGTGAGCCAGTTCGTGCGCTACAACCAGGCGACCGGCGAGACGGTCATCACGAGCGCCACCGTCGCTGGATCTGAATGTCCGTCTGCTTAGCGCGCAACTCGGCGCGCGCGTCGTGGTGCTCACGAACAAGCTCGAGCCCAGCACATCCACGGCCGGCCTTGACCCCTTCAACGCGCGCAACTACCCCATGCTGGCGGAGGTGGTGAACAGCAAGCAGCGGGTTCAGGGTATCGCGCTGACCGCAACAGGGCGGTACGCGGCGACGGCCGTCCCGTTGACGGCAGAGACACAGGAGGGCGAGATCGCCGGCGTCGTGCTGGTCGCCGCACCCCTCACCGACGTGGACAAGGCCGTCGCGGCGGTGCAACGCGCCCTGCTGCGCGCCACGGGCTTCGCCCTGGTGCTCAGCGTGGTGCTCGGCTACATGGCCTCGTACTTCATCGCGCGGCGCCTGAAGAGGATCGAGCGCAGCGCAGAGTCGATCGCCGGCGGCGACCTCACGGCGACCGTGGACATCAGCGTCGAGGACGAGATCGGCCAGCTGGGCAACACCTTCAACATCATGGCGGCGCGCCTGCGGGACGCCTTCGCCGCCGTCGAGTACGAGCGCGACCGTATCGAGGTGCTGCTCAACGACCTCAGCGAGGGCGTGATCGGCATCGCCGCCGACGGCGCCCTCACCATCGCCAACCCGGCGGCCGCCGAGCTGTTGGGACGGCCGCTGGCCGTGGGCGCGCTGGTGGACGACACCTTCCCCGAGGACGTCGCCACCCTCTGGCGCGAGTCGGGCACGGACGCCGCCGGCCAGGTGATCGTCTTCGTGCACGGCGACAAGACGCTCGAGGCGACGACCTACCCCGTCGGCGGCGAGGCCGACTTCACCTCCATCGTGGTGCTGCGCGACGTGAGCGCCCAGGCACGCCTCGAGCGGGCGCGGCGCGACCTCATCGCGAACGCCTCACATGAGTTCAAGACGCCGCTGTTCTCGCTCGCCGGCTTCCTGGAGCTGATCGACGAGGGCAACCTCAGCCCGGAGGAGCAGCAGGAGTTCCTGCAGCTCATGCGCGTGCAGGTCGACCGCCTGCGCAACCTGGCGGTGAGCATGCTCGACCTGTCGCGGGTCGAGGCCGGCTCCATCGAGCTGGAGCCGGAGCGGGTGGAACTGGAGGCCGTGGCCCGCGCCGTGCTGGACGAGTTCCAGGCGCAGGGCCAGGCCAAGGACCTGGCGCTGATCGCGGAGAGTGGCGAGGGCCTGACGGCGTGGTGCGACGAGCAGCGCCTGGCGCAGGTGCTGCGCGCGCTCGTGGACAACGCAGTCAAGTTCTCGCCGGCGGGCACCAGCGTCCGTGTGACCCTCCACGACGAGGGTCCTCGCGCCGCAGTGACCGTCAGCGACGACGGCCCCGGCATATCGCGCAGCGAGCTGCCGCACGTGTTCGAGCGGTTCCATCGGGGGCGGGAGGACCGGGCCAGCACCTCCGGCGCCGGCCTCGGCCTCTCCATCGCCCGAGAGCTCACGGAGCTCATGGGCGGCACGATCAGCGCCTCCTCCGCCGCCGGTGGAGGCGCCAGCTTCACGGTGCGCCTGCCGCGCGAGCCTGCGACGAGGAAGGGCGCAGGCGGCGACGGCGCCAGGCGCCGGGAGCCGGCGACGGACGACCGCGCCGATCCCGTCGCCGCCAAGGCCCAGGTCTCCGCCGACTCTCAGGCCCTGACCTGATGGCCGTTACTAAACTGGCCGCAGCGTGCACTTAATACCTATGCACGTGCAGCGCCATCCGGGCTGTCCGAGGGGAGAAGCCCCGCCGGACCTGGCGCGAGGAAGGGACGCTCATGAGATCTAGAGGTCTGCTCACAGGGTTGATCGGCGGCGTCATCGGCGCGGCGCTGGTCGTCCTCGTGCTCGTGCTGGTCTTCGACTTCGGCGAGGTCCGGCAGGAGACGGTCATCCAGACCGGTTCGGGCACGACGACCACGTACACCCCGGCGCCTGGACAAGGCCTTACGCCTCAGCAGATCTACCAGGACCTCTCAGGCGGCGTCGTCATGGTCCTGTCGGACTTCTCCGGCGGCACGAACCAGTTCGGGCAGCCCCAGAGCGCCCAGGCGCTCGGCACCGGCTTCGTGGTCGACACGAAAGGCTACATCCTCACCAACGCGCACGTCGTCGATGAGAACGGTCAGAAGGCCAGCGCCGTCACAGTGGTCTTCAACAAGGGTGGCTCAGAGACCCAGCGCGTGAAGGGCGAGCTCGTCGGTGTCGACCAGGGCAGCGACGTGGCACTCATCAAGGTGGACCCGAGCGGCCTGGATCTGAAGGCGCTCCCGCTCGGCGATTCCGACAAGGTCGCCGTGGGTGAGCCCGTCGTGGCCATCGGCAACCCCCTGGGCTACGACTTCTCCATCACGTCCGGCATCGTGTCGGCGACGGGACGCACGCTGCAGGCCCCGAACGGCATGAGCATCCCGAACGGCATCCAGACCGACGCCGCCATCAACCAGGGCAACTCCGGCGGCCCGCTCATCGACGGCGGCGGACGCGTGATCGGCATCAACGAGCAGATCGCCTCGCAGGGCGGCGGCAACGACGGCCTCGGCTTCGCCGTGCCCATCAACACCGCGATCCGCGTCATGGACCAGCTCAAGAAGACGGGCACCGTCCAGTACGCATGGCTCGGCGTGGCGGGGCAGACGCTCACCGGCGATGTCGCCACCATGTTCGACCTCACGGCCGAGAGCGGCGCCCTGGTCGAACAGGTCTCGCCGGACAGCCCTGCGGCGAAGGCAGGCCTCAAGGGCGGCGACCGCACGGTCACCGTGCAGGGCCAGCAATACACCATCGGCGGCGACGTCATCGTCAAGGTGGACGGCAAGGAGATCACGACCTTCGACGAGCTCGTCGCCTTCCTGGGCACCAAGAAACCGGGCGACAAGGTGACTCTCACGGTGGTGCGCGACGGCAAGACCATCGAGGTGCCCGCCACCCTCGCGGCACGGCCAAGCAATCTCTGAGCCACAACGGCGACCGGCGGCGCGGCGCTCCGCGACGCGCCGCCGGTCGCGTTCGTGCTCCCTCGCCCCGCGCCGCAGACAGGATGCGCTGCTCCCACTAAACGCGACAGGGCTCCCACCTTTTTTGACAAGCCCGAGTCCGGCGGTGTATACCAAGTGTCCCAGGCCGTCCATTCGCCTCGGTATGCCATGTCTTTCCAGCCGCGACAGGAGGGTCGCTTGGTCAAGCAGCCACTCGACGCCCGCATGCGGGCGCTGCTGCCCGTGGTCAAGGGCCTTGCCGAGATGTTCGGCCCGGGCTGCGAGGTCGTGCTGCACGACATCGCCCAGCTTCCCCACTCCATCGTCGCCATCGAGAACGGCTCCGTCACGGGGCGCACCGTCGGCGACGTACCCACGGACCTCATGCTGCGCAGCCTTCGCCATGTGGACGAGGGGCAGGACGTGCGCCTCTACGTCACCTCGCGCGACGGCAAGATCCTCAGATCGCTCGCCGTGACGCTGCGGGACGAGGAGGGCGAGGCTTACGGCATCCTGGGACTCAACATCGACATCTCCGAGCTCGTCCAAGCCCAGCGCACGCTCGCCAACCTCACGGCCGTCGAGCGCCTCGGCGACGGGGCGGTGCCCGAGAAGGAGGAGATCTTCGCCGGCGACATCCGCGACGTCGTCGCGGGCATGATCGCGAAGATCCTCAACGAGATGGGCAAGACACCCGCAGCCATGTCGCGAGAGGAGAAGATGGAGGTCGTCAAGCGCCTCGAGGAGCGCGGCGCCTTCCTCGTGAAGCGCTCCGCTGAGCAGGTCGCAAAGGCCCTGGACCTCTCGCGCTACACCATCTTCAGTTATCTCAAGGAGATCCGGCACGGCGACGAGGACGGCCGAGGGCCGCGCGCGGCCGCGGACCGGGGCCGGAGCCGGCGCTGATGGGCCGCGACCGCGTCACTCCCATCCGCGAGAAGGCCGGCGTGGCCGATGGGCCCGTCGCCGGCCTCTACGAGCTGGTCGACGCCTCGCCGCAGCGCAGTCTGGCCGTGATCGGCTTGGTGAAGAACGCCGGCAAGACCACCGTGGTGAACAGCCTCATGGCCAACTGCGGCCGGCGGTTCGGCCTCACGTCGCTCGGTCTCGACGGCGAGCGCACGGACCACCTCACCGGCCTCGCCAAGCCGAGCATCGCCCCGCCCGCCGGCACGCTCGTGGCGACGACGCAGGGCTCGCTCGACCGCTCGCGCTACGACATGCACGTCCTCGAGGAGCTGCCGTTCCATACGCCGCTCGGCCGGGTGCTCATCGGCCGTGCCGATGGTGAAGGAAAGGTCGAGGTCAGCGGGCCCACGACGCTCGCGGAGCTGCGGTACACGATCCAACGGTTGCAGGCGCTCGGCGCCGACCAGGTGCTCGTCGACGGCGCCATCAACCGCCTGGGGAGCGCCTCCCCGCGCGTCAGCGAGGGAGTCGTGATGGCGACCGGCGGCATGGTCGGCGACAGCCTGGACGACGTGCTCGCGACCACTGTCGCGACGCTGGACATGCTGCTGCTCCCGGCGACGGACGCCGGGACACGCGGGCTCGTCGAGGCCGCCGGCCTCGAGACGGCCCGCGCCGTCTCAGTGGACGATCACGGCGACATCGAGCGCCTCGACATGCCCACCGTTGTCGGCGAGGGCGTGTCCGTAGCCCGCGAGGTCGAGCGCCGCCGCACGCGCACGCTCTTCATCGGCGGCGCCCTCACGCAGGAGTTCGTGGACGACTTCACGCGTGTCCTGCCGCCGCGCCGCGAACTGCGCGTCGTCGTCCGCGACCCCACCGTCCTGGTCCTGCCGGCGACGACCGTGAGCCGCTTCCGGCGGCGCGGTATCGCGCTCGAGGTGCTCACGCCGCTGCGCGTGCTCGCCGTGACGGCCAACCCGTTCCGCGTGCCCCAGCCCTATCAAGCGAAGCTCTTCTTCAACGCGGTCGCCGGCGCCGTTGCCGGACGCGTCCCGGTCTACGACGTCGTCAACGGGTTCGCCGCGCCGGCCGGCGCGGCGAACCCGCCCGACTCGGTCTCTCCCTGACGAAAGAGGGTGGTGTGGAAGTGAACAACGCGCTCCAGCTGGACGCCGGCCTGGTCGAACGCGCCCGGGCGGCGGCGGACGCCATCGCCGATGACATCCAGCAGCACATCGAGGAGCACACGACGGACACGACCGAGCGCGCCACGCTGCGCCTTCTCGGCATCGTCGGGGTCAACGAGATCGACGTGCCGCTCGTGAACGTCGTGGTCGAGCACGCGCGCGATCTGCTGCCCGGCGGTATCATGCGGCCTTTCGTCGACCTCATGCTGCGCGACCGGCAAGACCGCACAGCAGGTGGCTCAGGGCGTGTCGGCCGGCGAACTGACGCTCGAGCCGGTGCCGGCGGACCGGCGCGCCGCCGCAGAGGCGCGCGCCGGGGAGCTCGCCCGCGAGGGCGTCTCCCGCGTCGACGCGGTGCGCCGGCGACGCAACGAGCTTGTCGCGCACACGGGAGAGCCGCGCAAGCCATACGTGTACGTCATCGTCGCCACCGGGAACATCTACGAGGACGCGGAGCAGGCCAAGGCCGCGGCCCGCGCCGGTGCGGACGTGATCGCAGTCATCCGCACCACGGCGCAGAGCCTGCTGGACTACGTGCCGTACGGCGAGACCACCGAGGGCTTCGGCGGCACGTACGCCACCCAGGAGAACTTCCGGCTCATGCGTGCGGCCCTGGACGAGGTCGGCGACGAGCTCGGCCGCTACATCCGCCTGTGTAACTACGCGAGCGGCCTGTGCATGCCCGAGATCGCGACCATGGGCGCTCTCGAGCGGCTGGACATGATGCTGAACGACTCGATGTACGGGATCATCTTCCGCAACATCAACATGCAGCGCACGTTCGTCGACCAGTACCTGTCGCGACTCATCAACGCGCGTGCCGGCATCATCATCAACACCGGCGAGGACAACTATCTGACTACGGCGGACGCCTTCGAGAAGGGCTACACAGTCGTCAGCTCGGACTTCATCAACGAGGCCTTCGCCCTGCGCGCCAACCTCGAGCCGTGGCAGATCGGCCTGGGGCATGCGTTCGAGATCGACCCCTCGATGCCCGATCAGGTCGTCTACCAGATCGCCGACGCGCAGCTCATCCGGCAACTGTTCCCCGGTTATCCGCTCAAGTACATGCCGCCCACCAAGTACATGCCCGGCGACATCTTCCAGGGGCACATCATCGACGGCATGTTCAACTTCACCGGCATCTTCACGGGCCAGGAGATCATGCTCCTCGGCATGCTCACGGAGGCCCTGCACACCCCTCTGCTCCAGGACCGCTACCTCTCCATCAAGAACGCAAAGTACGTGTTCGAAGGGGCGCGCGACCTCGCCGACGAGGTCGCCTTCAAGGCAGGCGGCGTCATCGAGCGGCGGGCCAACGACCAGCTCGGGAAAGCGGTCGAGCAGCTCGAACACGTCACGGAGATCGGCCTGTTCAAGGCCCTGGAGGACGGCGAGTTCGCCGACGTGAAGCGCGACCCGCGGGGGGGCCGCGGCTACGAGGGCGTCTTCAAGGTCAGCGACGACTACTTCAACCCGTTCTTCGCGGCGCTGCGCGACGGGCGCATGAGCGGCGCACCCGTGGGACCCGCCGCCGGCCCCGGTCCGACGAGTGAAGGGGGCACTGATGCTAGTTAGACCGTATGGTGATACTCGTGATGACGGTGTCGTCCAGTTCTCCTTCACCCTGCCCGTCCCCTACTCGGTCAAGGCCGCCGACGTGGGCAAGCAGTTCCTGGAGAAGATCGGCTTCCACACCGTGGGCATCGCCGAGTGCAAAGCCATCGACCCTTCGTACACCTTCTACGTCGCCTACGGGCGCACGGACGTCGGTATCGACCCGGACGAGGTGAAAGGCGACTACCTTGAGGTCGAGGAGATGGACTACTACGCCATCAACAGCCTCATCAAGGAGAAGCTGGGCCGCAAGCTGGTCGTCGTCGGCGCCGCCATCGAGAGCGACGCCCACACCGTGGGCATCGACGCCATCATGAACATGAAGGGCTTCGCCGGGAACTACGGGCTGGAGCGCTACCCGGAGATGGATGCGCTCAACATGGGCTCGCAGATCCCCTGCGCGCAGCTGCTCAAGACTGCGCTCGGGCGGCACGCGGACGTCATCCTCGTGTCGCAGATCGTCACGCAGAAGGACATCCATGTGCAGCACCTCACGCAGCTCATCGAGCTGCTCGAGGCCGAGGGTGTGCGCGAGCGCTTCGTGCTCATCGTCGGCGGCCCGCGCATCAGCAACGCGTTCGCCAAGGAACTCGGCTACGACGCCGGCTTCGGGCCGCGGACCACGCCGCTCGAAGTGGCGTCGTTCATGGCCCAGGAGGTCGTCCGTCGGCATCAGCGGGCCTGACGACGTACCATCAACCAGAAACACCATCATCAACCTGTGTCCAGATGCAGAGCGTGATCTCGCGGCGGGGGCTGCAGACGTACACGCAGAGACACGAGGAGGACAAGAGTGTCTGAGAACGATGTAGTCATCCTGTCGGCCGTCCGCACTGCCCAAGGGCGCTTCCAGGGCGGGTTCGCCACCACCCCGGCCCAGGAATTGGGCGCCATCGCCATGAAAGAGGCGCTGGATCGCGCCGGCGTCAAAGGCGAGCAGCTGGACGAGGTCATCTTCGGCAACGTCATCCAGGCCGGACTGGGTCAGAACCCCGCCCGCCAGGCCGAACTGAAGGCCGGCATCCCCGAGACCGTCCCGGCCATCACGGTCAACCGCGTGTGCGTGTCGAGCGCCTCGGCGCTCGCCATGGCCGCGGCGGCCATCAAGGCCGGAGACGGCGAGATCTACCTCGTCGGCGGCACCGAGAACATGACGCGCGCGCCGTGGCTGCTGCTGAACGGCCGCAGCGGCTACCGCATGGGCATGCCGTCCGAGCAGATGTTCGACGCGATGGTCCTGGACGGGCTGTGGTGCGGCGTCGACGGCACCCACATGGGCGTCACCGCCGAGAACCTCAGCGAGCGCTTCGGCATCAGCAAGGAGCTGCAGAACGAGGTCGCCTATAGGAGCCAGCTCAACGCGACCGCGGCCGTCAAGAGCGGCAGGTTCAAGGACGAGATCGTGCCGGTCGTGGTCCCGCAGCGCAAGGGCGACCCCAAGATCGTCGACACCGACGAGTGCCCGCGCGAGACGACGCCGGAGGCCCTCGCCGGCCTCAAGCCCGTGTTCAAGAAGGACGGCGGCGTGGTGACGGCCGGCAACGCCTCGGCCATCGCCGATGGCGCCAGCGCGCTGGTCGTGACGTCGCGCAAGAAGGCGGACGAGCTTGGTCTCAAGCCCATCGCTCAGCTCGTCAGCTATGCGACGGCGGCCGTGGACCCGGCGATCATGGGCTTCGGCGAGACCGTAGCCGCCCAGAAGGCTCTCGACAAGGCTGGGCTCACGGTCAAAGACGTGCAGCTCGTCGAGCTCAACGAGGCGTTCGCCTGCGTGGCAGCGCTCGCCATGCGCGAGCTCGAACTCGACCCCGACATCGTCAACGTCAACGGCGGGGCGGTCGCGCTCGGTCATCCGCTGGGCAACACCGGCACGCGCATGATCGTCACGCTCATCCACGAGCTGAAGAAGCGCGGCCACGAGATCGGCCTCACGGGCGCCTGCGTGGGCGGTGGCCAGGGCGCCGGTTCGATCATCAAGGTAGAAGGCTGACCGGAACAGCCAGGGATCGAGGACGAGAGCCCGCGCGCGAAGGCCGTGTGAGCCGACCGCGCGCGGGCTGTTGCCTCGACGGGGAGGGAGAGCGGACATGAAGGAAGGCAACAAGTTCGGCGCGCACAGGGTCCTCGAGCCCAAGGGCGTGCTGCCGCAGCCGGCGTGGAAGATCGACAACACCATGGAGATCTACGACAACGAGCTCCTCATCGAGGTCGACACACTCAACATCGACGCGGCGAGCTTCACGCAGATCGAGGAGGCCGAGGGCGGCGACGTGCACAAGATGGCCAGACACAGCCTCGACATCATCGCGAAGCGCGGCAAGCATCACAATCCCGACACAGGCTCGGGCGGCATGCTGCTCGGCACGATCAAGGAGATCGGCCCCAAGCTCAAGGACCGTGATCTCAAGGTCGGCGACCGCATCGCCACCCTCGTGTCTCTCTCCCTGACGCCGCTCAAGGTCGATGAGGTCATCTCGGTCAACAAGGACACCTGCCAGGTGAAGGTGAAGGGGCAGGCGATCCTGTTCGAGACCGGCATCTACGCGAAGATGCCGGCCGACATGGACGAGGCGCTCGCGCTGGCTATCCTCGACGTGGCGGGCGCCCCGGCTCAGGCCGCGAAGCTCAGCAAGCCGGGTCAGACCGTGTTCATCATCGGCGCCGGCGGCAAGAGCGGCCTGCTTTGCGCCTACGAGGCCAAGAAGCGCGTCAAGCCCACCGGCAAGGTCATCTGCCTCGTGCACGGCGACGCCGGCAAGAAGCGCCTCGAGAAGGCAGGTTTCGCGGACGTCATCATCCAGGGCTCGGCGACCGACCAGCTGTTCGTCTACGACGAGGTCAAGAAGGCCACGAACGGCGAGATGGCAGACCTCACCATCAACTGCGTCGACATCCCGAACACCGAGATGGCCTCGGTCCTCGCCACCAAGGACGACGGGACGGTCTACTTCTTCAGCATGGCCACGAGCTTCACGTCCGCGGCCCTTGGCGCTGAGGGCATCGGCGCGGACACGCTCATGATCATCGGCAACGGTTACACCAAGGACCACGCGGTGATCTCGCTCGAAGTCGTGCGCGAGAGCCCGATGCTCATGGAGATCTTCAAGGAGACCTACGCCACGGGCGCCGGCAACCCCGAGCCTGTCGGTCTGAAGGCCTGAAGCAGCGCAGCGTCACGAAGCACGGCCGGGAGAGCGAAGTGCGACGCCACGCGCTAGCTCGCCGCCGTACTGAGCTTCCGGGCAGGGCGCCTGCGCCTCCGGCGCATCGACCGCGCTGCACGCCTTCAGGCTGCAGCAGAAGGGGCCCCGCGCGGGGCCCCTTCTGCGTCTCCGGCGCATGTTTCACGTGAAACGTTCGTGTGCCTCGATACCGCGAGGCGAGGCGGCGCGGCGTGGATCAGTAGGTGGTACCCATCATGCCGCCGCCGTAGCCGGCGCCTGTGCCGCCGCCCGTTCCGGAGCCGCCGCAACCGCCGCCCGTGAGACCGCAGCCCGCGCGGCTGCCGGCGCCCATCATGCCGTGGCCGAGGCCGTCCGGCGCGTCAACGCCGGACTCCTTCAGCAGCGCCCGCATGTCGTTCCAGTGCTCCTGCCGCAGCTGCCGTAGTGCGTTCTGGGCCTCAGCCGTGCTCGGGTCCGCGCCGTACTTGTCGCGCCATGCCTGCATCTCCTTCTGATGCTCGACGCGCAGTTCCCGCATGGCCTGGAGCGCCTTGGGATTGCTCATGAGCGCCCCGCAGGCCCCTCGTCGCTGTGCCCCGTCGCGCTTGCCCGTCTGGGCGTAAGCGACCGCCACGATCGAAAGGGCGATCACGGCGACCACGGCCGCCACCGCCAGCGTCTTCCAGTGCCTCATGTCTCCTCACTCCTTCGGTGAGCCCGCCGGCTCGTCGCCTCAGCGATGCCCGCCGACCCTAGCGCAGTACTTTGAAGAACCTGTGAACAGCTTCCGCGAAAGCTGTGAAGGGCTCAGCGAGCCTCCTGCTACAATCGAGCGCCGACTGCCGGCCGCCCGGCCGGGGTACCACCGTGGCTGAGACCCACCATTTCGGAGGTGTGAATTGACGCACGAAGACGTCCGACGCGCTCTCGCGACCGTACAAGACCCGGAACTGCAGCGCAGCATCGTCGAGCTGGGGATGGTGCGAGACATCGTCGCCGACGATGAGCGCGTGGGGGCGACGATCGTACTCACCACCGCGGGGTGTCCCCTGCGCAACGAGATCCGCGCCCAAGCCGAGCAGGCGCTCAATGAGGTCGCCGGCGGCCGCAGGGTGGAGGTGAAGCTGGATGCCATGTCATGCGAGGAGCGCAACGCCCTGGGGGCAAGGCTCAAGGGCCGAGGGCAGCTCATCCAGACACTGTTCGGCCCCGGCTCCAAGACCCGTACGATCGCCGTGGCCAGCGGCAAAGGCGGTGTCGGAAAGTCCACCGTGACTGCCAATCTCGCCGTCGCGCTGGCTCAGCAAGAGCGGGCCGTCGCGCTCATCGACGCCGACGTATACGGGCCGACCATCCCCCTCATGATGGGGCTGCCCGCCGTCGCTCCGGCCAGTCATGACGGCAAGATGATCCCGCCGGAGGCGCACGGCGTGAAGCTCGTGTCCATGGGCTTCTTCCTGCCCGACAACGAGCCGGTGGTGTGGCGCGGGCCGATGCTTGGCCGCGCCATCGAGCAGTTCCTCGGCGATGTGCTCTGGGGGAGCCCGGACTTCCTGCTCATCGATCTCCCGCCGGGCACCGGCGACATCGCCTTGACCATCGCGCAGATGATCCCCGGAGCTGAGATACTCATCGTGACCACGCCTCAGGAGGCCGCCGCAAAGGTGGCGGTCAAGGCTGCAAAGATGGCGCAGATGACACATCACAGCGTGGTCGGCGTGGTGGAGAACATGTCGTACTTCGTCTGCCCGAACTGCAACGCCCGCCACCACATCTTCGGCAGGGGCGGAGCCTTCGAGATCGCGCGCCTCATGGACACGCGGCTGCTCGGCCGCATACCGCTGGACGAGGCCACGCGCGAGGGCGGCGATGTAGGCCGTCCCGCCGCCCTGGACCCGGCCTCACCGGTCGGCGCGGCCTTCGCCGACATCGCCAGGGCGCTCTCGGACCCCACGGCGGCGGCTGACGCCTGACAGCGTACGGCGACAAGCGTAGGCGCGCCTGACAACGCTGCCGCCTGGGCAGGCTGACTAGCCTGCCCAGGCGGCGAAGTCTCCCCCAATCTGCTCACCTGGGTCGACACAGGACAAGGGTTCTCCCTGAGAATTGATGAACTTCAGAGTCATCACGACTCCTGGGGAGCACATGAGGATCGGTCGCGCGGACGGAGATAGCTGGCTGCGCCTGAGTGAGGCGGCGGCGCTCCTCGGCATCAGCATCAACACCCTGCGGCGCTGGAGCGACGCAGGCAAGCTCACCTGCTACCGCAGTCCCGGCGGTCACCGCCGGTACCGTCGTCGCGATGTTGAGACGCTCCTTTGCGCGCAGACCGCCGGCGACCCGCCTCTTCACGTCGCGAACGAGGCGCGCCACCCCGGGGGCTGGGAGCCGGCCCGGCTGCAGGCTCCGCTCTCCACGATGGCGCGTCTCGCTGCGGACGGCGTGGGTGTGGGCTCCTGCCGATTCCTGTTGACGACGGGCGATCACACCTTCATCGTCGCCGGCGACTACGGCCGCGACGGCATGGCGCGCGACAGCGGATCGGCCGGCGCGCAGGATGACTGGGTCGCCCGCGAGGTGCTGCGCACGGGCAGACGCATGGTCATCGCCGATCTCGACGCCACGAACCTGGTGCCGCCGGCGGCTGCCGAGACCTATCGCCGGCGCGGCCACAGGGCCATCCTGGCGCTGCCGATGATCAGCGCGGGGCGCATCTCCGGCGTCATGGAGCTGGCTGAGGGCGGTGGAGCGCGCTCCTTCACCGGCGCCAACGTCGCGTTCGCCGAATTCGTTGCGCGCCAAGCCGGCGACCTTGTTGCGGGCGACGACCGCGGAGCGCCGCCGCATCAGGTCCCGGCGCTCGATCCCGCCGTGGCTCTGTCGGTCGCCCCGGCGCCACCCGTGGTCGTGTCGCCGCCAGACACGGCCGGTCCGATCGATCGGCTGCGCCTGCTGCGTGCGCTCGGCGAACGCCTGCGCACCGAGCTCGGCGCTCTCGCATGCGACATCTCGGCGTATGACCCTGCGGATGGGACCGTGACCTTGCTCGTGGCCGCTTCCGACGAGACGCCCGCCACCGAGGGCCTTGTCTACGATGCCGCCGCTGTCGACGGACTCACGGCGATCATCGCCGGCGGACAGCCGGTCGAGTGGCTCCTGCCGGAGAGCGAACCCGCCGCGGCGGGCGCACCGGCGCGCCGCGGGCCGAGCCAGGCCATCCGCGTCGTCAGAGCGGGTCTGCGGCTGGGCAACGAGCCGGTCGGACTGCTCGAGGTCTACAGCGCGAGTGACACGAGCTATGAGCCGGGCGAGCTCGCGTTTATCGAGGCCGCCGCCGCCGTGGGCGCCCTGGCGCTGGCTGACAGCAGGGATGAAGCCATGCTGTCGCGGCGTCTGGCATGGCTCGATGGGATCGTCGCCGATCTCGCCGGACACGCGTTGCAGACGGACGCTGAGGCGCTCGTCCATGCTTCTTTGGACGCCCTCGCCGAACACCCCGACATCTGCTCCTGCACGCTCTATCATCTCCAGGACGCGCGCCTCGTGCCGACTGCCTGGTCGCCGGCCGGCCGGCCCGTGCCCGAGAGCCTCACCCTCGGCGCACCGGCGGCGGCGGCCGAGGCCATCGCCGGCGGTGCGACGGTCGCGGTGACCGGCGGCCCAGGCCTAGATGATGCGACGCGGCGCTTCCTGGAAGATCGCGGCCTGACCGGTGCGACCTTCCGTCCGCTCCGGTACGGCGACAGCGTGGTCGGCCTCCTGGAGGCCGGCACGGCGCAGCCCGCCGGCCTCGACTCGTGGCGGCCGATCCTGGATGTCGTTGCGGACAGCCTTGCCGCGGCGCTGGGCAGCGGCGACGTCATCGACCGTCTGCAGCGCCGCAACCGGGACCTTGCGCTGGTGATCGAAGCGGGTCTCGAGGACACGGCGCGTCTCAGCACCGACGAGGTGCTGCACTCGGTCGTCCGACGCCTCGCGGAGCTGACCCACTCCCCCGTGGCCGATATCTACGCGGTCGAAAGCGACACGCTGCGTGCTCTCGTCAGCTTCGACGGCGGAGCCTTCGATGACGAGTGGGAAGGTGTCGTCATCCCGCTGTCACGGTATCCGTGCAGCAGGCGCGCGGCGGAGACAGGCGAGATCGCGGTGGCGGCCAGCCTGGACGATCCTGTACTTGGCCCAGACGGTCGTTATTCCCTGGAGAAGTGGGGCTACCAGTCGCAGCTTTCGATGCCGTTGATCGCCGCCGGCCGCGTGCTTGGCCTCGTGGAACTGTCAGACTACGTCCCTCGCGACTTCGACGCCGAGCTCGAGCTCATCCGCGGCCTCGGCCAGGTGGCCGCTCATGCTCTGGAGAACGCGACGTTGTTCGATCAGGTGGAGCGACGCAGCCGCATCCTCAACGAACTCGTCGACCTCGGCGCCCTGGCCAGCCGCTCCCGCGACGTCGACGCTCTGGTTAGGCGCATGGCGGAGCGCCTGCTCAGGGCGATCGATGCGGCGAACTGCGACATCTTCCAGGTGAGCGCCGAGGGGTTGCAGTGCGTGGCGAGCTACGACCGCAGCGGGTTCGACGACCAGCCGGTCGGCCGGATCCTGGACCCGGACAGTTACCCCACGCTCGTCACCACCATGAACGCCCACGAGGTGCTCGTCATCAACGGCTACGACGACCCGAAGCTCAGCGAGAGCGAGCGTCGCATCTACCGGGAGTACGGCTTCGCGAGCGAAGTGTGCATCCCGCTGGTGGTGAACGACCGCCTGTACGGGATCATCGACATGTACGACACGCGCGAGCGCGACTACACCGAGTACCTGGGTTTCCTGCGCAGCGTCGGACAGACGCTTGCCGGCGCGCTGGAGAGCTCCATCCTGTTCGGGCAGATCGAGCAGCGGACCAACGTGCTGCGTGAGATCGTGGAGCTTGGCGCGATCACGTCACAGACCCACGACCCCCAGGAGCTTCTCAGGACCATCGCCGCCCGGCTGCGAGACACCATCCAGGCGGCCGACTGCGACATCTTCACGCTGCAGGGCGACCAGCTGCGCTGCCTGGTCAGCGCCGATCTGAACGGCTTCGATGAGCGGGTGGTCGGCGACGTGCTGGACGTGGACCGCTTCCCGGCCACGGCCATGGCGGTGCACTCCGGCGAGCCGATGATCATCTCGAGTCTGGGCGACCCTCGGCTCACGGCCTACGAGCGCGAGAACTACGCTGCATACGGGTTCCAGAGCGAACTGTGTATCCCGCTCGTCGTAGGCGAGAGCGTCATCGGCCTCATCGACGTGTTCGACACGAAGCCGCGCGATTACGCCGCGTTTCTCGACTACCTGCGCAGCGTGGGGCAGATGGCTGCCGGGGCCATCGAGAATGCGCTGCTCGTGGACGAGCTCGAGCGGCGCAACGCGGCCCTTGCGGAGCTTGTCGAGCTCGGCCGGGCGGTCTCCGGCACAGTGGACCTGGACGACATGGTCCGGTCGGTGGGGCCGCGCATCGTCGAACTGATGGGCGCGGCCGGCTGCCAGCTCTTCACGCTGCAGCACGAGCGGCTGCGCTGCGTCCTCACCTACGAGAACGGCGTGTATGAGGACGACTACGTCGGCCGCCCCCTGGACCTCGACCAGTTCCCGAGCACGCGCGACGCTCTCGAGCGGCGCGAGGTGCTCGTCATCCCGTCACCCGATGATGAGCGCCTGAGCGACTACGAACGCGAGCTGTATCGCGAATCGGCCTCAGCGAGCGAGATCTGCGTGCCGCTGGCCGTGGAAGACCGCGTGGTCGGCCTGCTCGAAGTCTATGACACCCGCCGGCGGGACTACGCGGAGTACCGCGACTTCCTGGTCAATGCCGCCCAGACGCTGGCCGGCGCCTTCGAGAACGCGCTGCTGCTGGAGCGACTCGAGCAGAGCAATGCGATGCTGAATCTGCTCGTGGAATCTGGCCTCGAGTTCGGCGCCACGCTGGAGCTCGACCCCGTCCTCCAGAGCGTGGCGCGCAGACTCTGCGCGGTCACCGACGCGCCCAACTGCGACATCTACACGATCCAGGACGACGAGTTCCGCTGCGTCGCCTGCGTCGACAAGGGCACGGCGGACGCCTCATACGTCGGCACCGTGTACCCGCTCGCCGACCTGCCGCTCAGCAGCGGCGCGGTCCGCACGCAGGAGCCGCTGCTGGTGACCGACATCGCGGAGGACGCTCGCTTGTCGACACACGAGCGCGACGAGGATCTGCGATGGGGCCACCGCGCCAAGCTTGAGCTGCCTCTGGTGAGCCGCGGACAGGTCGTCGGCATCGCCGCGATCTACGACGACCATCCGCGGGACTTCGAGCACCTCGACCTGCTGCAGAGCCTGGCTCAGGTGGCCGCCAACGCGCTGGCCAACGCGACGCTCTTCGAGCGCCTCGACCGCAGCGCCGACCGCATGGCGCTGGTGACGGACGTGAGCTACGAGCTGTCGTCATCGCTGGACCTGGGCGAGGTGCTGCGCTCCACGGCGAACAGGCTCTGCGCCGTGGCCGACATGCCCATGTGCGACATCTACACCCTGCAGGGCGACACGCTGGTGGACGTGGTGAGCGTCGCCGACGGCAAGATCGACCACGAGTGGCAGGGTCGTTCGTTCCCGCTCGAGGGCTGGGCGACCCTGCGCCGTGCCGTCGAGACGCGGCAACCGGTGAGCATCGAGACGCTCGACGATCCGCTCCTTCTGCCCGATGAACGCGCCCTCATGGAGTCGTATGGGGAGACGAGTGAGCTCGCCGTGCCGCTCATCTCCAAGGAGCGCGTCATCGGCGTGCTCGAGTTGCTGGACCGCCGGAGCCCGCGCAGCTTCTCCCCGGAAGAGATCGACACGGTGTCCGCGGTCTGCCGCGTCGCCGCCCTGGCCATCGACAACGCCAACCTCGTGGAGAACCTGCAGTTGCGCAACCGCGAGAACGAGCTGCTCAACGAGATCGCCTGGGCCACCAGCGCCAGCCTCAACCTGCCGGACATCGCCGCCGCCGCCATCGATAAGCTGCGGCGGATCACTCCCTTCGATCGCGGCCTCGTGGCGCTCAGACGCGACGACCAGACGTTCGACGTGGCCTACGTCACGCAGCCCCGCTCCAGCGCCGTGCCCGAGACGCTCAGCATCCCGATGGCCAACGGCCTGCTTGGACGTCTTCGCGACGAGAAGGTCATCGCGTTGGCGCTGCCTGCCGACCTGCCGGCCGGTTTCGAGCTGCCCGGCGTCGATGAGCTCCGCTCGGCGGCGCTCATCGCACTGACCAAGGGGACCGAGCTGATCGGCGTGCTCAGCCTCGGCTCCCTGGCGCCGTCCACGTTCGAGACGGTGGACCGGCACCTCCTGGAGCGGACCGGCACCCATCTTGCCCTGGCCATCGACAACGCCCGCATGTACGAGGACATCAAGCACCTGCACCTGAGCAACCTGAAGGCGCTCAGCTCGGCGCTGAACGCCAAGGACTACTACACGTTGGGCCACGCCGCCCGCGTCGCCGCCTACATGGTGCTGCTCGGCGAAGCGCTCGGCTGGCCGGTCGACCTGCTCCGCCAGGTGGAGGAGGCGGCGTACCTGCACGACATCGGCAAGATCGGGGTCTCGGACCGCGTGCTGCTCAAGCCGAGCGGCCTCAATGCGCGCGAGTGGGAGCTGATGCGCCAGCACCCGATCTTCAGCGCGGACATCATCCGCTCGCTGTTCTCCGACGAGCTCGTGCTCGGCGTGCGTCACCATCACGAGCACTACGAGGGCGGCGGCTACCCCGACGGCCTGGCGGGCGAGGACATCCCGCTCATCGCTCGCGCGATGTGCGTGGTGGACTCGTATGACGCCATGTCCTTCCGCCGCCCGTACCGCCAAGGGCTGTCCTACGAGGAGTGCCTCGCCGAGCTGAAGCGCTGCCGCGGCACGCAGTTCGACCCGGACATGGTCGACTCGTTCATCGCCGTGCTCCGGCGGCTCGCCGAGGGACGACAGCAGGCGCGACAGGTCGCGAGGGATGCGGCCGCCCGCGTCGACCCGGAGGAGCACGCGCGGCTGAGGTCGCCGGGCGATGAGAAGCGCCCCGAATACGGACACATCCTCGAGGCGTTCCGCGAGGTCTGCGTCGCCAACCCGCCGACGCGCTTCATCAGCTCCCATGTGCGCATCGGGAAGAAGACCGTGGTCGTCGTGGACTCCGGTCAAGATGGCCCGGGCAAGCCGCGCATCGGCGACGAGGTGCTCACCGACGACGAGCTCGTCGAAGTGTTCGCCGGCCGCGACCTGGACGTCAACGTGCTCTTCGTGGACCAGTGGGGCGTCTGGATCAGCGGCACGGCGCCGGTGCTGGACCAGGACGGCCGCGTGGTGGCGGCCGTGACCGCGGACATCCCGGCGACCGAGGAGATCGGCGAGTTCGAAGGGCTCCGCAGCAGTGTGGCCCAGGCCTTTGCGTCCATGCTGCACACAGCCGCCGTGCAGGCGGGACGCTCGGAGATCGAGGCCATCACGGACGGTCTGACCGGCCTCTACAACCACCGCTACTTCCACGAGCGGCTCAGCGAAGAGATCGAGCGCTGCCTGGATCAGGACGGCCGCGTGTCACTGCTGTTCTGCGACCTGGACAACTTCCGCGCCTTCAACGAGGTCCACGGCCACAGCGCCGGCGACGAGGCCCTGCGCGCGGTGGCGCGCGTCATCGAGAGCTCGATACGCCACGTGGACATAGCGGCCCGCTTCGGCGGCGAGGAGTTCGCCGCCATCCTGATCGACACCGACGAGCAAGGCGCCCTCGAGGTGGCCGAGCGCATCCGCGCCGGCATCCTCGGGGCGAAGGTAGCGGCTGCCGACTCGCTGTCGATCAGCATCGGTGTCGCCTCGTGCCCCGCCGACGCCATGTTCAAGGAGGAGCTCATCGACAAGGCCGACTGGGCCATGTACCTCGCCAAACGGCGCGGGCGTGACCAGGTCATGAGCTTCAGCGCCCAGCACGGCACCGACACGCCGGAGCAGGCGGCGTCCGTGACGTCGAGCTACGTGGCGGCCATGTCGGAGCTGGTGGCCGCGCGCGACGCCTATGAGCGGCGTCGCCGCTACGCCGTCGCGCATCTCGCCCAGGCGGTCGCCTCGGAACTGGGCCTGGACGGTCGCGACCTGCGGGCCATGGCCTCGCTGGCCGAGACAGACTCGCCGCGGGGCTTGACCGGGACGGGTCGCGAGGTGGTGGAGCTGGCGGTCGCCTATCAGGCCATGGTCGCGGAGCGTCCCTACCGCGAGCAGCTGTCGGAGGCCGAGGCCCTGGACGAGTTGCTCAACTGCCCCGCCTTGCGTGACGACCGCCACCTCGCGGCGGCGTTCGAACGTGTCCTGTCGGGCGAGGTGAGGAGCCGCTGACACCCGCTCCGCCGAGCCGCCCCGGTCAGGGGCAAGGCTTCAGGCGGTGAGGAAGGAGCAGAGATACTCGCCCACGTCCCTGTCGGAGTTCGAGAACTCGAGCATCCGCAGGAGGCGACACAGCGTCTGATCGTCGGCGACGATCGTCGCGCCGAGGTGCTTGTATCTCGCCAGCACCTTGTCGACCGCCCTGTCCTTCTCTTCGCGCGTCACGTCGCCCTCCTCCCTTCGTCCTTCGTGCTCCAGGGACTGTGTCGGTGCGCGAGGGCGACCCCGACATGGGACGACCGTCTAGGGAATGGTGCCCGGGCTTCAGGGACGCTGCAGCGCGAGACCGGCGATGACCTCCACGGCGGCGCGAGCCGCGAGCTGGCTCAGGTGCCCCTGCAGGTCGTAGCGCGGCGCCAGACAGCAGATGTCAAAAGCGGCGATGCGTCCGGTGCTGAGCGTGCGCAGGGCACGCAGCAGCTCGCGGGCGCTCAGGCCGGCAGGGTCCGGGTACTTCTGGCCACCGTGGGCGGGGTCCACCACGTCGATGTCCAGCGAGACGTACACAGCCTCGGTGCCGGCGGCGGCGGCCTCCAGCGCCTCCTGGGCGACGGCCGCGATGCCGAGCTCGTCGACGTCGGCCATGGTGTAGTAGACGTATCCCAGTTCGTCGGCGACGTGCTTGTCGCCGAGCGACTCCCGCACGCCGCGGATGCCGATCTGGACGAAGTTCGCGGGTTCGACCACCCCGAGCTCGAACGCCCGCGCCCACTGTGAACCCGCCCAGTACTTGGGCTCGAAGCTCATGTCGAAGTGCGAGTCAAAGGCGACGACGCCCAGCTTGCCGGACAGCTTGCCGGCAAGCACCTGCAGCACGGGGATGGGGATGGAATGGTCGCCGCCGAACACGATGGGCACGGCCCCGGCGGCGAGGATGTCGGCAAGCTTCTCGTGAGCCCTCAGGAACGTCGTCTCCACGTCGCCCTGGTCAACGGCCACGTCGCCGTAGTCGACGATGCGCAGGTGGTCCTGGATGACCAGGTCGCGGCCCACTTCGGGGATGAGGCCGCGACCGTGCCGCAGCGAGTAGAACACGGAGTGACGGCGGATGCCCGCCGGCCCCTCGTCGGCGCCGGAGCGGTAGTAGATGCTGTCCTCCGGCGCGGGCGCCGCCAGCGCCGGCGCGTAGGTGACCGGGTCCAGGATCTTGACGCCTTCGTAGGGGATGCCGAGCACGGCGACGTCGGCGCCGGCCAGGTCGTCGGGACCCGCGGCGGCCGGCGCCTCCATGAACGTGGGGATGTCGTCTCGCAGGATCGCCCGCATCGCGCGCTCCGGGCGGCCTCCGGCCGCCGCCGCGCGCTGCGCCGCTCGATCCCAGGCCGCCCTCACATCCTTGGGGTCCACACGTCCTCCTCTCACCAGCGGCGCGCCACGCGCTGCGCGGCCACCGCCTCCTCGTCGATCGTGACGCCGATCCCCGGTCCGTCGGGGAGGAGGACCGTGGAGCCCTGCGCCCGCACCTCGACCCCGAGGCCGCGGCCGATGTCCCGCACCAGGCCGCCGGGTCGCCACGGCAGGTCGGCGTCGCAGTGCGCGACGTTGGCGAGCGCCGCCGCCAGGTGGAAGTGGGCCGCGAGGCCCAGGCTGCTCTCCCCCATATTGCCGATCATCACCGAGACGCCCGCCGCCTCGGCGATGGCGTTCACCTTGAGCGCGTTGAGGATGCCGCCCGTCTTCATGAGCTTCACGACGAACACGTCGCACGCCTCAGCCTCGACCGCGGCCAGGGCTTCGCGGGGGCCGCGCACCGACTCGTCCAGGGCGATGGGCACGTCCACGCGGTCGCGCAGCCAGCGCGCCGCCCGCAGGTCGTCGATGCGCACCGGCTGCTCGACGAGCTCGATGCCGGACGGCTCGAGCAGCCTGATCGCTCGCAACGCCGTCTTCGCGTCCCACCAGCCCTGATTGGCGTCGACCGTGATGCGCGCCTCCGGCCCGGCCGCCTCCCGCACCGCGGCCACGCGCGCGGCATCCCGCTCCGCGGCATCGCCCACCTTGATCTTGAAGATGGTGACGCCTTCGGCGCGCATCTCGCGCGTCTTGGCCGCGAGAGACTCGGGCTCGTCCCAGCCGAAGGCGACGACCTCGGGCAGCCCGTCGCGCGTCCGGCCGCCGATGAGATCGGCGAGCGTGCGCCCGAGGGCCTTGCCCTGGATGTCCCAGAGGGCCATCTCCAGCCCGGCGCGGGCGCCCTGGTTGCCGACCACCCAGAGCTCGCGCTCCCAGCGGTGCACGATCGCTTCGATGTCGAAGGGGTCCATGCCCAGGACCGCCGGTCCGAGGTACTCACCGATGACGTCCTCCACCGTCCACAGCGTGTCCCCTGTGAACTCGTAGGCGGGACACGTCTCGCCGTAGCCGGTGATGCCCTCGTCCGTCTCGACGCTGATGAGGTCGCAGGGACCCACGGCCATCGCCGACGACGCGATGACGAAGGGTTCGGCGAACGCGAGTTCGAGCGTGTCGACGTGAACGGCCGTGATCTTCATGGGCGCTCCTCGAGGGGTTGGGCCGGCTCAGTCTACGCCATCGCGGAGCGCGTCCGGAAGCCGCGGTCGGCTTGCAGCGGCGAGCGGGAATACCGTATAACATGACTTCCCCGCGCAGGCGGCCGCGACGTTCGTGGGGCATTAGCTCAGTTGGGAGAGCGCCTGGATCGCACCCAGGAGGTCAGCGGTTCGAATCCGCTATGCTCCACCATCCTCCTTCTCGTTCGCATCCCGATCGCCGCGCGGACCCGGCGCGAAACCACAGCTCCGCACGCCGCCCGGTGGTAGCATCGCCGCGTAGCCATCGTGGGGGGAGGGGGCCAGATGTTCCATCTCGCTGAACCGGTCTGGCAGATCGTCGTCCGCACGCTCGTCATCTATCTCGTCTTCCTCGTGGCCCTGCGCGTGTTCGGCAAGCGGGAGGTCGGCCAGTTCACTATCGCCGACCTCGTCCTGATCCTGCTGGTCGCGAACGCCGTGCAGCCAGCCATGACGGGCCCGGATGTCTCGCTGGGAGGCGGCCTCGTGATCGTCGTCGTCCTCTTCGGGCTGAATGCGCTGATCGCGCTGCTGCGCGTGCGCTACAAGCCGGTGGCGTCGCTGCTCCAGGGTCACCCGGCCGTCATCGCCAAGGACGGCCACTGGATCCCGGACGTGATGCGCCACCAGGGCGTTGACGAGGACGACGCCATGATGGCGCTGCGGGAGCACGGCGTCTCCGACGTGAGCGACACGCGACTCGTCGTCCTCGAAGTGGACGGCTCGATCAGCGTGGTGCCCGGCGACGCCCAGGTCCTGCACGGCCGGCGCCGAGTGAGGACGCTCCGCCGGCAGCCGTAGGCGTGGCGGGTCGCCACCGCGGCCACGTGGCGTCAGCTCGGGTAGGATGACGGCGTCATGGACCCTCCCGCCCCGCCAGACGACCGCTTCGAGGACGTCCTGTGCCCGCTGTGCGGAGGCACGGCGGCGCGTATCGTTGGCCGCGCCCCGGACCGCCTGCGGCCGGACGACCCGACGTTGCACACGGTCGTGCGCTGCGATGCCTGCGGCCTCGCGTACACGCGGCCGCGCCCCACCGCCGCGGCCATCGGCGGCTTCTACCCGCCGACCTATAGCGGCCTCGAGCGTCGCGGACTACTCGACGGCATCGAGGCCGCGTATCGGGCGCGCCAGCAACGAGAGGCCGTGCGCTGGCTGGCGGAGCTTCGCCCCAGCCGCGGTCGCCTGCTCGATGTCGGCTGCGGACGCGGGGACCTGCTGCTGGCGCTGCGCGGCGACGGCTGGGAGGCCTGCGGCCTGGAGCCGTCGCCGGAAGCCGTCGCGGCCGCTCGCGCCCGCGGCCTCGACGTCGACCGGGGACGCTTCGAGCAGCTCGACCCGGCTCTCGAGCGCTACGACATCGTCGTGCTCTCGGGGGTGCTTGAGCACCTGCACGACCCGCTGGGGTCCCTGCGCCGGGCGCGGGCCCTGCTGGCGCCCGGCGCTCTCGTGGCCGTGCTGTACCTGCCGCTGCTGGACTCGCCACAGGCCCGCGCGTTCGGCGGCCGCTGGCTCGCCCTCGATCTGCCGCGGCACCTCACGCACTTCGAGTCCACGACCTTCCCCAGGTTCGTCGCCCGCGCCGGCCTGCGGATCGCCGCGACGCGTGACTACTCGCGGCGCCACAACGCGTCGCAGCTCGTCGGCTCGCTGTTCCCGGGTCTGCAGAAACACCGGCTGTATCAAGCGGAGGCTGCAGACGGCGGCCGGCGCAGCATGTCGGCGGCGCTCACGCCGGTCGCGAAGCGCGCCGCCTACGCCGGCGCGCTCACCGCGGCTCGTCCCGTGAGCCGCCTCGAGGCGGCGCTGCAGCTGACCCCGATGCGCTCGTACTTCCTCGAGCCTGCGGAGCAGCAGCGTCGCTGACCGCCCAAAGGCTCCTCAGTCGCCGTCGTCGATGCCGATGTCCGTGAGCTGCACCATCGGCGCCTCAGGGTCGAAGCGCACCTGCCGCGAGCCGCACTGTGGGCAGACAGGCTGCGGCGCGTCCGTGCTGAACTCGTCGCTGCAGCTCAGGCAGGTCGCCGCCACCGGGCGCTGTTCGAAATGCAGCGCAGCGCCCTTGAAGAGCTCGTCCTCGTCCGTGAGCATCTCGAAGTACATCTCGATGGAGTCCTGCGTGAAGTCGGCGGCAGGGGTCATGACCAGGAACACGTCGGTGACCTTGCGCGCGCCGTTGCGCTGCGCCGCCTCGCGCGCCCTGTCGATGACGCCCTGCGTGATACCCAGCTCGTGCACGATGTCGCCTCCTCGCGGGTCGGCTCCTCCTCTACTTCTACCACGCTCTGCACAGACTCACGTCATACCCGGCAAAGGACGCGAATGTAGGACACGAAGTAACACTCATGCACACGATTACCGGCTCGAACAGCGATTCTGGCTGCGATAATCGTCCTATGACGGTTGTGCTTCCTTTCCGCTTCTGATAGAACCCGAAGCAGTCACCGGTCGCCTGGGGGCGCGGCCGCTCTCGCCGGAGGAAGGAAGGATCCATGAAGGTCCTCATCGTCGGCGCCGGCATGCAGGGCCAGGTCCTCACCTGGAACCTGGGCCGCAATCCCGCCGTCACCGAGATCGTCGTCGTCGGACTACGACGAGGAGCGCGCGCGTTCGTCGCCGGCCAGGTCGGCAACGGCAAGGCGCTGTCCATCTTCATCGACGCCGTCGGACACCGACGCCGTGGCCAAGGCCGGCGAGGGCTGCAAGCTCGTCGTCAACGCCGTCATCCCCGAGTTCAACATGTCCATCATGAAGGCGTGCCTCAAGTGCGGCGCCGCCTACATCGACATGGCGCGGGCCAGACGCGCGACACAGACCATCGACGAGGCGTACCTCGACCAGATGACACTGCTCCGGCGAGTTCAGCAAGGCCGGGCATCACTCGCCCTGCTCAGCACCGGCATGGACCCGGGCGTCACCAACACCTTCGCCGCCAACGGCTACGAGGACCTCGACACGTGCTTCGAGATCCGCATCAAGGACTTCGCCGCTCTTCGACTCCCCGTGCCGCTGCAGGTCTGGTCGCAGGAGACCTACTACACCGACTGCGCGCAGCCGCCGCTGCTCTACGAGGACGGCGAGTTCAAGCGCGTCGAGATCTTCGGCCGCCGCGAGAAGTACGAGTTCCCCGAGCCGTTCGGCCTCGGCACGGTCATCTGCCACGACCACGAAGAGGTCACGCACCCTGCCGCGCCTGCTCCCGAAGAAGTTCGGCGACAAGGGCCTGCGCTACGTCGACTTCAAGATGGGCGGCGACGAGGACGGCATCGACGCCGACCTCGCGCTCGTGGGCTCGGGCATGACCAGCAAGTACCCGGTCAAGCTCAAGGACGGCAGCGAGGTGCGGCCGATCGACGTGTTCGTCGCGACCCTGCCGCCCAACCCGCCGGCCGACGAGCTCGCCAAGCTCGCCCTGGCCGGCGAGATCACCGACTTCGGCGTCGTCACCGTCGACTGCATCGGCGAGAAGAACGGCAAGCCGGCCAGCGTCGGCTACAACATCTTCCCGCCGGACATCAAGTGGGTGAACGGCCAGATCCCCGGCGCCACCTGCGTGAGCTACGGCACCAGCACGCCGGCAGCCATCTACGCCGAGTTCATCGTCGAGGACAGGATCGCCGACAGGGCATGATCTGCCCCGAGGAGCTGCCGCGCAGCGTGCGGACGCCTTCTGCGCCGAGATGCGGCGTGCGCAACATGCCGATCACGCGCACCGACACCGCGCATCTCGCCTGACGGAACGGAGCGCGAGCCGCCGCAGGGCAGCTCGCCGCCAGGTCCCCTGAGACGCTCTCGGAGCGTCGGGAGGGCCGGGGCCAGGTCAGGGCCCCGGCCCTCTTTCGTCTGCGGCCAAGGGCTTCTGCATCACGTCGAAGCGGCGCGACACCTGCATGCCCGCCGCCTCGTACACGTGCACGGCGTCGGTGACGTTCTGTGCGTCGACGTAGAGGCGCGCCACCGGCTGGCCGCGGTCGCGAAGCGCCGCGAACACGGTCAGCGAGCAGGGCGCGCCCGATGCCCCGGCCGCGCCACGGCTTGAGCACGGCCAGGTCCTCGATGAAGGCCCCCTCGTCACGGTCGACGGCGATGACGAAGCCGACCAGTCTGTCGCCGTCCCAGGCGAGCCGCCACAGCGTCGGATCCGCGTCGGGCGGCTCGAGATGGCGAAGCTGCCACTCATCCAGGCTCCTGGCCTCGAAGAGGAAGTGCTCGGCAAAGGCCTCGGTGTCCACCTGGTGGACCGGCCCCTCGTCGATGCCGAGCCGGAACGACCGGCTCGACTATGCCCTCGGGCCAAGCCGCCTGCGGCAGCGAGTCGTCCAAGGCGATCGTCATCTCGAAGTACTGTCGCGTCGCGACGAAGCCGCGCTGCTCGAGCGAAGCGCGGCGGGTGATGTCTGAGTCCTCGCTCCAGACGACCAAGTGACGGGGCGCGGCGTCCGGCGGCCGCGCGCACAACGCGGCGCTGCGGCGCTCGATGGCGTCGAGCAGCACCTCGCCCAGGCCGTGGCCGCGGTGGGCCGGATGCACGTAGTGGTCGGCGGTGACCTCGCCGGCTGTCTCGGGCCACACCCAGCCGACGGCGACAATGCCGGCTCCGGGCGCCTCGACCACCCACCAGTCATGCCCGGGATCGCAATGCGGGCTCGTCCACTCGGTAGCCAGCCGGTTCTCGTGCCGGCGCGACTCGCCGGTGTCGTGGCTCTCGGCCGCGTCGAGAACCGCCTGGGCCGCGGGGAGATCGGCCGCTGTCGGGTGGCGCAGGATGTAGCCTTCGGGCAGGTCCATGGTCGCGTCGACGGATTCGCCCGGCCGTGCAGCTTACTCTCGGACGCCGCAGAAGCGCAGCGCGGTGAGCGACGAGCGTCTCGGTGGCGGCGCGCAGGTCGTCGACCGGCACGTACTCGTCCGGCATGTGAGCCACCCGCACGTCGCCGGGTCCGAACAGCACGGTCGGGATGCGCCCGACGTTGACGAGCAGGCGCAGGTCGGCGCCGTAGGTGACGCCCTCGACCGGACGGCGCCGGGCCGGTGACGTCTCCGCAGCGCCGGCGACGGTGGTGACGATGGGGTCGGACGGGTCCGTGACGGCCGGGTCGAAGCGCCCGCCCCACCACTCCACCTCGGGCGGGTGATGCGCGGAGCCAGGGGTCGTCCGCGGCGGCGCGGGCGATCGCATCCTCGAACGCCCGCCGGGCCGCGGCCGGCGTCCTCGCCGACGGCGACGCCGTAGCGTCCCTCCGCCACGAGCGTGTCCGGGACGCTGGACGCCCAGTCGCCGGCGCGCACCGTGCCGACCTCGATCGGCCAGGGCAGCCGGTAGCCGGCGAAGAGCGGCGAGTCGGGTCGCCGGCGACGGCGGCCACCGGCCGTCTGCGGCACGTCTGCCGCCGGCGACGACACCGCAGCGCTCGGCCTCGAGGCGGCGGAGCGCGGCGAACAGCGGCACGAACTTCTCGACCGCGCTCACACCCTCCTCGCGCACGCAGCCGTGCGCGGCAGACCCGTGCACGACGAGCCGGAACATCAGCGAACCTGCCTGCGCCGGCACCACGTGCAGCCGCGGTCGGCTCCACCACGACGGCGCCGTCGGCGCGGTGGCCACGCAGCAGCGTGGCCAGCGTGCCGGTGCCGCCGTCCTCCTCGCCGACGACGCTGGCGACGCTCATGCGGCCCGCGCAGCCGGATGCCCGCGTCGCGGACCGCCTTGGCCGCGAACAGCGCGCAGCACAGGCCGCCCTTCATGTCGACGGCGCCGCGGCCGTAGACGCGGCCGTCCCTGACGGCCGGGTCCCACGGCGGCGTCGTCCACGCGGCCTCGTCGCCGGCCGGCACCACGTCGATGTGGCCGTTGAGCAGCAGGTCGCGGCCGGCGCCGCCGCGCGACCGCGGGCTCCCCGATCCAGCCGACGACGCCCAAGGCCTCGTCGCGCTCGACCTCGTGGCACCAGTCGCGGGTGTCGCGCCAGCTCCTCGAGGTCGATCGGCCAGACGTCGGTCGCAAGACCCTGCCGCGGCAAGCCAGGTCGCGACCTCGGCGCTGAGCCGCGACTCTCGTCGCCGTCGAGGCTCGGGATCGCGATGAGCTCGCGCAGCAGCGCGACGAGGCCGTCGTGATCGACGGCCTCCAGCGCGCGCGCCTCGATCGGCGTGAAGCGGCCGCGCGACTGAGGATCGGCGGACACCGTGCTCTCAGTCAGGCCGGGTCGCGCAGCACCGGCCGCGTCAGACAGGTCGGGCCGCCCTCCGCCTTGAACGAGAGCGGCTCGCCGGGGAATGTCGACGACCTCGCAGTCCGCCATCTCGAGCAGACGGCTGCGTCACCGGACTGCCGTCGAGCATGATGCACGCGCGCGGCGCGACGGCGAGCACGTTGGTCGCCTGCGTGTGCAGGAACTCCTCCTCCGGCACCTCGAGCAGGCGCACGCCGCGGCGCCGCAGCTCGCGCCCAGAACGCGGTGGGCATGAGCGGCGGATAGGCGACCGCGAGATCGACGTCCACCGGGCTGATCAGGCTGAGCAGGTGCAGGCAGGCCTCGGGGCCGGTGAAGTACGGCAGGTCGTAGTCCAGGACCGTGACGCCGAGCGGCGCCGAGGAGGCTCGCGGAGCTGACGGACGCCTTCGGCGTTCGTGCGGAAGCCGCGGCCGACGGCGAGCGTGTCGTGGTCCAGCCACAGGGTGTCGCCGCCCTCGGCGCGGGCGTCGCCCTCGAGGCGGCCGAAGACCGGCACGCCGCAGCCCTGCGAGGGCGCGGCCGAGCGGCTCCTCCTCGCCGCGCCGACGCTCCTTGCCCATGCTGAGCACGAGAGTGCCCGGGTCGGTGACGAGGACCGGGTCGAAGACGAACACGCTGTCGGCGTGCTCGCGGCAGCGGCTCGTCGTGGTAGAGCACCTCGACGTCCCAGGCGCGCAGCGCGTCGACGAGCAGCGTCGTGCGCGCGCGCGCGCCTCCTCGAGGTCGATCGGCGCTGGTGTAGTGCCAGCCGCCGGGTCGGCGGCGGCCATGGCCTCGTCGGGCCGCCGATCACGACACGCGGCGCAGCCGTCCCACCATGCCCTGCGCTCCGTACTCAGCCACCACGTCGTCCTCCTTGCGCCTTGTGCGATCGCCTCAGGCGCGCAGCCTACAGCAGCGTGCCGCCGAACGCCGCGAGCGCTTCCGGGCATGGCGAACCGCGCCGTCTGCAGCGGGTCGACGATCTGCGAGACCTGCAGCGCGCCGGCGGCGCTCATCAGCATGGTCGCCGTGCCTCGCGGAGAGGCCCAGTCGCTCCGTCAGCAGGTCAGCCATGTCGCGCGTCGCCACCGTCGGCGGCGGCGTCGAGCGTCTCCGCCGAGGCGATGGTCGCCACGACCTCGGCCGTGCGCACGAGCGGGTTTGCGATCCGCAGGTCGCGGCGGACGTCGAGCCGTAAGGTGATGGCGCCGGCGACCTCGACGCCGGTGCCGCAGATCTCGCCGTCGCCCATGGCGGCGTGCAGGTCGCCGGCGGCGAGCAGCGCGCCGGGCGCGAAGACCGGCAGGTACAGCATCGCGCCCTCGCCGATGAGGCGCGTGTCCATGTTGCCGCCGTGCGCGCCCGGCGACCCGGTGGGCACGGCGCGCCCGCGGGCGCGACGCCGATCACGCCGATCATGGGCCGCAGCGGCACCGCGACGCCGTCGGCGAAGACGGCGACACCGTCCGCGATCGGCACGATGCGGTGCCACTCCGACTCGATGATGCGGTCCGCCAGCACCCCGAAGTCAGGGCCGACCGCCATGAGCCCTCTGTCGGCCAGCTCGATGCGCTCGACGAGGACGGTCAGGACATCGCCGGGCTCGGCGCCCTCGACGCAGACCGGACCGGTCGCCGGATTGATGCTGTCCCAGTCGATGGCGGCCAGGGCGTCGCCGGGTCGCCGGACCTGGTCGACGAAGCAGTCTGCGGTCTCGAGGCGGACCGTGCTGCCGGGCGTGACGGTCGCGGCCGGCGGCGCGTCCGCCGCCAAGGCGAAGACGCGCTGCTCCTTGCTGACGCGGATCACGGCGTCGTCAGCCGTCCGCGCGCGCCGTCAGTCGCCGTGGATCTTGCGCCGCCACGGGGCCCACGACGGTGGGCCGGCTCATGTCGGCGTACTGGTGCACCGGCGTGTCCGGGCGCTCCTTGAGCACGAGCAGGCCGTCGGTGTCGAGCATCGCACGGCGTCGGCCTGCAGGAACGCGAAGAGGCTCACGATGCCGACGGCGTCCGCGCCGCCGCCGAGCTCGTCGACTGTCGAGCGTGTGGTTGGAGAGCAGCCGCTTCCACGTGACCGAGAGCCGGTCCCAGGTGAGGTCGACGCGGATGCCGCGCACGAGCAGCGAGAGGCTTGTGTCGTCCGAGCCGACGATGCGGCCCTTGCCGCGCCAGAACACCAGCGGGAACTCCTCGCCGATCATCTCCGCGGTGCGGTACTTCATCGTCTCGATGGAGATCATTGTGCCTCCGGACGGAACAGTGCTCGCGCTAGTCTAGCGACCAGCGCCGGCCGGTTACGAGCCGGGGCGCGGGAGATCCCGACGCGCTCGCGCACCTTGGCGAGCGTGCGCGCGGCGATCGCCTCGGCGCGCTCGGCGCCGGCCTTGAGCACCTCGAGCGTGTAGCTCTTGTCCGCCTCGAGCTCCCGGATGCGCGCCTGGATGGGCACGAGCGCCTCGACGACGACCTCGCCGAGGTCGGCCTTGAAGTCGGCGTAGCCCTTGCCCTCGTAGCGCGCCTCGATCGCGGCGACGGACTCGCCGGCGAGGACGCTGTAGATGTCGAGCAGGTTGGTGAGCGCCGGCTTGTCCGGCCCGCCGCGCACCTCGGTGCCGGAGTCGGTGACGGCGCGCCGGATCTTCCTGCGGATCACGTCCGGCGCGTCCATGAGCGCGATGTAGCTGTTCTCCGACCCGGCGCTCTTGCTCATCTTCTTCGCCGGGTCGTCGAGGCTCATCACCCGGGCGCCTTCCTCACGGATGATCGGCTCCGGCACGACGAAGGTCTTGCCGAAGGCGTTGTTGAAGCGCTCCGCCACGTCGCGCGTGAGCTCCACGTGCTGCTTCTGGTCCTCGCCCACCGGCACGGCGTCGGCGCGATACAGCAGGATGTCGGCGGCCATGCAGCACCGGATAGTCGAAGAGGCCGACGCCGATGCTCTCGCCCTCCGCGCCGGCCGTCTTGTCCTTGAACTGCGTCATGCGCCGCAGCTCGCCCATGTAGGTGATCGTGTTGAGGATCCACATGAGCTCGGTGTGCGCGGGCACGTGGCTCTGCACGAAGACGATGGACCGCTCGGGGTCGACACCGGCGGCCAGGAAGAGATTGACCAGGTCGATCGTGTTGCGCCGCAGCTCGGCGCGCTCCTGCCGCACCGTGATGGCGTGCAGGTCGACGGCGCAGTACACGCAGTCGTGCGTCTCCTGCATCGCCACCCAGTTGCGGATGGCGCCGAGGTAGTTGCCCAGGTGCAGCGTGCCGGACGGCTGGATGCCGCTGAAGGTGCGAGGGCGCCGCTCTGGTCTGGGCTGGCTGATGTCGGCCGCGTCGGTCATCGGGATGACGAGTGTACCGAAGCGGCCGTGGCGCGGCCAGCCGCCATCGCGGCGCTCAGCGGTCGCGCGCCGGGCCGGCCCGACCGTGAAGGTCCTGCTCCATGCCGGCCAGCGTCTCGTCCAGCTCCGCCCCCCGGCGCTGCGTCTCCGCATCCCCTGGGCCGCTGCGCTGTCGCGTCATGAAACGCACGAAGTAGTAGAGCCACAGACCGAACAACCACAACAGCGTGGTGAACTGCAGCCAGATCGGGACGGCGTGCGAACCGCCGAGGGAACTCCCCAGGAAGAGCTCGAGGCACGCGAACACGCCGAGCGCGACGACCGCGGCGCGGAAGGTGCGGGCGCCGTCGTCGAAGTCGCGCGATACGCGAGTGAACGCCAGTACCGCGATCCCCGCGAAGAGCAGCAGAACGGCAAGCCGCATCGGCCACGAGGCGAGCAACTCGTTGAAATGCCGCAGGTCGTCGCGTTGCGCAGCTGCCACCAATAAGACGGGCACGGTGGGACCCCCTCCCGCCTGACGATGACAGACGGTGACTCCACCTCACCATACACCCGCGACGGCGTGCCCGGATATGGGTATGGAGGAACGACGAGGGTCGTCATCACCCGGCCGTGCTGCGTTGCGGCCCCCCAGCCGCCGGTGGTAGGCTCGGCGCGAACCGAGGACGCCCGGCAGAAGGTCGCGCGAGAGCTCGCCGCGCAGCGGCGCGGGCGAGCGCCGAAGGGGCAAGGCGGCACGGATGTGTCGCCGAAACTCTCAGGCAAACGGAACGCGACCGGACGGGCCCCTGAAGACGCGGGACGCCTGGGCGCCCCACGGCGGACAGGGTGATGGAGACATCGCCCTGTCCTTCGACGTTAAGGGGGTGAGCGAGGTGTCAGGGAGAGAATGGCGGGTCGTCAACCCCGACGGTTCGCGCCGCGTCCTGGTGACCAAGGAGCTGCCAGGCGATCGCTGGCAGCGGCTCCTGGAAGCTGCGGACTGCAGGGTGGAGGTCGCGCAAGGTGACGACATCCTGTCCGAGGGCGAGATCCGCGCCGCCATCGGCGACCACGCGGACGGAGCCATCGGCCAGCTGCCCGAAGCCTGGTCGGCCGGCCTGCTCGAAACGCTCAAGCGGGCCGGCGGTCTCGTGTACTGCAACTACGCCGTCGGCTACGACAATGTCGACATCGAGGCGGCGACCGGGCTGCGGCTGCCCGTGGGCAACACGCCCGGCGTGCTCACCGAGACGACGGCCGAGTTGGCGGTGGCTCTCGCGTTCGCCGCGGCCCGGCGCATCCCCGAGGGCGACCGCTTCATGCGGGCCGGCCGCTATCACGGCTGGCTGCCGCAGCTGCTCCTTGGCGATCTGCTATACGGCTGCACCATCGGCGTGATCGGGGCGGGGCGCATCGGCACGGCCTTCGCCCGGATGATGATGGAAGGCCACAAGACCGACGTGCTCTATCACGACCCGCACGTGAACGACGGGCTTGAGGCGTATGTGGCCGACTATGCCGCTCTGCTCGAGACCCACGGCGAGCCGCCGGTCACGTGCCGCCG
This sequence comes from uncultured Thermoleophilia bacterium, assembly GCA_963707335.1. GTDB lineage: Bacteria > Actinomycetota > Thermoleophilia > UBA2241 > UBA2241 > CAIXSE01. Next base: position 15,124 of record CAVPQD010000016.1, on the reverse strand, counting down.
TGCCGGCTCGCTCGACGAGCTGCTCAGGGCCGCCGACGTCGTCAGCATCCACGCCGTCCTCAACCAGACCACGCGCCACATGATCGGCGCGGCGCAGCTCGCTCTCATGAAGCAGGGCGCGATCCTTGTGAACGCCAGCCGCGGCCCGCTCATCGACGAGGCGGCGCTGGTCCGACACTGCCGTGCGCACCCGCACTTCAGGGCCGCGCTCGACGTGTACGAGGCGGAGCCGGCGATGGCGCAGGGCCTCGCGGAACTGGACAACGTCGTGATCGTGCCGCACCTGGGCTCAGCATCCCGCTGGACGCGCGAGGGCATGGCGACACTCGCGGCGGCCAACGTCGCCGGCGTGCTGCAAGGCTTCCCGGTGTGGCCGAAGTCGGACACCCTGGAGGACGTCCTGCCCTTCCTCGAAGGCGAGCCGCCGCATGCGGCGCCGAGCATCGTCAACGCCACATCCCTGGGGCTGCCAACCTGCACCCCCGCGCACGACCCCGCTTGCAGGACACGACCTGGCGGCGCCGCCGCCCTCGGACAGGAGGCTCAGCAATGACGTCGTTTGCGCGCACCCGCGGTGTCGCCGAGCGAATCGCGCGCCTTGGCACAGAGACGGCGTTCGCCGTGTCGGCGGAGGCGAACGAATGGCGCGACCAGGGACACAGGGTCTACCCCTTCCATCTGGGCGACATGGACCTGCCCACACCGCAGAACATCGTCGACGCCGCCGAGAAGGCCATCCGCGACGGCAAGACCGGCTACTGCCCCAATGCCGGCATCATGCCGCTGCGCGAGGCGATCGCCGCAGACGTCGGCGCCTCGCATCTCCTCGAGCTGGCCCCGCAGAACGTGGCCATCGCAACCCGGCGGCAAGCCGGTCATCGGCAAGTTCATCCTGGCGCTGATGGACCCGGGCGACGAGGTGCTGTACCCGAACCCGGGCTACCCCATCTACGAGAGCCAGATCGAGTTCCATGGGGGCATCGCCAAGCCCTACAGCTACGTCGAAGGCGCCGACAACTTCGAGCTCGACTTCGACCAGCTCGAAAGCGCGATCACGCCCAGGACGCGCCTGCTGATCTTCAACAACCTGCAGAACCCGACCGGCGCCGAAAGCTCGGCGGCGGAGCTGGAGCGCCTGGCCGAGCTGGCACTCGCCCACGACCTCGTCGTGCTGAGCGACGAGGCCTACTGGGACATCCGCTACTCCGGCGCCAGCCGGTCCATCGCCTCGCTGCCCGGCATGGCCGAGCGCACCGTCATCCTCTACACGTTCTCCAAGAAGTTCGCGATGACGGGCTGGCGTCTGGGGGCCGCCATCGGGCCGTCCGAGTACATCGACGTCATCGCCAAGCTCAACGTGAACGACGAGTCATGCTCGAACCATTTCATCCAGTACGGGGCGCTCGAGGGACTCACCGGCGACCAGTCGGGGCCGCGACGCATCGTCGAGACACTGAAGGAGCGCCGCGACGCCGCCGTGCGGCTGTTGAACGAAATCCCCGGCGTGCGCTGCTTCAAGCCCGAGGCCACGTTCTACCTGTTCCCCAACGTCACCGGCCTGATGAAGCAGAAGGGCTTCGGCAGCTACGACGAGCTGCGGCGCGGCGCCCTGGAGCAGACGGGCGTCAGTTTCTGCACCCGTCTGCATTTCGGCCGCGCCTTGCCTGGCGAGGCCGAGCACTACGTCCGCTTCGCCTACTCCGGCATCGAGGTCGCGGAGATCGAGGAGGGCCTGGGTAAGCTGAAGCAGTGGGCGCAGTCATGAACGACGCCGCCACGGCCGGCCACTTGAAGCGCACGCCCCTCTACGACCGGCACGTCGCGGCCGGCGCGCGCATGGTCGACTTCGCCGGCTGGGAGATGCCGGTGCAGTACGCCGGGGGCATCATCGCCGAGCACCTGGCCACGCGCCGCCACGCCGGCCTGTTCGACGTGTCGCACATGGGCCGCTTCGTGCTGCGTGGCCGCGGGGCGGTGCCGTTCCTGCAACATGTCCTCACCAACAACGCCGCGGCGCTGGACGTGCTGCAGGCGCAGTACACCATGGTGCCGACACCCACGGGCGGCGCCGTCGACGACGCCTACCTCTACCGCTTCCGCGAGGACGAGTACCTGCTCGTGGTGAACGCCTCCAACCGCATCAAGGACTGGGAGCATTTCCACGAGCTGATCCGGGGCTTCCCCGACGTGGAGCTCACCGACGAGACCGGCGAGATCGCGATGCTCGCCCTGCAGGGCAGGGCGTCGCGCGACATCCTGGCCGGTCTCATCGAGCGCGGCCGCCTGCCCGAACCGCTGCGCAACGAGCTCAGCATCGTCACCATCGACGGCGCGGAGGTGCGCGTCGGCCGCACCGGCTACACAGGGGAGCCCATCTGCTTCGAGCTCTTCGTGGCCGCCGGACACGCGCCGGCCCTGTGGGACGCACTCGTCGTCGCGGGCGCGGAGCCCGTCGGGCTCGGCGCCCGCGACACGCTGCGCCTCGAGGCCGGCCTGCCGCTGTACGGTCAGGAGCTGGGCCTCGACCCCGCCGGCCGGGAGATCCCCATCATGAGCTGCCCGCTTGCCGCGTTCGCCGTCAGCTTCTCGCCGCGCAAGGGCGAGTTCGTGGGCCGCGCCGCGCTGGAGCGTCAGCACGCGGCCTATGAGCGCATCCTGCGGCGCGACTACTCACTCATCGACGATCTGCCCCGGCTCACCCAGCCGGTCGCGGTGACCGGCCGCGGCATCGCTCGGCAGGGTTCCGCGGTGTACCGCGACGGTGAAGCCGTCGGCTGGGTCACGAGCGGGACCGCTGTGCCCTATTGGATCGTCGATGGCGACGGGTTGCGTTCGTCGCTCACGGAGGATCAGCAGCTGCGTTCCATCGCGCTCGCCTACGTCGACAGCCGCATCCTCGAGGACGACGACGTGCAGGTTGACGTGCGCGGGCGGCGCGTGCCCGGCCTGGTCGTGCCCTACCACCTGCGCAGCGACGCGCCGCCGTACGCCCGTGCCATCGTCTGGGACCACAGCCCGCAGCTGCCCGCGCTGTCGCGCGGCGACGGGCCGCGGCAGGCGGTGCGGCTGCTGACTGCCGCGATCGCGCAATCACGAGTGGCGACAGGACGAGTGCATCGACCTCATCCCTTCCGAGATGACGCCGTCGCCGATGGTGCGGCTGCTCAGCATCACGGACCCGGCCTTCCGCTACGCCGAGCACAAGAAGACCGAGGCCTTCTACGACCTCGACGTCTTCTACTACCAGGGCACGGCGTTCATCGACGAGGTCGAGCGGCTGCTCGCGGCCGAGCTGCGCGACTACCTGGGCTGCCCCGAGGTCGAGACCCGCGTCATCAGCGGTCAGATGGCCAACACCGCCGTGTTCAGCGCGCTGGTCGACTACCTCAACCGCGCCGACCGCAAGGCTGAGCCGCGGCGCATCCGCAAGGTGATCAACAACCACATCGGCAAGGGCGGCCACCTGAGCGCCCAGCCGATGGGCGCGCTGCGTGACTTCGTGGCCCGCGACCCGCGCACCGAGATGCCGGCGGTCGAGGACATCCCGGTGCTCGCGGACAACCCCTACAAGGCCGACGTGCCGGCGCTCCTCGACCTCATCGAGAAGGAGCGACCCGAGCTCATCATCCTCGGCAAGAGCATGGTGCTGCATCCCGAACCGGTGTACGAGGTGCGCACCTTCCTGGACGCCGCCGGCATCGACGCGGTGCTCATGTACGACATGGCGCACGTGCTGGGCCTCGTCGGCCCGCTACTTCCAGCGAGCCGTTCGCCGAGGGCGCCGACCTCGTCACCGGCTCCACCCACAAGACGTTCTTCGGCACCCAGCGCGGCGTCATCGGCGGACGCTGGCAGGAGCCGGAGGAGAAGTGGGAGCTGTGGGAGGCCGTCGAGCGCCGCGCCTTCCCGGGTTCCGTGAGCAACCACCATCTCGGCACGCTGCTCGGCCTGCTCATGGCGGCCTATCGAGATGAACCACTTCAAGGACGCCTACCAGCAGGCCGTGATCGCCAACGCCAAGGCCTTCGCCGTGGCGCTCGACGACGCCGGGCTGGACGTTGCCGGCGACCCCGCCGTCAACTACACCGAGACGCACCAGGTCGTCGTCCGGGTCGGCTACGGCCGGGGTCCCGAGATGGCGGCGCGGCTCGAGGACAAGCAACATCATCTGCAACTACCAGGCGGCGCCGGACGAGGAGGGCTTCACGGCCTCCGGCGCCCTGCGTCTGGGCGTCGCCGAGATGACGCGCTTCGGCATGGGGCCGGACGACTTCGCAGAAGTCGCCCGGCTCATGGCAGCGGTCGTCAACGACGGAGCCGCCGTCGCGGACGAGATCAAGCGCCTGCGGTCGGGCTTCCGCGAGCTGGGGTACTGCTTTAAGGGACCGGAATTCGATCCGCTCTTGCAGCGTCTGCACGAGCTGGTCTGAGCGAAGGGGAGCGATGGCGCCGTACGACCCTGCCGACCCGACCGACCGCACCTGCGGCGTCACCTTCGCCCAGCTCGCCATCCACACGGCCGAGATGCTGGGGTGCGCCCGCGGGCGCATGCTGTTCGAGGGTCTGGACGTGACGGAGCTTGCCGAGACTATACCTACGCCGTTCTTCCTGTTCAGTGCCCCCCAACTCGACCGCAACATCGCCGCCATGCGCACGGCCTTCCAGAGCAGACACCCGCAGACCCGCATCTTCTATGCCAGCAAGGCCTGCTCCAACCTGTGGTTCCTGGACCGCGTGCGCGCCGCCGGCATCGACGTCGAGGTCAACTCGGGCGGCGAGCTCTGGAAGGTCAAGCGAGTCGGCTTCACGCCGGACCAGATCGTCTTCAACGGCAACGCCAAGAGCGAGGATGAGATCGCCGCCGCGCTGGATCCGCCCATCGAGGCGATCATCGTCGACTCCGTCTCCGAGCTGAAACGTGTCGCCGCCATAGCAGCGGACCTGTGCGTCGAGGCGCGGGTGGCGTTGCGCATCGACCTCAACATCGCGAGCGCCACGCATCCGGGGCTGCAGACGAGCAACGGCGCCAAGGCGGGCATCGATGTCGGCGAGACCGTCGGCGCGTTCGGCCTCGCCGTGCAGCTGCCCAACGTCAAGGTCGTCGGCCTGCACTATCACATCGGCTCGCAGATCACTGAGGTGGAGCCCTATGAAGCCGCGCTGGATGAGGCGCTGGCCCTGGTCAAGAAGGTCGAGACGGCCCACGGCACCCGCCTTGAGCATCTCAACATCGGCGGCGGCTACGCCATCCCTTACTACGATCGCATCCGCGATGAGCCGGACACCTACTTCGAGGCGCCGCACGCCCTGGACGACTATGCTGAGGTGGTCTGCGCCAAGCTGCGGGCGGCGCGCCCCAAGCTGAAGCTCTATCTGGAGCCAGGCCGCGCCATCGCCGGCGACACCGCGGTGTTGCTGAGCCGCGTCGAGGCCGAGAAGACGAAGCTCCTCGAGGCCGGTCGCGGGCGCATCGCGCGCGAGGACTGGCTCATGGTCGACGCCGGCTTCAACACCATCCTGGAGCACTCGAACTACCACTGGTATTTCCGCGCTGTGGTCGCCAACCGCTGCAGCAAGCCGCCGGTGCGGCCCTTCCGCCTGGGCGGCCCGCTCTGCGACGGTGGCGACGTCTACGCCGGCGACCCCGGGTCGCCCTTCCGCTTCCTGCCCACCAGCACCGGCGTGGGCGACCTGATCGCCTTCTTCGACGTCGGCGCGTACTCCCTCGAGTGCATGAGCGCCTACAACGGGCGCGACCAGGCGGCCGCCTACATGGTGGACGAGAGCGGCCTGCGGCTCATCGCCGAACGCCGCACCGTGCAGGACTTCGTGCGCAACGAGCACTTCGGCGAGGAGGGGGAGGCGATAGAGGCCGCCCCGGCCGTGGCCAGCGCGCCGACGGACGCCGACGCCGACGTGTGAACCCCTGCGCGCTGCGGTAAGACGGTAGCACTCGCCCGCCCGACCATCCTCACGGAGGGATGCCGATGCCACCCGAGCCGCGGACGTTTCTCCGCAGCCTCTTTGACGCCGCCGTCGCCGCGGCCGACCCGGTTCAGCTGCTGCCTGGGCGCCTGCCGTCGCGTCCCACCGGGCGCACCATCGTGGTCGGCGCAGGCAAGGCCGCGGCGCGCATGGCGCGGACCGTCGAGAAGGAGTGGAAGGGGCCGCTCGACGGACTCGTCGTGACGCGGTACGGCCACGGCGAACCGTGCGAGCGCATCGGCGTCATGGAGGCAGCGCATCCGCTCCCCGATGCCGCCGGCCGGGAAGCGACGGCCCGCATCCTCGCACTCGTGCAGGACCTCTCGGCGGACGACCTGGTCATCTGCCTGCTGTCCGGCGGCGGTTCGGCACTGCTCGAACTGCCGACCGCGGACCTCGCCCTGGATGAGATCCAGAGGATCGGTCGCGCGCTCCTGCGCAGCAGCGCGAGCATCGCGGAGATCAACTGCGTGCGGAAGCACCTGTCGCTCGTGAAGGGCGGCCGCCTCGCGGTGGCAGCGCACCCCGCCCGTGTCGTCACCTACATCATCTCGGACGTCCCCGGCGATGACGCATCGACGATCGCCTCCGGTCCGACCGTGCCCGATCCGACTACCTTCGAGGACGCGCTCGCCATCCTGCAGCGCTACGCCATCACCGAACCTGCGGCCGTGCTGAGTACCTTGCGCATCGGGGCGGCGGCGGGCAGCCGCGAGGCCGGCGACAGCATCGCGGGCAGCGAGACGCCCAAGCCGGGCGACCCGTCGTTCGCTCGCGACGAGGTGGTGATGCTGGCAACGGCCCACGGTTCCATCGACGCCGCGGCACAGGTGGCGAGGGCGGGCGGCGTCGAGCCGGTCGTCCTCGGCTACGACCTCGAGGGGGAGGCGCGCGAACTGGGCGCGGCGCACGCCGAGGTGGCGCGCGCCTGCGCCGCGGGCCAGGGCCCCGCCGCCGCGCCCTGCGTGCTGCTCTCGGGCGGCGAGACGACGGTGACGGTGGCCGGCGCCGGACGGGGAGGCCGTAACACTGAGTATCTGCTGAGCCTGGCGATCGGCCTCCGGGGAACGCCGGGCGTCGCCGCGATCGCCGCCGATACCGACGGCATCGACGGCACCGAGCACAACGCCGGCGCGTTCCTCGCGCCGGACACCCTGACTCGCGCGGATGCGGCGGGCGTCGACCCGGGCGCCGCGCTGGCGGCGAACGACGCCTACACGTTCTTCGCGAGGCTGGACGACCTGCTCGTCACAGGCCCCACGCACACCAACGTCAACGACTTCCGCGCCGTGCTGGTGCGACCCGCCTGAGACGCTCTGCAGGCCGGGCGCCGCCGGCCGTCTCCGCAGATTCTTCGGTCGGGCTCCCTGTCACTGGGGCCGCCACGTTCCCATACGCTGGTATCATGCTGATGACGCAGAATATCCTTTTGTTGCCTTGACTCACCGCACGTTCTTCGGTGACAGTGACGATTACGAGACCCAATGGAGGCTCATGGACTCGCTCGATCGACAGATCCTCAGCGCCCTGCAGCGGGACGGACGCCAGACAAACGCCCGGCTCGCCGAGCGACTCGGCCTGTCGCCGTCGGCCATGCTGGAGCGCGTGCGCCGGCTGGAGCGGGACGGCGCCATCCGCGGCTACAAGGCCGACGTGGCGCCTGAGGCCCTGGGAGTCGGGCTGCAGGCCTTCGTCGCGGCCGAGCTCAACGCCCACAGCCGCGATCACATCGAGGACTTCGAGCGCGGCATCGTGCGCATCCCCGGTGTGCGCTCCTGCTACCACGTGACCGGTCGCTTCGACTATCTGCTGCACGTCGCGGTGCGCGACCTGGAGCATCTCGGACGGCTCATCAAGAACGACATCGCCGCCATCCCCGGCGTGTCCAAGCTGGAGACTATGCTCGTGCTCACGGAAGTGAAGCGCGACGAGGGCTGGCCGGCGCAGCTCGACGACGATTGACACAGGTCGCCACGGCCGGCCGGAGAGGAGACGCGCGATGGCAAGAAGAGGGGTCCTCGAGCTTCATCAGATGAAGCAGACGGGCGAGAAGATCACCTGGCTCACCGCCTACGACTACCCCACAGCGACGTTCGAGCAGGCCGCCGGCGTGGACATGATCCTGGTCGGCGATTCGCTCGGGATGTGCGTGTACGGCTATCAGGGCACCGTCCCGGTGACCATGGACCAGTGCATCGTGCACTGCGAGGCCGTGCGGCGCGGGGCGCCCGACGTGTTCGTCGTCGGCGACATGCCGTTCATGAGCTACCAGGTCTCGGACGAGGAAGCGGTGCGCAACGCCGGGCGCTTCCTCAAGGAGGCCGGCGTCGACGCGATCAAGCTCGAGGGCGGCGCCCGCGTCCTCAGCCGCGTGAAGGCGATCCTGGACGCCGGCATCGTGGTGTGCGGCCACATCGGCCTGACGCCGCAGAGTTCCGGGCAGCTCGGCGGCCACAAGGCTCAAGGCCGCACCCTGGAGTCGGCGAGGCTCGTCGTCGAGGACGCCCGGGCGCTCTACGAGGCGGGAGTCCAGCTCCTGCTGCTCGAGGCCGTGCCCCCGGAAGTGGCCGGCTTCATCACGGCCGAGCTGCCCATCCCGGTGCTCGGCATCGGCGCCGGCGATGATGTCGACGGACAGCTGCTCATCGTCAGCGACGTGCTCGGCACCTTCCAGGCGTTCACGCCCAAGTTCGTGAAGAAGTACGCCGATCTGGCCGGGGTGGCGACCGCCGCGCTCAGCGACTACGTCGCGGACGTGCGCGGCGGTCTCTTCCCAGAAGAGCAGCACTGCTACCGCATGCTCGACGGCGAGCACGAGAGGTTCGCGGCGTGGGCGAAGGAGGAGTCATGACCACCCGAGACGACCTGCGCGCCAGGTTGCGCGTACGGCCCGACGATCTGGAGGCCGTGAACGACGTGCTGGCCTCGCCGGACAACGCGCTGACCGAGGCGCTCCTCGACCTGGTGGACAAGTACGGCGGCGTGGAGGCCATCAACAGCGCCGCCGACGAGGCGGGGCGACTCGACACGCGTCTGGCCCGGCTCGAGGACGAGCGCTCACCGTTCCTGCCGGGCCTCGAGTGGCTCATCGAGCAGCGCGACGGGGCGGCCTTCATCGCGCTGGACGAGTACCGCCACGACCAGCTCGGCGCGGCGGCGAGCGCCATGCCTTTCGAGGAGGCGTGCGCCGTCACGCTCGAGATCAGCGCCCTGCAGTACTTCCCCTGGCTCGTCAGCGAGGCGGAGCGCGCCATCGCCAGGCGCGAGCTCATGCCGGGTCGCTACATCCGGGTGCGCAACATGGCGGAGCAGAGCGCGCCCGGCGGCGACATCCTGGCGGTGGCCGCGGCGATGCAGGTCATCGGCGCGACTCATGTGGAGACCCTCGACACGCGCGGCATCGACGGCAGCAACGTCCACCTGGGCGGCCCGGACACCATGGCCGGCTACTTCGGCGGCATCGGCCAGCCGAACGCCTACCCCCTCAGGTGGGCCGATGAGTACCTCCACTTCCTCACCGAATACGGCGTGCGCCAGGTGCTCAACGTGAACAGCGGCACCATCATCGTCGCGCTGCTTCTCAACAAGCTCGGCGTGCGCAACGAGTTCAAGGTGTCGGTGTTCATGGGCGTCGACAACCCCTGGTCGGTGCTCTGGCTGCTCATGGGCGCGCGCCTACTGGCCGGCGAGGACGGCTGCACCAGCATGGCCGGCCTCAATCTGTCGAACTCCGTCGAGGTGGACACGCTGCTGGCCTGCGCCGACGTGCGGGAGGCGCTCGGCCTCACGGACCATGTCCGTTTCGAGCATCACGTGACCGAGGCCTACAAGAGCATCGTGCGGCAGCCCTACGACCGCCGCGCCGACGTCGTGCAGGCCGCAGCCACCGTCGCCAACCTCAGCGCCAAGCACGAGGGCGGCGATCCTGCGGTCAGAGGCCGGTCGCGACCACCCCAGCGACATCTTCGACTACTTCATGCCGCTGGACGACATCGAGCGCCGGGTCTCCTGCCCGTGCTCGAGGCCAACTACCTGGACAAGCACGCGGCCGTGAACCGCACGGCGGCCGCGCTCACCCAGGCCGGCATCGCCGTGAGGCCGGCCGCGCTGCTGCATGCCGCGGCCGGCGTCTCGGCCGGCGCCGCGGCCTGAGGGGCGCGGCGGCCTGACGGGCGCGGCGGCCACCGGGCGTCGCTCCGGACGACGGGCCAGGAACAAGACATCATGAGGAGCGGGGAGAATACACAGATCCTGCGGAAGGCGATCCCGGTCGCCTCGACAGTGCCGGCCATCGGGCGCAACACGGTACGCGTCTGGGATGCGGAGCGGGCGGCCGGCAGCTGAGCTGCCGGCCGCCCGCTCATCGAAGTGAGTGCGAGACGCGGGGAGGGACCCGCACCTCGCCTACGGCGGTCAATCCGCGTCGATCTCCTCGTCCGTGGCGCCGCTCTCGCTGACGACCATGCGGGCGATGGCGCTCACGACATCGCCCTCTCGCATGTTCATGACCTTGACGCCCTGCGTGGCGCGGCCGTAGCGCTGGATGCCGTCGGCGCGCATGCGGATGACCACGCCGTCGCGGCTCTGCAGCATGATCTCGTGGTTGTCCCGCACCACCCGCACGCCGGCGAGATAGCCTTTGCGATCGGTGAGCTTGATGGTGCGGACCCCGAGGCCGCCGCGACCCTGCCCCGGATACTCGCTGATGAGCGTCCGCTTGCCGAAGCCGTTCTCGGTGATGACGAACAGGTCGCTGTCGTCGCGGGCGATGTCCATGGCGAGGACCTCGTCGCCGGCGCGCAGCCGCATGCCGGTGACGCCCTCGGTGTTGCGGCCCGTGGGCCGGACGTCGTCCTCGTGGAAGCGGATGGACTGGCCGAGGTGGCTGACCATGATGATGTCGTCGTCGCCCGACGTGTGACGGACGGCGATGAGCTCGTCGCCGTCGCGCATGCTGATGGCGATGATGCCGTCCGCCTTGAGCGGCGTGTTGTAGGAGCCAAAGAGCGTCTTCTTCACGCGGCCCTTGCGGGTGCCGAAGATGAGGTACTTGCCCTCGCTCACGTCGAAGTTGCGCGTGTTGATGACGGCGCGCACGTCCTCGTCCTGGCGCAGCGGAAGCAGGTTGGCCAAATGCTTGCCACGGGCGTTGCGGCCGGCAAGCGGCAGCTCGTGCACCTTGAGCCGATACACCTTGCCCACGCTGGTGAAGAACAGCAGGTAGTTGTGGGTGGAGGTGATGAAGAGGTGCTCGACCTCGTCCTCCTCCTTGAGCTCCATGCCGGCCACACCGATACCGCCCCGCTTCTGCTGGCGGTATGTCGCCACCGGGATGCGCTTCACGTAGCCCGTCTTCGTGATGGTGATCGCCATCTGCTCCTCGGCGATGAGGTCCTCGAGGTCGATCTCACCCTCGTCCGGCACGATCTCGGTGCGGCGGTCGTCGTTGTAGAGGCGCTTGATCTCCAGCAACTCGTCCTTGATGACCCCGAACACCGCGTTCTCGTCGCCGAGCAGCTCGCGCAGCTCCTTGATGCGCGCCAGCAGGCCGGCATGCTCCTCCTTGACCTTGTCGCGCTCGAGGCCGGTGAGCTTCTGCAGCCGCAGGTCGAGGATCGCCTGCGCCTGCGGCCGCGTGAGCTCGAAGGTGTCGATGAGCGCCTCACGGGCAGCGTCGGCGTCGCTCGCGTGGCGGATGATGCTGATCACCTGGTCGAGGTTGTCGAGGGCGACGAGCAGGCCTTCGAGGATGTGCGCCCGCGTCTCGGCCTTGTCGAGCTCGAACTTGGTGCGCCGGATGACGATCTCTTTCTGGAAGGCGATGTACGCCCGCAGCATCTCCGGCAGGGTCAGCGTGCGCGGTACGCCGCCGACCAGGGCGATATTGATGACCCCGAAGGTCGTCTGCATCTGCGTGTGCTTGTAGAGCTTGTTGAGCACGACCATCGGGATCGCCTCGCGCTTGAGTTCGATGACCAGCCGCATGCCGCTGCGGTCTGACTCGTTGCGCAGGTCGCTGATCTCGGTGAGCTTCTTGTTCTTGACCAGTTCGACGATGTTGTCGATGAGCGCGGCGCGGTTGACCTGGTAGGGCAGCTCGGTGACGACGATGGCGCTGCGGTTGCCCTTGAGCTGCTCGGTGTGCGCCTTGGCGCGGACGCGGACGCGTCCGCGCCCCGTACGGTAGGCCTCCTTGAAGCCCCCCGTGCCGAGGATGACACCGCCCGTTGGGAAGTCCGGCCCCTTGATGAAGCGCATGAGCTCGTCGGCGTCTGCCTCGGGGTTGTCGACCAGATGCACGATGGCGTCCACGACTTCGCCGAGGTTGTGCGGCGGGATGTTGGTCGCCATGCCGACCGCGATGCCCGCCGCGCCGTTGACCATGAGGTTCGGCATGCGGCTCGGCAGGACGCGCGGCTCGCGCCGCGTCTCGTCGTAGTTGGGCATCCAGTCGACGGTGTTGGCGTCGATGTCGCGGAGCATCTCCACGGCGATGCGGCTGAATCGGGCCTCGGTGTACCGCATCGCCGCCGGCGAGTCGCCCTCGACGGAGCCGAAGTTGCCCTGGCCGTCGACGAGCGTGTAGCGCATGTTGAAGTCCTGGGCCATGCGCACGAGCGTCGGGTAGATGACAGCCTCGCCGTGGGGGTGGTAGTTACCGGAGGTGTCACCGGCGATCTTGGCGCACTTGCGGTGCTGCTTGGTCGGCGCCAGACCGAGATCGTTCATGGCGACCAGGATGCGACGCTGGCTGGGCTTGAGACCGTCACGCACGTCGGGAAGGGCGCGGTCGGTGAGCACGCTCATCGCATAGTCGATGAACGACGAGCGCATCTCGTCTTCGAGCTCGATGGGCTCGATCTTGCCTTCGAGCGTCTGCAATGCGTCAGACATCGAGGAACCGCACCTCCTTCGCGTTCTTCTCGATGAACTCGCGACGCGGTTCCACCTTGTCGCCCATCAGCATCGTGAAGACCTCGTCAGCGGCCTGGGCGTCCTCCATCGAGACGAGCATCAGCGTGCGCGTCATGGGGTTCATGGTGGTCTCCCAGAGCTGGTCGGGGTTCATCTCGCCGAGGCCCTTGAAGCGCTGCAGCTGGATGCCCTCCTTGGTGAGCTCGACGATCTGCACGCGCAGGTCCTCGTAGCTCGCGGCCTCGGCCTTGCGGTTGCCCAGGCGCAGCGTGAACGGCGGCCGGCCGACCAGCTCGCTGATGCGCAGGTGGACACGCTTGAGCGCCTGGAACTCGCGCCCGGCGAGGGCCGCGAACGGGATGCCCAGGTTCGCGGCCAGGCCGGTGCGCCGTTCGACCAGGCGCGTGTCCGCGACCTGCGCCTCGGCGTCCGCACCGAGGACATCGATGACGTAGCGCTTGTCGATGTCCTCGCGCAGCGCCGCGAGCAGCGCGTCGAAGGTCGCGATCTCGGCCTCGATGACGGGGCCGTTCTTGAGCCAGTCGATGAGCTCCCCGCCCCACTGGCTCTTCAGCTTCTTCACCCAGCCCTCATACTCGCCGAAGAGCTTGAGGAAGCGCTGGTACTTGGTCTCGCTGAAGGAGAAGCCCGTGTCTGTGTTGTCGACACGGATCTGCTCGAGGCGGCCGCGCAACAGGATCTCCTCGAGCTGCGCTTCCCTGTGGATGTACGTCTCCTGGTTGCCCTGCTTCAGCCGGTACAGCGGCGGTTGCGCGATGTACACGTAGCCGGCCTCGACCAGCGGCTTCATGTGCCGGAACAGGAACGTGAGGATCAGCGTGCGGATGTGCGAGCCGTCCACGTCGGCGTCCGTCATGATGATGATCTTGTGGTAGCGCGCCTGCTCGACGTCGAACTCGTCGCCGATGCCGGCGCCGATGGCGCTGATCATCGTGAGGATCTCGTTGTTGGCGAGCATCTTGTCGATGCGCGCCTTCTCGACGTTGATGATCTTGCCGCGCAGCGGCAGGATCGCCTGGAACGAGCGATCGCGCGCCTGCTTCGCCGAACCGCCGGCCGAGTCGCCCTCCACCAGGTAGATCTCGCTGAGGGCGGCATCCTTGATGGAGCAGTCCGCCAGCTTGCCGGGCAGCGTGCTGCCCTCGAGCAGGCCCTTCCGGCGCGTGAGGTCGCGCGCCTTGCGCGCCGCGCTGCGCGCCCGCGCCGCGTTGATCGCCTTCTCGACGACCTGGCGCGCCTCGGACGGGTTCTCCTCGAGGAACTCGGCGAGCTTGGCGTTGACGCTGGTCTCGACCAAGGTGCGGATCTCCGTGTTGCCCAGCTTCGTCTTGGTCTGGCCCTCGAACTGCGGATTCTTGAGCTTGACTGAGATGAGCGCCGTGAGGCCTTCGCGTACGTCCTCGCCGCTGAGGTTGTCTTCCTTCTCCTTGAGGAGGTTCTTCTGGCGCGCGTAGTCGTTGATGGTGCGCGTGAGCGCCGACCGGAAGCCCGACAGGTGAGCGCCGCCCTCGGTGGTGTTGATGTTGTTGGCGAACGTGAAGATGGACTCGTTGTAGGACGAGTTCCACTGCATCGCGACCTCGACCGCGCCGTCATCGGTCTCGTTCTCGAAGTAGATGATGGAGCGGTGGATCGCGTCCTTCTCGCGGTTGATGTAGGCGACGAAGTCGCGGATGCCGCCCTCGTACTGGAAGGTGACGCTCTCGCCGTCCGCGCGCTCGTCGTTGAGGTCGATGCGCAGGCCCTTCGTGAGGAACGCGGTCTCGCGCAGGCGCTGGGCGAGCACGCGGTAGTCGTACTCGACCTCTTCGAAGACCTCGGGGTCCGGCATGAACGTCACCGTGGTGCCCGTGGCCGCGCCCTTGGCGAGCTTCTCCATCTTGTCCAGCGCGCCGACCGGCTCGCCGCGCTCGAAGCGCTGGTGCCAGTGGTGACCGTCGCGGTAGATGTCCAGCTCCAGGTATTCGGAGAGCGCGTTGACCACCGACACGCCGACGCCGTGCAGGCCGCCGGACACCTTGTAGCCGGCGCCGCCGAACTTGCCGCCGGCGTGCAACATGGTGAGGACGATGGTGGCCGCCGGCTGGTCGTATTTGTCCATGATGCCGACCGGGATGCCACGGCCGTCGTCGGCCTCCGTCACCGAGTTGTCGGGGTGGATGGTGACGCTGATGGTGGAACAGTGACCGGCGAGGGCTTCGTC
>CAVPQD010000015.1:0-83046 GCA_963707335.1 uncultured Thermoleophilia bacterium | reverse complement strand
GCCTGCTCTGCGACGCGGTCGAGAGACTCACCGAGCGAGGCGGCGACCGCCGCGGCCACGGCGCCCTCGACGAGCGGCGCCTCGGTGAGCAGCACGCGGTCGCGCCGCCCGTCCGGCAGCAGGTCCAGGGCCAGCTCGGCCGAGAGCACGGCGCTGCCGAGGTCCATGAGCACCAGCACGCCGTCGTCCGACCATGCCTCCTCGATGGCTCGAGCCACGAGCACGGCGTCGGTGCCGAGCGGGCGGCCGGGCTGGTCCAGACCGGCGGCCGCCGCGATGCGCAGGCCGTCGCCGCCCATCTGCGCGGCCAGCTCCACCACGCCCTCGGCGAGCCTGGCGCTGTGCGAGACGATGACCAGGCCGATCACGGCTCGGCGCCCTCGCGGCTCGCCGGGCATCGTCGCCCGGCTCCGCCGGAGCACCGTTCTCGCCCGCCAGGGTCGCCGCGGCCGTGTCGAGCAGCAGCCAGGACGACGTGGCGCCCGGATCCTGGTGGCCGGCGCTGCGTTCGCCCAGGTAGCTGGCCCGGCCCTTGCGGGCCACCAGCGGGATCGTGGCCTTCATGCCCTGCTCCGCGGCCGCGGCCGAACGCCGCAGGGCGTCGCGCAGCGCGAGCCCGTCCGCGACGCCTTCGCTGAACGCCCGCAGCCGCCGGCGTCAGGGCGTCGATCATGGTCTTGTCACCGGGTTCCGCCTTCCCCCGCGCCTGGACCCCGCTGACGCCGGCCTCCAGCGCGCTCGCCCACGCCGCCGCGCGTGAGCGCCGGCGCCGGGCCCGCCGCCTTGCCCATCTCCAGGAACAGCGTGCCGTACAGCGGCCCGGCCGCGCCGCCCACCGTCGACACCAGGGTCATGCCGGCGAGCTTCAGCAGGGCGCCGACGTCGTCGTCGGGCGCCCCGTCGAGCTTGGCCACGACCGCCTGCATGCCGCGGTCCATGTTCACGCCGTGGTCGGCGTCGCCGATCGCCGCGTCGAGCTGCGTGAGCTCGTCGCGGCGCTGCGCGACCGCCGCCGCGAAGGCGCGCAGCCAGGCGCTCACCTCGCGGGAGGTGATGGTGTCGTTCATGCGCCCCACCGCAGGCCGGGGGTGTTCACGGGGGCGTCCCAGAGCGCTGTGAGGTCGTCGTCCAGTCGCAGCAGCGTGATCGAGCAGCCCGCCATGTCCAGCGAGGTCATGTAGGGACCGATGAGATTGCGGGCGATGCGGATGCCCTTGCTCTCGAGCAGCGCGTGGAGCTCGCCGTAGACGACGTAGAGCTCCATGAGCGGCGTGCCGCCCATGCCATTGACGAAGGCGAGCACCTCGTCGCCCCGCGCGAAGGGCAGGTCCTCGAGGACGGCCGTCGCCAGCGCCGCGACGATGTCGTGGGCCGGGGCCACGTCGCGGCGCTCCCGGCCCGGCTCCCCGTGGATGCCGATGCCGATCTCCATCTCGTCGGCGCCCAGGTCGAAGGTCGGCGTGCCGGCCATCGGCGTCGTGCAGGACGTGAGGGCCATGCCCATGCTGCGCCCGTTCGCGTTCACGGTGCGACAGAGGCCGGCCACCTCGGCGAGCGGCCGGCCCTGCTCGGCGGCCGCGCCGCAGATCTTCTCGGCGAGGACCGTCACGCCGACGCCGCGCCGCCCCGCCGTGTAGAGGCTGTCGCGCACCGAGACGTCGTCGTCGATGACGACCGCCTCGACGGCGATGCCCTCGTCGCGGGCGAGGTCGGCGGCCATCTCGAAGTTCATCACGTCGCCGGTGTAGTTCTTGACGATGTGCAGGACACCGACGCCGCCGTCCACGGCCTTCGTGGCCGCCAGCATCTGGTCCGGCGTCGGCGAGGTGAAGACCTCGCCGGGGCAGGCGGCGTCCAGCATGCCCATGCCGACGAAGCCGCCGTGCATGGGCTCATGGCCGGAGCCGCCGCCGGAGACGATCGCGACCTTGCCCTTCACCGGAGCGTCGGCGCGGGCGATGTACGCCGGGTCCATGCACACCTTCACCCGGTCGGCGTGAGCCGCCGCGATGCCGCGGAGCTCCTCCTTCACGGCGTCTTCCGGTCGGTTGATGAGCTTCTTCATCGCGTCCCCCTCGGCTCTCCTCTGGCCTCGAGTATATGCCTGGGCCCTACGCCGAGCCCCGGCCTGACGGCGCCCGCGCGCGCCGAGTCGCCTGCCGCGGGAAAGAGGACTGCAGTGGCCGGAGAGCGGCCGGGAAGAGAGGGCGATCGCCATGACGACCAGGGACGACACACAGACCGGCGGGCGCGTGCTCGTCATCGGCAGGCCCGACCGTCCGGCCGGCGCCGCCGTGCGGCATCTTCTCGCCCGGGGCCTGCCGGTGGGACTGATGACAGGGGCCGAGCCGCCGGCCGACGCGCAGGGACTACAGCGTCTCGGCGCCGATCTCGTGCCCGGCAGCCTCGACAGGACCCGCGACCTCGAGGTGGCGCTCGACGGCGTCCGGTCGCTGGTCCTGGTGCTCGATCATCTCGACGCGGGACCTGCGGCAAGGCTGCGACGCGGCAAGGACATCGGCCGCGCCGCCGAGGCCGCGGGCCTGCGCCACGTCGTCTTCGCGGCCAGCACCGGCCCCGAGCACCACCTCGTGTCCTGCGACCTCGGCACCGAGGTCGAGCGGTACCTGCGCACGCTCGATCTCTCTCTCACCGTGCTGCGACCGGCAACGCTGATGGAGGAGATCCCCGGCTACTGGCTCAGCCGGCTGGGCGACGAGCTGGTGCTCGCCGCCCCGTTCCCTCCTGAGGAACATCTGCCGATGATCTGCTCCGACGACGTCGGCGGTCTCGTCGCGCTCGCCGTCGCCGAGCCGCGGCAGTTCGGGGAGATGACGGTCCCGGTCGCCGGGGACGTCGTGACCACGGCCGATGTGGCCCGCTCGCTGACCGAAGTCCTTGGCGAACTGGTCAGCGCCGTCGAGGTCCAGGTCGAGGGCGTCTTCATGGTCTCACCCACCACCGAGGAGCTCCCGGACGTGCCGCTGCTTCGCGCCGCGTACCCTGGGCTTCGGACCGTGAGCTCGTGGCTGCATCGGGGTGGCGGCCGTGAGCTCTGCGAGCGCGCGATCGGACGCGTGGCCGCGTAGCCTGTGCGGACCTCCGGGTCGGGTGACGGCCTCAGCAGCCCCTGCCGCAGCGCCGGCAGTCGCCGGCGCAGCCGAGCGGCAGGGGCGCGAGGCAGCGCGGGCAGCGGAGCGCGAGTGTGCCCAGGACGAGTCCGCAGCCAGGGCACCTCACGCTGCGGGCCGATGAGGCGGCGCGCGAGGCGCCGGCCGCGCTGGTCGCGCCTGAGGCACGGGCGAGGACCATGGCGGCCGCGTCCGCGACGTCCCGATCCTCGAGCTTGCGCGTCTTCATCAGTCCTGCTCACACGAGTCCCGCGAGCAGGGCCACGACGCCGCCGACGCTGAAGGCCAGCACGACGCTGCCCAGCCAGGTGAAGGCGGTGAAGGCCTTGCCGCGCTCCTTCATGATCACGAGCACGGAGGCGATGCACGGCACGAACAGGGTGATGGTCACCAGCGCCACGAGGATCTGCGTGCCGCTCAGGCCCAGGTCGTAGAGGCCGGCGGCGCCGAAGTCGCGGCGCACGAAGCCCATGACGAAGGCGGTCGACGCCTGCGCCGGCAGGTCGAGCAGGCCGACGGTCAGCGGCGTGAGCAGGTGCTGCAGGCTCTCCAGAGCCCCGGTCACCTGCAGGATGCTGAGCAGCAGCGCGCCGGCGGCGAAGTAGACGGTGACCTCGCGCAGGAACATCAGGGTCTTGCGCCAGGTCTTGATGAGCACGTTGCGCGGGCCGCGGTAGGCGCAGCGGCGGCAGGTCGATGAAGAGGTCGGTGGAGGTGCCGGGCAGGACGTGGGCCATGGCCCGGCCGATAACGCCGAAGACGATCACCATGATGACGGCGTACGCGGCGGCGACGGCGCCGCCGGCGGCGCCGA
Organism: uncultured Thermoleophilia bacterium; assembly: GCA_963707335.1. GTDB lineage: Bacteria > Actinomycetota > Thermoleophilia > UBA2241 > UBA2241 > CAIXSE01. The sequence goes on along the minus strand of CAVPQD010000015.1, from coordinate 79,101 downwards.
GCAGCGCGATGATGACGCCGAGCTGGGCCGAGCAGGGGATGGCGAACGCCATGAGCGCCGTGGCGATGCGGCGCTCGCGCTCGTTGCCGAGGATGCGGGTCGTGATCGTGGCCATCGTGATGCAGCCAAAGCCGAGGATGATGGGCACGATGGCTCGCCCGTTGAGCCCGATGGTCGTCATCAGGCGGTCGGACAGGGCCGCGATGCGCGGCAGGTAGCCGGAGTCCTCCAGCGTGGAGAGCAGCAGGTAGAAGGCGACGACCAGCGGCAGCAGCAGCCCGAGGATGTAAGTGACCGTCATGGTGAGCACGCCGAACTCCCCGGCGAGGAGCTCGTAGGCGACCCCCGAGTTGCCGGTGAGATGTACCACGAGGCCGCGCAGGAAGGGCTCGACGTAGCCTTGCATGACGGTGCCCTCGGTGAAGCCGACCACCGTGCCGGCCACGAACACGCCGATGATCTCGTACATCAGGTACAGGGTCACGGCCAGCACGGGGATGCCGGTGAGGGGGCGGATGAGGGCGTGGCCGAGGCGCGTGCGCAGGTCCAGGCCGCGTCGCGGCTGCGTGACGGCCTCGGCGACGACGTCGTTCACCCGGCGCCGCCGCTCCACGTAGATCTCGTCGCGCAGGCCCATCGGCGCGAGCCCGTGGCGCTCGCTCACGACGGGGTCGTCCTCGAGCACGAGCAGCGCCTCGGGGCGTGACCCCACGCGGGGGAGCAGGGCGCTGAGGCGGTCCTGCAGCACGGGGTCGGAGACGCCGGGCACGGCGTCGTCGAGGGCCCGGCGCACCTCGGCGAAGCCCTTGCGCTGCAGCGCCACGGTGGGCACCACCGGCACGCCGAGCAGGCGCGAGAGCGCGGCGGCGTCGACGTCGACGCCCCTGGCCTCCGCCTCGTCGATCATGTTGAGCGCGACCACCACCGGGATGCCCATGTCGATGACCTGCTGGGTGAGGAAGAGGTCGCGCTCCAGGTGCACGGCGTCGACCACGTTCAGGATCACGTCGGCCTCCGGTGACGATGTCGCGGGCCACCGTCTCCTCGTCGTTGAACGACGAGACGCCGTAGATGCCGGGCGTGTCCAGCACGACGTCCGCGCCCATGCGGCCGCTCGAGACGGCGACCGTGGTGCCGGGGAAGTTGGAGACGTCCACGTACATGCCGGTGAACGCGTTGAAGAACAGGGACTTGCCCACGTTGGGGTTGCCGACGAGGACGATCTTGCGGGCGCTCGGCGGGGCTGCGACGGTGGACGTGCCGTGACACCCGCGGCACGCGACGGTCGCGGCGCTCATCCGGCGACCTGCTCCACGAGGATGCGCCCGGCCAGCTTGCGTCCCAGGCAGACCTCCTGGTTGCAGTGGCGGACGAGCACCGGGCCCAGCGGCAGGGTCTCGGCCGAGTCCACGACCGTGCCCTCGCCGATGCCGAACCTGGTGCACTGCGCCCGGCAGGTAGCGTCCGCGATCTGCAGGATCCGCACGGGGCGACCGCGCTGCGCCTCGAGGAGTGTCACTGGGCCTCCCTGGTCGATGGACTCCCTAACCCGCGGCGTTAGGCTACCCTAACGCCTCCTCTGGGAGGATAGGCGTCGCCGCGACGGTCTGCAACCGGATTGACTTTCGTCAGTGCGCGAGGCGCCGGAACGACAGCATCGTGGCCGTCTGCAGGACGGCGCCGACGATCGCCAGGGAGAGCAGCGCCTTGCCGATGGCGCTCCAGTCGTAGCCCACCACCATGAGCGCCCGGATGGCCTCGATCTGGAAGGTGACCGGGTTCCAGTGGTTGACGGTCTGCATCCAGCCCGGCATGAGCTCCGCGGGGACGAAGGCCGTCGAGATGAAGACCACCGGGAACATCAGCAGCGAGATGGCGCTGGTGGCCTGCTCGCTCTTGGTCAGCAGCGCCGGGATGAAGCTGAGGCCGGCGAAGGCGATGCCGAAGAAGCCCGAAAGCCCGAGGATGATGAGGAAGCCGCCGACGCCGGTCACGAGGGTCGCGCCCAGCAGCAGGCTCACGAGCAGCAGCACACCGGCCATGGCGGCGGCCTGGAAGAAGAGCGGCACCATCTCGCCGGCGAGGATCGATCCGCGCGCTATGGGGCTGGCGCGCAGCTTGTCGAGGTAGCCGTTGCGGTACTCGACGAGCAGGCCGTAGCCAGACCATCCCACGGCCAGGAACGACGCGAAGACCACCTGTCCGGGCGCCAGATAGGAGAGATAGCTCTGATCGCCGAAGGCGGGCAGCGCCACGATGTCCCTGTAGAGCTGGCTGAAGACGAGCAGCTGGATGAGCGGGAAGAAGATGATGCTGATCCAGTTGGCCGGTACGCGCCAGAAGCGGCGCATCGTGCGCAACCCCAGGTGGTAGGTCTCGAAGGCGAAGGCGGTCATCTCACCATCCCAGGATGATCGGCTGGTCGGCTGCCTCTTCGCGGATGTGGCGGCCGGTGTACTTGAGGAACACATCGTCCAGGCTGGGCTGGGCCATCTGCAGGCCGGTGATGTGGAAGCCGTCGCCGTCCAGGCGTCGCAGCAGCGCGGGGATGGCGGCGCCGGCATCGGGCACGGCCAGGCTCACGCCGGCGGGGTGGGGGGCGATCGCGTCGCACGGCACCATGCCGTCGAGCGCCCGGCAGACCTGGGGGACGACGCCGTCGCCGCCGGCGGGCTCCAGCTGCAGCACGACGGTGTCGGCGCCGATGCCGGCTTTCAGCTGGGCGGGGCGCCCGTCCACGACGATCTGACCGTTGTCGACGATGGCGAGGCGCGTGCAGAGGCGGTCCGCCTCCTCCATGTAGTGCGTCGTGAGCAGCATGGTGGTGCCCGACGCGTTGATGCGCTCCAGCTCCTCCCAGAGCGCCGTGCGGCTCTGCGGGTCCAGGCCCTCGGTGGGCTCGTCCAGGATGAGCAGCGGCGGCCGGTGCATGAGGGCGCTGGCCAGGTCGAGCCGCCGCTTCATGCCGCCGGAGTACGCGCCGGTGAGCTTCTTCGCCGCCGAGGCGAGCCCCATGAGCTCCAGGAGCTCGTCGGTACGGCGGCGGATCTCGGCCGGCGGCACGCGGTGCAGGCGGCCGGCCAGCTCCAGCGTCTCGCGGCCCGTGGAGAAGGCGTCCAGGGTGGGCGTCTGCATGGCCAGGCCCAGGCGCTCGCGCACCTCGTGCCCCTGGCTCACGACGTCGAAGCCGGCGACGCGCGCCGTGCCCGACGTCGGTCGCAGCAGCGTCGCCAGGATGCGGATGGTCGTGGTCTTGCCGGCGCCGTTGGGGCCGAGGAAGCCGAACAGCTCGCCGGGCGCCACCTCGAAGGTGACGTCGTCGAGCGCGCGGGTCTCGCCGCCGTACACCTTCACGAGGTCGCGGACCTCGATGACAGCCTTGGGCTCGGTGGTGGACATCATCAAGGTGGTATGCCCGGTCGCGGCGGTTCTGGCCCGTGAAGGCTTGTCCCCCTTCTACTGCTGCAGCGCCCTGAGCCGGCTCAGGGTCTCGCCGAGGGCCGTGATCTGCCGGCCGAACTCCTGCAGGTCGCCGGCCCGCAGCGCCGCTTGCGCGGCCGCGTACTGCGCGTCGGCGCGCGCGATGAGGCGCGCCGCCGCGGCGCTGGTCTTGCCGCCTGACGGGGGCGGTCCGGCCGGCGTCCCGGGCGGCGCTCCCCCGAAGATCTCGGCCAGGGCGCCGCCCAGCGTCGGCGCCATGACCACGTTCTGCTGCTCGCCCTGTGGGCAGGTCGGGCGTCGCCGAGGGCGAGCGATAGAACACGATGACGCGCTGCACCTGCGGCAGGCGCGTCTGCCTCCGCCTGCAGGTAGAGAGGCTGCACGTAGAGCAGGGAGTTCTCGATGGGCACGACGATGAGGTTGCCGAAGATCACGCTGGAGCCGTGCTGCCCCCACAGCGTCCGCTGCGCGGAGATGATCGGGTCCTGGTTCACCGCCGCCTCGACCTGGGCGGGGCCGTACACGCTGAGGTTCGAGGGGAACTCGAAGCTCACGGCCTTGCCGTAGTGCGGCGCGTCGGACTCGGCGCCGAGCCAGCCGATCATGTTGGTGCGGCCGTTGGGCGTGAAGGGCATGATGAGCACGAACTCCTCGCGGGTCTGGCCGGGCAGGCGCATGATCATGTAGTAGGGGTTCATCTCGCCGGCGCCCGAGATGGACACGCCGACCGGGACCTGCCACTGGTTGCCCTTGTTGTAGAGCAGCACCGGGTCGGTGACGTGGTAGGCGCCGAACAGCGCCGCCTGCGCGCGGAAGTAGTCCTGCGGGTAGCGGACGTGCGCGCGCAGGGTCGCGTCCATCGTGGAGGCGGGCCTGAACATGCCCGGGAACAGGCGCTCGTAGGCGCGGATGATCGGGTCTCGCTGATCGAACGCATAGAAGCGCATGGAGCCGTTGTAGGCGTCGACGACGACCTTCACGGAGTTGCGGATGTAGTTGACGCCGTCCAGCGGCTGCGAGTAGGGGATGCGGCCGGTGGTCGTGTAGGCGTCGGCGATCCAGTAGAGGCGGCCGCCGGCGATCACCATGTAGGGCTCGCGATCGAAGGTGAGGAACGGCGCGGCCGCCTGCAGCCGGGCCATCAGGCCGTTGCGGATGATGACCCGGCTCTGGTCGGTGAGGGCCGTCGTCGTCAGGAACTTGATGGTGCCGAACCGCACGCTGAAGGCCAGCCTTCTGCAGCAGCGGAGCGATGGGGATGCCGCCGCTGCCGTCGTAGCGGCGGTAGACGTCGCCGCCCGGCCCCGGATAGTCGAACTCGGGGAACTTGGTGCGCACCAGGACGTAGTCCGTGCCCCTGAGCCCGAAGTAGATGCGCGGCTGAGTCACGCGCCAGCACGGGCGAGTCCGACGTGACGGGGACGTCCTGGACGAGGAAGTCGGGCGAGCCGCTCGAGGCGACCTGGTTGACCGCCGACAGCGTGACGCCGAACCCGTGCGTGTAGGTGATGTGCTGGTTCACCCAGGTCTGCGCCTGCGCCGGCAAGCCCCGCGACGTTCAGCTCGCGCGGCGACAGCATCGTCTGGCGGTAGTCGCCGCCGATGCGATAGCGGTCCACGCTGACCGTGCTGAAATGGTAGTAGGGGCGCAGCTGCTGGAGTTGCGCGTAGCTGCGCCGCAGCGTCTCGGGGTCCCAGAGGCGGATGTTGCTCACCGTCGTGCTGTTGGCCGCAAGGCCGGAGGCCGTCAGATCACCCGTGAGCGAGTAGGGCCGTTCGCGGATGGCGGTGAGATCGTAGGCTGAGCGCGTGGCCGCCAGGTCGTAGGTGATGTAAGGCAGCTCCCGGGACAGCTGGCTGGGGCTCACGAACAGCGCCTGCCAGGCCGCCGGGACGATGCCCAGCAGCACGATCACGGCGGCCAGCCAGACCGGCACGGCCAGCGCGAGCCAGCGCACGCTGCGCTTGCGCAGCGCGTTGTAGATGAGCGCCGCGGCGATCGCGAAGGCGAACACCATGAGCGCGCGGATGATCGGCAGGCGCACGTGCACGTCCGTGTAGCCGGCGCCGAACACGGCGCCCGACGTGGACAGCAGCAGGTTCCACGCCTTCAGCAGATAGCCGAGCCCGCCCACGATGAAGAGCGCCGCGAGCAGCGCCGAGAGGTGCGCGACGCAGCTCTTGCCGACAGCGGATGCCGCGGATCGCGACGTACGCCAGCGTACGCCGGCGGGCGACCGAGGGCTGCCGCCCTCCGCGGCGGTGCCTGCCTCGCGGCGCTCGAGCCAGACGCCCCCGAGCACGAGATGCGTCGCGAGGGCCGCGATCAGGGCGACCACGAGCGTGGCGAAGAGGAACGTGTAGACGTACTGCCAGGCCGGAAGGGTGAACACGTAGAACCCGAGGTCGTGGTGGAAGATCGGGTCCCGGATCCCGAACGGCACGCCGTTGAGGGCACGGGCGAACGTGAGCCACGAGCCGGCCGCGCCGAGACCCACTCGCAGGGCGACGAGGGCCGTGACGACGAGGGCGATCTGCCGCACCCGGCGTGAGGCGCCCTCGTGGACATACTCGACGACGTCGATGCCCTCGAAGGCCTGGACCTTGGGCGCCAGGCGGCGCGCGATGGCGACGTTGCCATAGACGATCGCGAAGAACGCGACGCCGAAGAGCGCACCCAGCGCGAGTCCGTACCACAGGCGCGTCCAGAAGACCTGTCGGAGCGCCACCTCGCCGAACCACAGCCAGTCGACGTAGAGGCGCGCGACGACGACGACCGCGACGAGGACGACCACCGCGACCGCGGCCGCGGTGAAGGCACGGATCGCCCGTGACCGTCGCTGGCGACGCGACGGTCCCGGTCTCGTGCGTCCGCGACGGAGAATGGCCCTCACACTACGAATTATGGGCGTCGGCGACCGCGGCGACGCCGTTCGCGTGTCGTGTTCCGCGGGTCGCGGCGACCCGCACGCGAGGGCGAGGGGGCGGAGGCCGCAGGCCTCCGCCCCCGTTGCCTTGTCTCATTCGGGCGGCAGCTCGCCGTAGGTCACCGACACGTCGACGCCGACGCGCTTGCTGCGCTGCTTCCAGAAGAAATACCAGGCCACGCCCAGCACCCAGGCGCTCACGATCACGATGTTGCCCGCCGTGGTGAACTGCTTCGCCGCGTCGTTGAAGACGAAGTAGTACAGCAGGATGCCCAGGTAGACGAAGTCCACGAGCGCCCCCCACACCACCACGGGCAGACCGAGGAACGTCCATGTCTTGTACGGCGAGGAGTCCCACACGCCCTTCGCTCGCTTCACGTACGGGAACAGCAGGGCGGCGATCGCCGTCGGGATGAACACGGAGGTCACCTGGAACCCGGTCACGATGATGTTCTGCAACTCGTTGGTGAGCAGCGTGTAGTAGAGGATCAGGAGGCCCTCTCCGGCCACGAAGCAGACGATGTAGTTCTTCACCGGGCTCGCCCACCGCGGGTTGATGTCCGTGAACCACTTGGGACCCATGCGGTCCATGCCCCAGGCGAACAGGATGCGCGGGAAGGCGAGGTACGAGAGCGCCACCCACCACAGCGTGAAGGCCACGTAGGAGAGGCCCATGAAGCCGGCGGCGACCTTCGTGTACCAGGAGGCGGTGCCGATGGTGTACACGGCGAGGTCGATGAAGTTGCTGCCGAACGGCATGTTGTAGCCCGCGATGGGCCCGTTCTGGTCGTTCCAGGCCGAGGCGTTGAGGAACTGGTAGCCCACCGTCTTGTTGAGCACGATGGCGATCCAGAGCATGAACACGAACGGCACGGCGATGGCGAACACGTTGGCCCAGATGATGGTCTTGTCGGGCCGCTTGACCTCGCCGCCGATGAACGAGATCGAGTAGGCGTAGGCGAAGAGCCACGACATGGCGACCATGCAGCCGAGGGTCGCCGACCAGCCCCACGTGGTCGGCATCACCTGGCCGGCCTCGGTGCCGACCTTGGCGATGAAGTCACGATACCCGGGCGAGCCCGACGCGACGGCGGCGGCGTCCCACCTCGACACGAAATTGGCGTGGCTCGAGAACGTCAGCACGAGGCCGATGACGATACAGCCGCCGATGCCGAAGATCATCACGATCTTCTGCGTGAGGGCGAAGATCCTGATGCCGAAGACCACGAACAGGAAGCCGACGATGTTGAAGGCCGTGGCCAGGAAGAACGTGATCCAGGCGCTGCTGACGACCCAGTCGGCGGCGCCCGTCCAGCCGATGTAGGTGAAGGTGATGGTCAGGCCGGGATCGACGGCCAGAGGCGCCAGCACGTAGATCCACATCAGCCAGATCAGGGCGTCGCCGAAACTCTGGGCGATGCCGAAGATGGGGTGGACGATGCGCGAGTTGTAGATGTATTCGCCGCCGGACCTCGGCATGGAGCCGCCCAGTACGCCCCAGACGATGGGGAAGCCGATACCGGCGAGCGCGAACGAGATGAGTGCAGCGATGATGAGATTGCCGCCGATGAACACGCCGAGCCCGAAGGTGATGGCGAACCAGATGCTGGGCGTGAGACCCTGGTTCATGAACCCGACGGCGAAGGCGTCTGTCATGCTGAGGCCGCGTACCAGTCCGCTGGCCTTGCGGGCGAACGCAAGTTCTTCGGACACTGCTGTACCTTCTTTCTGTGCTTCGGGTGGAGTCAGTCGGAGCTGAGGATCGACCGACCGGCCGGTCAGGGATCTCGCCGCACGTCACGGACTCCGGGCGGACGCACTGAGGGCGTGCCGGGCTGTCGCGGTGGTGATGGGAGCGCACAAGAGATACGAGGGCGCGGCGGGGAGGCCGCGTCTGCCAGCGTGCTACGAGATGCTGCTTGACCGCACATCGTACGTCGCCTTATCCCGTCCTTCGTATTCCCGATGGGCGTAGTTTGCGTGCGGCGGCAAACGTTGACCCCTGGGCGTGCCGGCGCCGGCGCCCGGCTGGTCCGATGCAGCGCGCATCCCTCGAGCGAGTCCCGCTCGCGCGATAGGATGCGGGCCTGACCTTGCGGGCGACCGCGCGATCCCGGCGAGATGGAGAGCACCGTGCAGTACGAGGAGTTCCTTGCGTTCGTGAAGAGCCGCCGCACCATCCGCGCGATCAAGCCCGATCCGATCCCGGACGAGCAGGTGGACAAGCTTCTCGAGGCGGCCCGCTGGGCGCCGACGGGGTTCAACATGCAGCCTGTGGAGCTGGTCGTCGTGAAGGACGAGGAGCTGCGCCGCGGCATCAAACGGATCATCGACGACTACAAGAACAGCGACTTCTTCGCCCTGGAGGCGACGCGCGAGGGCTGGCAGGGCTCGCCGTGGGCCATCGCGACCCACGGCAGGTGGGACTGCCCGCTCGCGCCGGTGATGATCGCCGTGCTCGGCGACACGCGCCGCCGGGTGGGCCTGCCGATGGCGGCGCGCTACTGCAGGCAGAAGGGCGACTCGATCTTCGAGTCGTCGCTCTCGAACGCGTTCCTGTACCTGTGGCTGGCGGCCCACAGCCTCGGCCTGGCCGCCCAGCCCGTGTCCGGCGTCAAGTACCCGAAGGCGCAGGGCATGGTGAAGCACCTGCTCGACCTGCCCGACCACCTCTACATCTACGACATCCTGCTGGTCGGGCGGAGCGCGATGGACGGGCCGCTCTCAGCCAAGCTCACGCGCCCCTTGGGCGAGATGGTCCATCACGATCGCGCCGCGGACGACGAGTTCCTGAGCGAGGACGAGCTGCGCCGGCAGATCGTGAAGCTCAGGGCCGGCAACGTGGCGCGCCACGTGGAGGGAGACGAGCACAACGCGTGAACGCCCCCGGGGGTCTTCATGCAGCCCGGAGCTTCGCCCTCAGCACTTTGCCGGCGGCGTTCCTGGGCAGTGCGTCGAGGATGTGGACGGCGACGGGCGCCATGTGCGGGGCCAGCCTGGCGCGGCCCCAGGCGAGCAGCTCGTCCGCGGTGACCCTCCGGCCTTCGCGCACCACGATGAAGGCGACGCCCGCCTGGCCCAGTGAGGGGTGCGGCGTCGCGACGACGGCCGCTTCGGCGACGGCTTCGTGCCGCACGAGGACACGCTCTATCTCGACCGGATAGACGCGCTGCCCGGCGGCCACGAAGGCGTGCGACATCCGGTCGACGATGTAGAAGTAGCCCTCGTCGTCGACGCGGCCCGCGTCTCCGGTGTGCAGCCACCCGCCGGCCAGGGCTTCTTCGGTCTCCGCCGGGCGCCGCCAGTACCCTCGCATGACGTTGGGCCCTCGGACGACGAGCTCCCCGATCTCCTCCGGCGACGCGTCCGCCAGGTCCGGACGCGCGACGCGCACCGTCGTGTGCATCGGCGGCACGCCGGCAGACCCCGGCCTTTGCAGGGCGTCGGCCTCGTCGATCATCAGGCACATCGGGCTCGCTTCGGTGAGACCATACCCCTGCAGCAGCCGCACGCCGCGATCGAGGTAGGCTCGCAGCAGCGGCTCGTGGACGACGTCGCCGCCTGAGATCACGAGACGCAGGCTGGAGAGGTCGGTCGCGTCCCACATGGATGAGGCGGCCAGACCGCCGAGCAGCTCGGGCCCGCCGAACAGCGTCGTGACCCGCATCGAACGGATGAGCCTGAGCAGCGCAGCGTCGTCAGACGTCGGCGGCAGCACGATCGTGCCCCCCTTGTGCAGCGTCGGCAGGAGCGTGACGCCCCAGCCGCCGGAGCGGTACAGAGGGGCGATCGCCAGGGTCACGTCCCTTGAGCGGAAATCGCTCACCGAATGGAAGTTGACGACGTTCCAGGTGACATTGCCGTGTGTGAGCATCACTCCCTTGGGAGGTCCCGTCGTGCCCGACGTGTACATCAGGAAGCACAGGTCGCCGAGGCCGACGGGCAGGTCTGGCGGCTCCCGCCGGCCGGCGGCCTCGACGAGTCCGTCCAGGGTGGGGTCGCCGTCGAGCGGGTCGGCCGCGGCGACGAACCGACCCGCCGCCCTGCTTTCACGCAGCGGCGCGACGGCTGCTCCCGCATCGGGCCCGTAGAGCACCACCGCGCAGCCGGCGTCGGCGACGATGGACTGGAGCTCGTCCGGTGGGCGGTGGTGGCTCAGCGGGACATACACGGCGCCGAGCAGGCCGGCGGCGAATGCCGTCGTGAGGGCCGCCGGGTGATTGGGCCCCACGTAGCAGACCCGGTCGCCCCAGCGCACGCCGTTCTCCGCGAGCGCGCCGGCCACGCCGGCGACGTGCGTCGCGAGCTCTGCGTAGGTCCACGACCGGTCGCCGGCGACGAGTGCGACCCGCCTTGGGGACATCCGGGCACGGCGCTCGATCCACGATCCCAGCCCCTGATTGCGCATGGCTGGATGATGCCCGCGGATCGCCATCTTGTCTGGCCCTGCGTTCGCGGACCTGCCGCGCGCGCCTACTCTGCCGCGTCCCCGCCACTCCCGCGCGGAAAGAAGATGGCGAGCAACACGGGACAGGCGGCCACGACCGGCAGCAGGATGGCCGCCGGGTCGTGGCGGTGCTCGTCGCCGATCAGCCGGGACAGGATGGCGATCGTCGCCAGCGAGGTGAAGACGATCAAGACCAGGATCACGCCTCGATGCCGTCGCGGGTCCGTCGAGGCAAGCAGAGCGCCGATGGCGAGCGCCACGATGGCCGCGGCGAGGATCTTGCCGGACGTGGTACCCGCGAGCTCACCCACGCCGCGGAGACCGAGCGCCATGGGGAAGGCCACGGCCAGACTGGCGACGAAGTACACCAGCAGCAGGATCCGCATGGTCATCGAGCTCACGGCGACCTTCATGCTCGTTCGAGTCGCGCGGCGCCTGCCGGCGCTGCACCGGGCCTGTCCGGTATGCCCATCCGGCGGGAGAAGCGGAACACCCGGGCACTATTGTAGTTGACGCGACCACCCTCGATAGTGGAGGAGGCGCAGTGGAGCCGACCTACGACGAGATCACGCAACGCAACATCGGTGTGTTCACGCCTGAGGAGCAGGCGCGCATCCGGTCACTCGTCGTCGTCGTGGCGGGCTGCGGCGCCCAAGGGGCTCCCGCAGCGCACTTCCTCGCGCGCCTCGGGGTCGGCGAGCTTCGTCTCGCCGACCCCGAGGAGTTCGAGCCCTCGAACGTCAATCGGCAGTTCGCCGCCTACGTGGACACCATCGGCATGAACAAGGCCGAGGCCGTCGCCGCCGAGGTGCGGCGCATCAACCCCGGCCTGAAGCTGCGGACCTATCCGGAGGGCGTCACGAGCGGCGTCATCGACGAGCTGCTGGACGGGGCCCACGTGGTCGTGGACGGCCTCGAGTTCTACGAGCTCGAGACCGAGCTGCTGCTGCACAGGGAGGCGAGTCGCCGCGGCCAGTGGGTCTTCGCGGTCCAGGGCGTCGTGGAGATCACGACGGCGACGTGCTTCGACCCGGACCGGCCGGCCCTCGATGACATGGTCTGCGACCAGGGCCGGCCCTCGGTCGCCAAGGCGATCGCCTCGTTCATCCCGATCCTGCCCAAGGCGGCGACCCCCGAGCTTCTGGCTCGAGCCGTCGGCGGCGAGCTGCCGTCGGTCCCTTCGGACGTCACCGGCGCCGCCTTCGGCGCCGCCTTCCAGGTGGAAGACATCATCCGCGTCGTCGTGCGTCGCCTGCCGGCGCAGGTCGTGGCGCCCGACCTCTACGTGTTCAACCAGGAGGAGCTCTGGCTCCGCTTCTGGGACGCGGCCCGGGGGGTCTGGACGACGCGCTAGACGGTCCGCGCAGGCTCAAGATTCAACGTTGGGCGGGTCCTCGCCGATACATATCGCACAGTGCTTGTGCGAATGCGGCGACGTCAGGAGCCTGCCCTTGCGCATCGAACGGCTATCGGACGAGAAAGAGCTGGTCCGCCTCTTCGCCTTCCGCTACGAGGTCTTCGTCGAGGAGCTCGGCTGGATGGCGCGCAAGGACCGTGGCGCCCACATCCTGGTCGACGAGTTCGACCAGGACTCGGCCAACTACGCGGCCTATGACGACGAGGGGCACATCGTCGGCAGCCTGCGCGTGGTGCCGGACAGCGCCCTGGGCCTCCCGCTGGAGCGCTGCCGCGTCCTCGACGGCTACCGGCGCAACAGGCGTCTCGTGGAGCTCTCACGCCTGGCCGTGGCGCCCGAGTGGCGAGGCACCGTGCTCGCGGCGCTCCTCATGAAGGCCGGCTACCAGTGCGCCCTGCGCATGGGGGCGACGCACATCGTGCTGGACACCTACGTCGGGAACGGCCGCAGCACCGAGCGTCTCTACGTGAAGCTCGGGTTCGACCAGCTGACCGAACCCTACGACGACCCCGACTACCTCTGGCGGCAGGGGGTCGTCACCTTCGGGCTCGACTGCGCTGCCGCGCGGCGCCACTGGCCGGCGCAGCGTCCCGGGCTGTACGCCTTCTTCACGGCAGAAGACGAGTGCATCGACCACGGGCTGCGCCCGGCATGGAGCACGGAGGCGCCGGTCCGGGCGCGGCGGGACGAGCCGAAGACCGGCCGCCGCGCCGTCCCTCAGCTCTCGAGGAGCAGGGTCATCCGGGCTGCGTCGACCGGGCGCGACGTGTAGTACCCCTGCCCGAGCTGGCAGCCCAGCTTGCGCAGCTCGCACATCTGCTCCTCCTGCTCGATCCCTTCCGCCACCACCTCGAGCCGCAACGTCTCGCCGATGGTGATGATGGCCCGCGCGAGCGCCGAGTGGTCCTCGCCCTCGGCGATGTGGTCCACGAAGGGCTTGGCGATCTTCACGCCGTCCACCGGGAACTGGCGAAGGTAGCTGAGCGACGAGTAGCCCGTGCCGAAGTCGTCGATCGAGAGCCTGATGCCGAGCGCCTTGAGCTCCCTGAGGCGCGCCAGCGTGGCGTGGCTGTTCTCCACCAGCGCCGTCTCGGTGATCTCGAGCGTCAGGCGGTCCGGGTCCACGCCGGACGAGGCGAGCGCCAGGCGCACCTTGGTGATGAGCTGCGGGTCCTTGATCTGCCGCGGCGAGAGGTTCACCGCCATCCGCAGTCTCGATCCGGGGAACTTCTCGTCCCAGGTGCGCAGCTGGCGGCACGCCTCGCGCCAGGACGAAGTCGCCGATCTGCAGGATCAGGCCGGTCTCCTCGGCGACCTGGATGAACCAGCCGGGGTGCAGCAGGCCTTCGCGCGGGCGGTCCCAGCGGACGAGGGCCTCCGTGCCCACGATGCGCTCCGTCGCGATGTCGACGATCGGCTGGTAGTGCACGACGAACTCCCCGGCGTCGACCGCCTGACGGAGCTGGTTGGCCATTTCCACCCGCTCGTACACCGCCGCCTGCATGGCGGGCTCGAAGACCTCGAGGCGGTCCTTGCCGTGCGCCTTGGCGGAGTACATGGCCACGTCGGCGTCGCGCAGCAGCTCCTCGGCCGACGTGTGCGAGCCGTCGGACACGGCCACGCCGATGCTGACCGACGCCGCGAGCTCGGCCGAGTCCAGCAGGTAGTTGTCGTCGAACAGGGCCAGCGCGCGCTCGGCGACGCGGCAGGCCTCCTGCTGGTCGGCGGCGTTCTCCAGCAGGATGGCGAACTCGTCGCCGCCGAGACGCGCCGCCGTGTCGCTCGAGCGCAGGATGGCCCGGAGCCGATCGGCGACCTGCACCAGCAGGTTGTCGCCGAGCACGTGGCCGTAGCTGTCGTTGACGAGCTTGAAGTCGTCGATGTCCATGAAGAGCACGGCGACGTTGCCGCCCGACCTGACGGCGCGCGTCAGCGCGTGCTCCACGCGGTCCTTGAACAGGACCCGGTTGGCGAGTCCGGTCAGGGCGTCGTGGAAGGCCTGGTGCTCGAGCTCGTTCTGGAAGCGGACGCGCTCGCCGACGTCGCGCGATGTGAACACCAGGCTGCGCACGTGCGGGTCGTCCAGCAGGTTGGCGACCACCGTCTCCGTGAAGTGCCAGACGCCCTCGTGATCGCTCATGCGCCACTCGCCCCGAACGCTGCTGCCGGGCTCCATGGCGCAGTGCTCGACGAGCGCCAGCATCGACTGCATGTCGTCGGGGTGGACCATGTCGCGAAGCCTGTACTGGCTCAGCGCGTCCGCCTCGTAGCCGAAGACGCGCTGGGCCGACGGGGTCGCGAACGTGATCGCCGTCTCCACGTCCGTCACGAAGATGGTGTCCGACGAGTTGGTGACGAGCGAGCGGAAACGCTCCTCGGTCTCGTGGGATCCCTTGAGCTCGTGCAGCGTGCCGCTCTCCCGCAGCGCCAGCACCTGCCGCGCCAGGAGCAGCGGCGTCACGGCGACGGCGGCCATGATCATGACGCCGAACGGCGTCGTCAGGTCGTCCCCGGCGGCGAACAGCAGGACGCCGAAGCCCGCCAGAGCCGCCACGTACGCCACGATGTAGGCGAACATGCTGGGGATCGCGATCTCGCGCCAGGTCCCGTCCTCGGACTTGTTGCGCAGGCGCTCGTAGCCCGCCCACGCGACCAGGACCCAGGACAGGGCGGCCATGCTGTTGAGCAGCATCATGCTGCCGCGCCCGGTCAGGGTCTGATGGCTGAACAGCAGGTCGACGGCCAGCTGGATCATGAGCGCGGCGGCCAGCGCCAGGCTGCTGGCGTCCCGCGGCAGTGAGCGGCGCTGGACGACGAGCGACATGAGGCCGAAGAACAGCAGCACGTCGCCGAGCGGATAGGCGGCCGAGGCGAGCAGCGCCGGCAGGCTGCCGTTGGTCGACTGCAGCGTCGGGATGATGAGGAAGTGGGCGACGATCATGCCGCAGCCGAACAGCACGGCCACGGCGTCGAGCGCAAAGCCGATGGCTTCCGCCCGCGTCGTCATCGCCCTGGGGAACTGCAGCAGGCCGGCCATGACCAGGGGGTAGAAGGAGAGGTAGAAGAGGTCGGCCCAGGAGGGCGACGGCACGGTGCCCAGGATGGCGCCGTAGACGACCGAGATCAGGCTGCCCACGAGGGCCGCGAGCAGGCCGGCGCTCACGAGCAGCCACGGCCGGCGCCACTTGCCGGGCTGCGACAGCGCGGAGCGGAAGAAGAGCAGGGTCGCGATCACGATGAGGATCTCGAAGGCCAGATTGTCGAGGATGACCCGGCCCGGCAGACCCCACCAGGAGAAGATGCTGGCGAGGATGCAGAGCGCGCCGACGACGTTCGCCGCGACCAGGAGGACCTTGGGGGCGTCGAACGAGGGCGAGCCCTCCTGCAGCCGTGCAGGGGTGCGCAGGGCTACGTGCGCATCCGCCATAGGTTCTCCCGCCCTCTCTCGAGCCGGGCGCATGACCACGCATGCGCCTCTGGCGCTGGCCGTACAAGTCTGTTTCGGCACTGCGACCACCTAGCTTGAGGCAACGGGCGGCGGGCTGAGCCGGAGTCCGCGCGAACGCCTCGATCAGCCGGCGTCGGCGGCGGCCGACTGCGCCTGCGCCGCGGCGTCCGCGACCTCGGCCGAGCTCATCGTCGACCCTGATCGCGCGATCACCTGACACGCCTCGCGCAAGGTCGGGGTCGCGATGATCAGGCCGGCCAGGGCGACCAGTCCGGCCACGGCGAAGAAGGACGCGCCCAGACTGCGGTAGAGCAGCGGCGCGCTCAGCGTGCCGGCGAGGGCGGCCAGCTGCATCGCAGCCTGCTCCACCCCCTGCACGCTGCCCAGCCAGCGCCGCGGGCTGACCTGAACGAGCAGGCCCTGCTTGGCGGGGAAGGCGAACGCGAAGGCGAGGCCGTCGATCGGCAGGAGGAGCAGATAGACGAGCGGGTCACGGATGGCGGGGACGAGCAGCCAGCACCCTGCCTGAACGGCGAAGCCGCCGACCATGAGCGCGAAGCGGCTGTAGCGGTCGGCGGCGCGGCCGCCGAGGAACGACAGGAGAAGCGGGGCGCTGAAGAGGACCCAGGTGAGGCCGACCACCGTGAGCGACGCGCCCAGGTCGCGCAGGAAGATGCTCCAGACGACCTCGAACCCGCCCATGGCGTAGTTCGCCGACGCCACCACGAGGATGATCGCGGCGACCGGCCGGCTGAGCAGCGAGCGCAGGGCCGGCCGGGCACCGGCGCGCCTCGTCCGGCCGGCTCTGTCCGGCTCGCGCAGGCCGACCCACAGAGCGACCGCGGCGGCCGCGGTGGCGACGGCGCCGAACAGGAAGACCGCGTAGAACGCCCGCGCGCCGTGACCGCCGCCCAGGGCGTAGAGCGGCCAGGCGAGGGCCGGGCCGGCGATCAGCCCGGCGTACTGCGCCGTCGTCAGCCAGCCGAAGGCCCGGCCGCGGTCGCGGTCCGTCGTGATGTCGGCGAGGAACGCCTGCGCCGCGGGCACGACGGCGGCCGCGCCGGCGCCCTCGAGCACGCGGAAGGCGACGAACCACCAGGGGTCCGTGGTCGTGAGGAAGAGCAGCGTGGACACGGCGTACAGCAGCGTGCCGCCGACCATGACCGGCTTCCGTCCCACGCGGTCGCTCAGCTGCCCGGCGGGCACGGAGAAGGCGAAGACCGCCAGGAAGTAGGCGGCGGCGATCGCCCCGATCATCGCCACCGAGGCGTGGGCGTCCTCGTTGAGGAAGACGGGCAGGTACGGGTAGTCGCGCCCGCTCCGAGCCACACGACGAGGTCGGTCACGCAGACGAGCGCGAGCTGCCCCCGGTACGGCCGTGCCCGGGCGTCTGGGACAGCTGAAGCTGGTGGCGATGCGCGCATGCGCCGGGTCCTCGCGATCCGTTCACTGCCTTCTTCGGCAGGGCGGCGGCGAGAGTCAAGCGGGACGGAGCCATGCCCGTCCTGTTCCTTCAGGTCACGGCGACGGGCGCATAAGATGTATGCAGTTGGGCATTAGTGGAGGACGAACGACGCGGAGGCGGCCGATGAGCGGGATGGTCCCGGAGGACGTGTATGAGCTGACCGGCGCGGCAGACCCGCGCGTATCGCCTGGCGGCGAGACCGTCGCGTCCACGTGGTCACGCGGGCGGACCGCGAGGCGAACGACTACGGCGGAGCCGTGTGGCTCGCCTCGCTCGACGGCGCGGCCGAGCCGAGGCGATTCACGAGCGGCGCCAGGCGGGACGCCGAGCCGCGATGGTCGCCGGACGGCTCGCGGCTCGCCTTCACCTCGAACCGCGACGGCGAGGCCATGCAGCTCTACGTCGTGCCGGTGGACGGCGGCGAGGCCCGCAGGCTGACGAGCGGCAAGGAAGACGCGACGCAGGCCGTCTGGTCGCCGGACGGCTCCCGTATCGTCTTTGTCTCGCGCACGCGCGACACGGCCTACGAGGAAGAGGACGACAAGCGCCGCGCGCCGCGCCGCCTCACGCGCCTGCAGTACAAGCTGGAGCACGTGGGCTGGACGGCCGACCGCCCGCAGCACCTGTTCGTGGTGGACGCCGACGGCTCGGGCGAGCCGACGCAGGTGACGGCGGGCGACTGTCGGACTTCTCGCCCGCCTGGTCGCCCGACGGCTCGACGCTCGCCTTCGTCTCGGCGCGGCAGCCCTTCTGGGACACGGAACCGGTCACCGACATCTACCTGGTCGACACCGCCGGCGGTGAACCGCGCCGCCTCACCAAGGGCGGCGGCAGCTTCGAGAACGTGTCCTGGTCTCCCGACGGCACGCAGCTGGCGGCGCTGCGCTATCCCGCGGTGTTCGACGACCCGAAGCACACTCAGGTCGCCGAGATCGACGCCGCCAGCGGCGACGTCACGCTCCTGACCACCGCTCTGGACCGGAACTGCGGGCCGTACCCGACGATCCGCGAGCCCATCTGGGACGGCGGGCACCTGGTGTTCGCCGTCGAGGACCATGGCAACGTCCATCTGTATCGCGTCGCCGCCGACGGCTCGGGCAAGCCCGAACTGCTGGTCGGCGGCGAACGCACCGTCACCGGCTTCGACGTCGCGGACGGCCGGCTGGCCCTCACGGCCTCGACCCCGACTACGCTGCCCGAGCTCTTCGCCGGCGAGCGCCGGCTCACGCGTGTGGGCGATCCCTTCGCCGCCGGCCGCGACCTCGTCGCACGCGGAGCGCTTCACGGCGACGTCGAGAGACGGCACCGAGGTCGAGGCCTGGGTCATGAGGCCCGCCGGCTTTGAGGAAGGCCGAAGCTATCCGGCCCTCCTCAACATCCACGGCGGGCCGTTCACACCAGTACGGCAACACCTTCTTCGACGAGTTCCAGGTGTACTGCGGCGCGGGCTACGCGGTGATCTTCTGCAACCCGCGTGGCTCCTCCGGCTACAGCGAGGCGTGGGGCCGGGCGATCCGCGGTCCCGGCGCGCTCGGCCCGGGCTGGGGCTCGGTGGACTACGAGGATTGCATGGCCGCGATCGACGAGGCCGTGCGGCGCTTCGATTTCATCGACGGCGAGCGTCTGGGCGTCATCGGCGGCTCCTACGGCGGTTACATGACCTCGTGGATCGTCGCTCATGACAACCGCTTCGCGGCGGCCGTCTCGGAGCGAGCCGTCAACCAGTTCGTCTCGGAATGGGGCTCGAGCCAGACTTCGGCTGGGACTTCAAGGGCTACATGGGGTCGTTCCTTTACGAGGACGTGGACGCCTACCTCAAGGTCTCGCCCGCCACCTACGCCCAGGACATCCACACGCCCGTCCTCATCCTGCACTCCGAGGACGACCTGCGCTGCCCGATCGAGCAGGCGGAGCAGCTCTTCGTCACGCTCCGCCTTCTGCGCCGGCCCGTCGAGCTCGTGCGGTTCCCGGCTGAGTCGCACGAGCTCTCGCGGTCCGGGAGCCCCGTCCATCGCGTCCAGCGCTTCGCGATCGTGCTGGAGTGGTTCGACCGTCATCTCAAGGAGTGACGCCCGCCCGTCGCCGGGCAGGCTCAACACATTTGGGCCGCGGCCAGACGGGAATCCTCGTAGGTGGGAGCACGTGGGCTTTCCATCGGAGGGAGGGAGTCGAGATGCTTCGTGTCACCTGTGAGGACCTGGGCGTCCAGGACTGCGGAAATTCGCGGTGGAGGGCGAAAAGGCCCGTCGCGTCGAGGACGAGATGTTCGACCACATCCGCGCCGAGCACCCGGAGCTGCTGTCGGGGCTCGACTGGAAGCAGCACACCGCGTTCGAGCATCGCCTACGCGACGCCATCCAGACCCACTAGCACCACGCTTCATGCTTGCGGAGCCGGGCGTTATTTGTAAGATTCTGAGCAGATGCTTTCAAAGTCCACCGGACGCCGAGAGCCTGTCTCGCTGAATCGAGGGTAGCGTCATGGATCCGGTCCAGTTCCGCGCGGCCGCGGCCGGCCGTCTGGTACGGGACGCCGACGGCTATGCAGCCTTCGTCCCGGCGCCGCTGCCCCCCAGGCTGAGATACGGGCCTGAGCTGCGTCCTCGCGCTGTCGCGCGCGGACGCGGCCCTCGGCGAGCTCTCCGGCGTGGGCGCCGACCTCCCCGACCCGCAGCTGCTCGACGCCTCTTTCAAGCGTCAGGAGGCGTTCTGCTCGTCGCGCATCGAGGGTGCTGACGTGAGCCTCTCCGACCTGCTGCTCGACCAGGTGCGGCGGCGCCTCACGACGTGGCGCGCGACGACCTGCGTGAGGTCCGCGCTTGCGTCGGGACGCTGCGCTTCGGCGTCGAGCGCACGCGCGAAGAGCCGCTCACGCTCGACCTCGTGCGTGCGCTTCACGCCCGCCTGCTGCACGGCGAGATCGGGCTCGCGGACGCCCGGCGAGTTCAGGACCTCACAGAACTGGATCGGCCCGCCGGGCTCCACGCTGGCGACCGCCACCTACGTGCCGCCGCCCGTCCCCGAGATGCACGCCGCGCTCGAGGCGTGGGACCGCTTCCTGCAACAGCGCGGCACTGTGCCGGACCTCGTGCAGTGCGCGATGCTGCACGAGCAGTTCGAGGCCATCCACCCGTTCGTCGGCGGCAACGGCCGCCTCGGCCGCCTGCTCATGACGCTGTTCCTCATCGACCGCGGGCGCCTCACCCGCCCGCTGCTCTACCTCTCGGCGTACCTCGAGGGCCATCGCGACGAGTACTACGCGCTGCTGCAGCGCGTACGCACCAACGGCGAGTGGGTGCCGTGGCTGCTGTTCTTCGTGAACGGCGTACACAGACGGCGGAGCGCGCGACTCGTCAGGTGCGCGCGCTCACGCGGCATCACGACTGGTTCGCCACGCGCGTCAAAGGGCACGCGCTGGCGCTGGCCAACGAGCTCTTCCGCACGCCCTGCATGACCGTGCCGGAGGCACAGCGCGTGCTCGGCGTGACCAACCCCACCGCGCGGCGCGCCGTGCGCGAGCTCGAGGCCAAGGGCCTGCTGGTGGAGTACGGCGAGAAGCGCTGGCCGCGCGTGTATCTGGCGCGACCTGTGCTGGATGCGGTCCTGCACCCCCTCGAGGACCTGCGCAGCACGCCGGGCGCCAGGGCGAAGGGTGCCGTCCTCAAGTCCGTGTCCGGCGCCCAGCAGGCGCCTCTGCGGCGCGCCGACCGGCTCATGGCGGAAGCCATGGACATCATCGACGCCGCCAGGCTCCAGGGCGCCACGCTCCGCCTCACCGGCGGTCTCGCCGTGCGGCGGCACTGCGTGGACCTCGACTTCATGGACCGCGAGTACTCGGACATCGACTTCGTGGGGCTCTCGCAGCAGAGCCACGAGTTGCACGAGGTCTTCGCGAAGCTGGGCTACGTGGAGAACCGCTACGTCACCCAGTCCACGGACGCCGGCCAGCTGCAGTACGTGAAGGTGGAGGCTCTCGAGGCGCAGGCCGCGCGAGCCGCGGGCGCGGCCGCCGTGCCGACCGAGCCGCTGCTGGTCGACCACATCGACATCTTCATGGACGTGATGCGCATGGACCACGACGTGGACGTGCGCGGCCGCCTCGACATCGACGACTACGCCATCTCGCCCGTCGACACCCTCATCGCGAAACTGCAGATCGGCAGGATCAACCAGAAGGACGTGCACGACGTGATCGCCCTGGTGAAGGACGTGCCGCTGCGCGAGGAGGACGACGACCTCTCCATCGACCTTCCGTATCTGGCCGACGTGTGCGCCCAGGACTGGGGCCTGTACCACGACATCACGACCAACCTCGAGGTCGTGCTCTCGCGGCTCGACGACTACGGCCTGTCTGATGAGGAGGAGGCGCGAGTCTACGGCCGGCTGGCCGCCATGCAGGAGGCCGTCGAGGAGGAGCAGAAGTCGCTGCGCTGGCGGCTGCGCGCCAGCGTGGGCCAGCGCGTGGCCTGGCGCCGCGAGGTCGAGGAGACCGAGGGCACCGAGGTCATCGCGCCCGAGTGGGACTGGCGGCGCGACCTGGGCTGACAGTCCTCCTGAGCCGTTTGCCGCCGGCCCGGTCGTGAAATGACTGGGCTGACCAGGCGACGCAGCGAGGAGGGACTGATATGCCGAAGGATCATCTGCCGGATATCTACCTGAGGTTCCGCGACGGGTTCCCCGGGGTCGCGGACGCCCTGGACAAGCTGGGCGAGGCCGTGGATGGGTCCGGGCCGCTGGACGAGCGCACTGCGCGGCTCGTGAAGCTGGGTCTGGCCATAGGCTCGGAGGCCGAGGGCGCGGTGCGCTCGAACGTGCGCAAGGCGCTGGCGGCGGGGGCGACCGCGGACGAAGTACGACAGGTCGCCCTGCTGGCGATCACCACGTGCGGGTTCCCGACGGCCATCGCCGGTGTCGGCTGGGTCGACGAGGTGCTCGCCAAGGAGGGCTGACGCCTTCGGGGCCAGCCCGTCAGCCACTGCCCGCCGCCCTCGGCGACGAGCAGCGGGATCGTGACCACGTGGACGGGTCGCCCGTCTGCGGCCGACGACTCATGTACCTCGAGCGTGATGCTGGGCGATGCCGTGGCGAAGCTGATGGCCTCGTTGAAGGTCCCGCGAGTGTCCGAGAGTCGGGAGGACGGAATGAGACGGTTCGACGGCAAGACCGTGATCGTGACCGGGGCGGCCGGAGGCATCGGGGCCGCCATCGTCGACGGGTTCCTGCGCGAGGGCGCGACCGTCGTCGGGCTCGGGCGGCGGCAGGAGGCGCTGGACGCGCTGGCCGCCGCCCACCCCGGTGCGCCGTTGCAGACGGGCGTCGTCGACCTGCTCGACGCCGACGCGATCGCGGAGGCCGCAGCCGACTGGATCGAGCGCCTCGGCCGCGTCCACGTGCTGGTGAACTGCGCCGGCGTCGCACTCGCCGCGAAGGTCCTGGACATCACCCTGGACCAGTGGAACGAGACGATCCAGACGAACCTGACGGCGGCCTTCCTGCTGAGCCAGGCCCTGGGCCGCCACATGGTGGAGCAGGGCGGCGGCGCCATCGTGAACATCTCATCGGTCGACGCCTTCATCGCCGAGTCGCCGTGGGCCGGCTACAACGCGTCCAAAGCCGGCCTGAACCAGCTGACGAAGAGCATGGCGTTCGAGCTGGGCCACCTGGGCCTGCGCTGCAACGCGGTGGCGCCCGGCTTCACCATGACGCCGATGATGGACTACTCGCAGCACGAGGACGTGTGGCGTCAGTACATGCGCGTGATCCCCATGCGGCGCTTCGCCACGCCGGCCGAGCAGGCGAGCGTCGTGCTCTTCCTGGCCTCGGACGAGGCTTCGTACATCAACGGCGAGACGATCCGCGTGGACGGCGGCGAGCTGCACGGGTTCTGGTCGCTGCCCGATCTGGAGCCGCCCGTGCCGGACATGCCCGAGTAACGCCGGCGACCCGCGTCAACGCGACTACTCCCGGGCCGGGGCGGGCACTGGGGTGTCACAGGCGGGCCACGAGGAGCGAGCGGTGAGGGCGAGAGAGCTGGTCAGGCGGTGGTTCGGATCAGGACGGGACGGCCCGCCTAGCGGCGCGGCCCGTGACCGCGTGTCCGGTCCGGCGACCGTGCCGCAAAGCCGGCGGCGGGCGCGCGCCGCGGGAGACCGCGCGGCACTGTGGACGGAGGAGCCCGAGACGTGCGAGCGCTGCGGCCGGCGACTCCTCACCGGCGAGCTGCCGTCGCTCTTCCAGGTGGGCGACGACGTCGAGCTCGTCTGCCCGATGTGCGCCATCGACCTGGCGACTGCGGGATTCCGCTCGCCGGACCCCTCGTCGCCCGTCAGGCAGCGCGAGGCCGTGAGACGCGAAGCCGCGTGACGGCCGCGTCGCGCGCCCGGGACAACGGACGCCCTCATGCGGTAGGGTGCTGAGGCAGCGGCGGCGGGAGGGCCATGCCTCGGCACGTCACGCGCATCGGCGTCGTCAGCGACACGCACGGCTATCTCGACCCGGCCGTGCTCGAGGTGTTCGCCGGCGTCGACCACATCATCCACGCCGGCGACGTCATGGACGCCGGCATCCTCGAAGCGTTGCGCGCGGTCGCGCCGCTCACGGCGGTGCACGGCAACCTGGACGACGGCGAGCTGAGGCGGCCCTGCCGCGGGAGGCGCGCGGCGAGGTGGGCGGCGTCACCTTCGTCGTGGGGCACAAGCGCAAGCGACTCATGAAGCGTCTCGGCGCGGGCCGCCTCACCGCCGGCCCCGGCCTGCTGCCCGACCTCGTCGTCTTCGGCCACGAGCACATCCCGTCCGCCGCCTGGGTCGACGGCTCGCTGTTCCTCAATCCCGGCACCGCGAGCTCTCCCGACGACGAAGACGACGATCCCACGGTCGCCGTCGTCGAGGCGACCGCCATCGGCCTGGCCGTGCGTTTCGTGCCGCTGGCGCGCAGGAGGCCGGGAGTGGCCGGATGACGGGCGGCCACCCGCGCGTCGACGGTCTGCTGCTGGACATGGACGGCGTGCTCACGGTCTCGACCGAGCCGCTGCCCGGCGCGGCGGACGCCGTCGAGCGCCTGCAGCTCGCCGGTCTCCCCGTCCGCATCCTGACCAACACGACCGCCTACACACGGGCCGCCATCGGCGCGGGGCTGCGCCGGCGCGGCTTCAGGATCAGCGACGACGAGGTGCTCACCGCGCCGGTCGCGGCGGTCGCCTACCTGCAGACGGCGCATCCGGGGGCGCGGGTGTACGTGCTGGGCGACGCCCGGCACGACGACATGCACGCCCTCGACCGCGTCGGCGTGGACGAGCATCCCGACGTCGTGCTCGTGAGCGGCGCCGACGAGTCGTTCGCCTTCGACAACCTGAACCGCGTGTACCGCGCGCTGCTCGACGGTGCCATCCTCGTCTCGATGCACCGCAACCTGACCTGGATGACGTTCGAGGGCGAGTGCCTCGACGCCGGCGCCTACCTGATCGGGCTGGAGCGCGCGGCGCACCGGGAGGCGGTGATCACCGGCAAGCCGGCGCCGGAGTTCTTCCGCGCCGGCCTGGAGTCGCTCGGTCTGCCCGCCGATGCCGTCGCGATGGTCGGCGACGACATCGAGAACGACGTCCTGGCCGCTCAGGGCGCGGGCGTCACCGGGGTGCTCGTGCGCACCGGCAAGTTCCGCCAGGAGCTCGTCGACCGGGCCTCGCGCCGGCCGGACCACATCGTCGACTCCATCGTCGAGGTGCCGGGCCTGCTCGGCCTCTGAACCGGGAACACAGTGTCTGATCCCGCCGCCGAGGCGGGCCAACAGCAACGCACAAGGGAGTCCGTACATGGCCACCCTTCATGGTTCCATCGAGGCCGACGTCCCCGCCGACTTCGCCGATCGTCAATGGCGGGAGTTCATCGGACGTTCCGTCTACCGCCGCT
The DNA here is from genome assembly GCA_963707335.1 of uncultured Thermoleophilia bacterium. GTDB lineage: Bacteria > Actinomycetota > Thermoleophilia > UBA2241 > UBA2241 > CAIXSE01. Next base: position 54,050 of record CAVPQD010000015.1, on the reverse strand, counting down.
ACCCGCAGGGCTACTACGACGTGGCCTCGTCCATCGCGGAGATCGACGCGGACGGCGGCACCGTCACGTTCCTGCGCGAGCCGAGCGGCAGCACGAGGATCTCAGTCGAGCTCGCCTACACGCCGCACGACACGGCGCACCCGGAGGCGGACGTGAGCGGCGCGCAGGAGCGCCTGCAGCGCGGTCTGGAGAAGTACCGCTCGTTCGTGCTGCGCCGTTGCGAGAGCGAGCGCTGCCGCAGCGCCGCCTAGGCGTCCTGCTCGTCCACCTCGTCGTACCAGCGCACGCGCGTGCCGATCCTGGCGCGGAGGCGCCAGGTGATGGGCTTGGGGGCCGCCTGCAGCGCAGCCTTCAGGCGGCCCACGTGCTCGTGGACGCGCGTCACGCTCGTCGCCGCTCAGGCCGTAGCCGTCGGCCAGGCGCCGGCACAGCTCCAGGCTGTTCATGACGTCGTGATACAGCCCCCAGTGCCGCGCGCACCGCGCGGCGATCGACCGGGGGCTCACGGCGCCGGGCGTGTCCTCGTCCGCCATCTCGACGTCCTTGAGCAGGGTGATGATGTCGCGCACATCCTTGTCGGTCAGGCGCACCACCTGCAGCTTCGTGAGCAGCACGTCGGTGACCGGGATGGTGTACTCGGCGAGCGTCAGCCGCTCCTTGAGCGGGATCTCGTGGTCCATGTGGAAGGTGTCGAGGAACACGTCGACGCGGTCGAGGTCGTGCACAGTCCGCCCGTCGCGACGGTGCGCGCACACCCGGTAGAACTGCAGCTGAGAGAGGGTGACCATGCGCACGTGCTCGTCCTCGCGGTAGCCCATCTCCTTCATGAGCGCGGTGATCTGTTTGGCCTGCCGGGAGAAGCCGACCATGTCCAGGTCCGCGTAGTCACGTTCGCAGAAGTCGGCCGCCCTGCAGTGCTCGCGTACGGCCAAGCCGCCGAAGAGCCTGAGGACGACCCCGCGGTCGCGGGCCGTGTCGACGATGCGCCGCGCTTCCCGTCGCATGTCGCCGCGCGGCGCCTGGGCCGGCGACATGGAAGCGCTGTCTGCCATGCCCCCAGCATTCCACTTTGACGCGGCGGCAAACAGCGTCGCGCGGCTAGGCGACCTCGGCTCGCGAATTTCAGTCTGACCTGGCCGCCTCCGACATTAGGAGGAGCACTGCGGGCGAGAGAGAGCAGGAAACAAGGATGGCAGGAAGCCGCGTCGCGCTGCGCGTCTCACGACGGCACGAGACGCCGGTCGCAGGCGTCGACCCGATCACGGGGCTTCCCGATCGCTGGCGGCTGCGTGCCCTGCTCGACGAGAGTATGGCGCAGGCCGCCCGGGGTCATCGCAGCCTCGGCGTCGTCGTGCTCGATCTGGACCGCACCAAGCAGGTCGCCGCGGCCCTCGGTCTGGACGCCGCCGACGAGCTCCGATCCCTGGTCGGCCAGCACGTCCAGCACTTCCTCGGCGGCGACGGGACGGTGGCCACCCTGGGCGGCGACCTGTTCGCGGTCGTCATCCCCTGGGCGCGAACGGCGCCGGAGATGACCGCGGTGGCCAATCGCATGCTGCGGCTGTTCGACGCCTTCTGGGACGTCGGCGGCCACGCCGTGCACGTCACCCCGGGCGTCGGGCATCGCGCTCTACCCGCGCGACGCCGCCGACGCCGACTCCCTCGTGGCGCATGCCGTCGGCGTCGCGACGCGCGCCGCCCGCGAGGACCCGCTCACGCCTCACTTCGTGGACGCCAAGCGGCGCGAGCACGCGCTGTCGCGCCTGGAGCTCGAGGTGGACGTGCGACGCGCGCTCGAATGCCGCCAGTTCGATGTCCACTTCCAGCCGCAGATCAGCGTGGCCAGCGGCCGCGTCACGGCTGTCGAGGCCCTGCTGCGCTGGACTCATCCGACGCGCGGCCCCCTGTCGCCGCTGGAGTTCATACCGCTCGCCGAGGAGACCCGCCTCATCGTGCCGATCGGCGCCTGGGTGCTGGACGATGCGTGCCGCCAGTTGGCCGCATGGCGTCGCGCCGGCCTGCCTTCCGTGCGCATGTCGGTGAACCTGGCCGGCGCCCAGCTGGGGGATGAGGAGCTGCTCGAGCTTGTGCGGAGCTGCGTGGCTGCGCACCACCTGCACCCGGGCGATCTCGAGCTGGAGATCACGGAGCGCGCCGCTCTGGAGGACGAGAAGCTCACGGCGCGCGCGCTCGCCGGCCTCAAGGAGGCCGGCGCGCGCATCACGCTGGACGACTTCGGCACCGGCTACTCGTCGGCGCTGGTGCTGGCCAAGTTCCCCTTCGACACGCTCAAGGTCGACCGCAGCTTCGTGGCCCGCATCCTGCAGGGCGACAAGGAGCGCGCGGTCACGGCGTCGATCATCCGGCTGGCGCACGACATCGGCCTGTCGGTGGTGGCTGAGGGCGTTGAGACCGCGGAGCAGCTGGACTGCATGCGGGAGCTCGGCGCGGACGAGATCCAAGGCTTCCTGTTCTCGCCGCCTGCGCCCGCCGAGCAGCTGGAGTCGCTGCTCAGGACGAGCTTCGACGAGCTTCTGGCGTGCCCCGCCGGACCTACGCTGAGCGGAGCTCTGCCGGCCAGGCTGCCGCCCCATTCCTTGATGAAGTCCCAGTGCCGCCCGTCGCCGGGGGTGGCGCCGACGACGAGCAGCACGAAGAGCTTCTCGAACAGGTTCATCGTGGTGAGGTCCAGCGAGCCGGCGAAGAAGCCGACCCGCCGCGGATGCACATCGGGCGCCACGTCCAGCGGCTTGTCCAGGTAGTGCGCCGGCAGCGCGTAGCGCTCCTTGCGGCTCAGCTTGTCCGCCCGCTTGGGCGCCTTCGCCAGCCAGGGGTCGACGTCGACCGGCACGTCGCGGACGATGTCCTCGCCGGTCTTCGTGAGCGACGCGGCCGTGACGAAGTACGCGGTCGGCAAGGAGCTCAGCTGGGGCCGGTTGCGGCGCAGGAACCGCAGCGCCTCCTTGTGCCAGCCCATGATCATCGGCCCGCCGACGACGACGGCGTCGTAGCCGGCGAGATCGAGGCCGTCGCTGATGGGCTTCGCCTCGGCGGCCGTGCCGCCCTCCGCCAGCGCCGTCGCCACGGCCTCGGCGACCTCCTTGGTGGAACCGTGACGCGTCGCGTACGCGACCAGCACACCGCCCATGATCCCTCTCCCTTCGCGCGGGCTCGTCCCTTCATGGCCAACCCTAGTGCTGTGAGCGCCCCGTGCAAAGATGGATACGCCGAAGATGCGCGGCCATGTCGCGGCCGCGGCAGTACGAAGACGGGAGTGTCGGCCGTGCGCGGTGCTAGCATGACGGCGGACAGGCAGCGGATGGGCGGCGGCGCCGCGCAACGGCGCCGGCGCCGGACGAGGAGGCGACGTGGACGTCCTTGAGACCATCGCGGCCCGCTACAGCGTGCGCGGTTACAAGCCGGACCCGATCGACGACGAGACCCTGGGCAAGGTGCTGGAGGCGGCGCGGTGGGCGCCGACCGCCGCCAATCGGCAGGCCTTTCGCCTGATCGTGATCCACACCGAAAGCCGTCAGGAGGAGCTGGCGCGCATCTACGGCCGCGCGTGGTTCCTCCAGGCGCCGCTGATCCTCGCCGTGGTCGCGGTGCCCGGCGAGGCGTGGCGGCGCATGGACGACAAGCCCTACGACGAGGTGGACGCGACCATCGCCATGGACCACCTCGTCCTGGCGGCGGCGAGCCTGGGCCTCGGCACGTGTTGGGTCGCCGCCTTCGACCCCGAGGCGGCGCGCGAGGTGCTGGGCCTGCCCGACGACGTCGAGCCCCTTGCCTTCACGCCGCTCGGCTACCCCGACAAGGCCCGGTCCCAGACCGCTCGCCGCCCGCTCGAGGAGCTCGTCAAGTACGAGCGCTGGTGAAGGAGGAGTCATGACCGAGCCGAGAGAGGTCGCCGACCGCCTGGAAGAGGTGGTGGACGGCGTCTACCACTGGCGCATCAGCAACAGCAACATCGGCGGCAGCGTCTCGAGCTCGCACGCGGTCGTGAGCGGCGAGGGCCTGGTCCTCATCGACCCGGTCCGGCTCGCGAAGGAGGAGCTGGAGCAGCTGCCCCGGCCCGTGGCCATCGCGCTGACGGCGAAGTGCCATCAGCGCGCCAGCTGGCGCTACCGCGCCGAGTACGGCGCGGAGGTCTGGCTGCCCGAGGACGCGGCGGCCGCCGAGCAGGAGCCCGATCAGCCGCTACGCGGAGGGCGACGTGCTCCCCGGCGGCCTCATGGCCGTTCGCACGCCGGGTCCGGAGTGGCCGCACTACTCGTTCCTGCTCGACCGCGGGTCCGGGGTGCTGTTCTGCTCGGACCTGATCGGCGGCGACGGCCAGAAGCTGCGCTTCATCTCGCCGCGGTTCCACGAGGACCCGGCGGAGACGCGACGCAGCGCCCAGAAGCTCCTGGACCTGCCGTTCACGGTGCTGTGCCTCGACCACGGCGCCCCGATCACGGACGATCCGAAGGCCGCGCTGCGCCGCCTGCTGGATCCGGCCGTGAGGGCGCCGGCGTGAGACGGCCGGCGGCGCCGTCTGTCGAGGAGCACTGGCGCTCGACCAGCTCGAGGACATCGGCATCCGGCCGGCCTCCGTGCACCGCAACCTGCCGTACCCGGAGCTCATCGCGCGCTCGCTGGCGCGCAACGAGGGCATCCTCGCGGCCAACGGCGCCATCGTCGTCCGCACGGGATCGCGCACCGGGCGCTCGCCGGCGGATCGGTTCATCGTCGACGAGCCGGCGCGTGCACGACGATGTCTGCCTGGGGCGACGTGAACGTGCCCTGCCGGCCGGAGACGTTCGACCGGCTGCTGGACAAGGCGAGCGGCTTTCTGCAGGCTCCGCGACGCCTTCGTCTTCGACGGCTACGCCGGCGCCGACCCGGCCTACCGCATGCCCATCCGCGTCGTCACGGCGCGACGTGGCACGCGCTGTTCGCGCACACGCTGTTCCTGCGGCCGACCCCGGCGAGCCGCACGAGCCCTTCGTGCCCGCAGCTGACGGTCGTCGACTGCGGCGCGCTCACGGTGTCGCCGAGATGGACGGAGCCGAGGTCGGAGGCGTTCATCGGCATCGACCTGAAGCGCCGCCTGGTGCTCATCGTCGGCACCATGTACGCCGGCGAGATCAAGAAGTCCGTCTTCTCCGTGCTGAACTACCTGCTGCCCGAGCAGGGCGTGCTGCCCATGCACTGCGCCGCCAACATGGGTCGCGCAGGGGGACGTGGCCCTGTTCTTCGGCCTGTCCGGCACGGGCAAGACCACGCTCTCCGCCGACCAGCGCCGCCGGCTCATCGGCGACGACGAGCACGGCTGGAGCGACCACGGCGTCTTCAACGTGGAGGGCGGCTGCTACGCCAAGGTCATCCGCCTCTCCCCGCGGGCGGAGCCCCAGATCTTCAAGGCCATCCGCTTCGGGTCGATCCTCGAGAACGTCAGCATCGACCCCCTGACCCGGGCCATCGACTACCACGACGGCGCCGTCACGGAGAACACGCGCGCCACCTATCCGGTCGAGCACATCCGTGGCCACGTCGCCGTCCGGCACCGGCGGGCATCCGCGCAATCGTCGTTCTTCCTCACCTGCGACGCGTTCGGCGTGCTGCCGCCCATCGCGCGCCTCACGCCGGAGATGGCCGGCTACCACTTCCTGTCGGGGTTCACGTCGCGCGTGGCCGGCACGGAGGCCGGCGTCGTAGAGCCCGTGCCGACGTTCTCGACGTGCTTCGGCGCGCCCTTCATGCCGCGGGACCCGATCGTCTACGAGCAGATGCTCGCGGAGCGCATCGACCGGCACGGCACCGTGGCCTGCTGGCTCGTCAACACCGGCTGGACGGGCGGCCCGTACGGCACCGGCCGCCGCATCGACATCGGCGTCACCCGCGCCCTGCTGACGGCCGTGCTGTCGGGGGCGCTCGACGATGCCGCCTTCGCGCCGGACCCGGTGTTCAAGGTGCTGGTGCCCGACGCCGTGCCCGGCGTGGCCGCCGAGGTGCTGCGTCCCCGCGACGCGTGGTCGGACGCGGACGCCTACGACGGGCAGGCGCGGCGGCTGGCGCGCATGTTCGCCGAGAACTTCCGCCAGTACGAGGCGGCGGCGCCGGAGCTTGCCGCCGCCGGACCGGGCGCGCCGCCTGACGGACGCGCCGCGCCGTTCAGACGGCGACGACTTCGGGCACCATGCGGGCATGGCCAGACTGACCGCCGGCACCTCGGGGTTCGCCTATCCGTCCTGGAAGCCGGGCTTCTACCCGCCCGACGTGCCGGCCGCGCGCTTCCTGGAGTACTACGCCGGGCGCCTGAACGGGGTCGAGGTCAACTACACGTTCAGGCGCGCTCCGGCCGCGTCGACCCTGGAGTCGTGGGCGGCGCGCACTCCTCCGGGCTTCCTGTTCGCCATGAAGGCGCACCAGCGCATCACGCACTGGCTGCGGCTCAAGGACGCCGAGGAGCCGACGGACTTCTTCCTGAAGGCGCTCGAACCGCTGCGCGCCGCCGGGCGCCTGGGGCCAGTGCTCCTGCAGCTGCCGCCGGACCTGAAGCGCGACGACGAGCGGCTGGCCGCCTACCTCGCGCTCCTGCCGCCGGACCTGCGCTTCACCGTGGAGTTCCGTCACACCTCGTGGCTCACGGACGACGTGTACGCCTTGCTGCGCGAGCACAACGTCGCGCTCTGCGTGGCCGAGTCCGAGAAGCTCGAGGTCCCGGAGGTGCTCACGGCGGACTTCTGCTACTTCCGCAAGCGCAAGCCGGCGTACACCGCCGACGACGTGGCGCGCATCGCGGCCCGCACGCAGGAGCTGCTGCACACGGGCCGCGACCAGTTCGTGTTCTTCAAGCACGAGGAGGACCCGGCCGGCGCGCTCGAGGCGGAGAAGCTGCTGCAGGCGGGATAGTCCGCAAGCGCCGTTCGCCGGGCCCCTGCGGCGTCAATCCCAGAGCGCGCGCACGCCGTCGCGGATGGACGCCGACGTGGTGCGCGCCCGCGGCGCCTCGTCTGGCGGCGCGTCCGGCCCCGCCTGGACCTGCGCGAAGTGGTGCAGCACCGCCGGGCTCACGAAACGCGTGCGCTGCGCGTACCCGTGCGTGTCCGCCTTGTTCCACGGCTGCGTGTAGTAGCGCAGCGGGTGCGTGACGTAGAGGTGCGTGCGGGCCCGCGTGCAGGCGACGTAGAAGAGCCTGCGCTCCTCCTCGATCTCCTCCGGCCGGCCCGTGGCCATGTCCGAGGGGATGTTGCCGTCCGCGGCGTGGATGACGTAGACGACGTCGAACTCCAGCCCCTTGGCCGAGTGCATGGTGCTGAGGATGAGGTAGTCCTCGTCCAGCAGGGGCGGGCCGGCCCAGTCCTGCGTGTAGGCCGGCGGGTCGAGGGCCAGGTCGGCGAGGAACTGCGTGCGGTCCGCGGCGCGCGAGGCGAGGGCCTCGATCTGCTCCAGGTCGCGCAGGCGCGCCTGCGCGTTGTCGTAGCGCTGCTCCAGGAGCGGCCCGTAGACGGCGCGCACCGCCTGCACCTGCGCCGGCACGTCGCCGGGCTCGGCCCGGGACAGGTCGCGCAGCAGCGCGACGAGCCCGGGCCACACGGCCCGGGCCGGCTCCGGCACCGTGGCCGCGGCCCACGCCGCGAAGTCGCCGCCGCCGTCGCCGAGGGCGTCGGCCAGGCGGGCCGAGGTCTTGGGTCCGACGCCCGGCACGAGGCCCAGCACGCGCAGGCAGGCCATGGCGTCGCGCGGGTTCTCGGCCAGCCGCAGGAAGGCGACGAGGTCCTTGACGTGCGCCATCTCGACGAAGCGCAGCCCGCCGTACTTCACGTAGGGGATGTTGCGGCGCGACAGCTCCAGCTCCAGCGCCATGGAGTGGTGCTGGGCGCGGAACAGCACGGCCTGGTGCGTGAGCGGCGTGCCCTGCTCGCGGTGGTCCAGGAGGCGTTCGCAGAGCCAGCGCGTCTGCTCGTCCTCGTCGCGGCAGGTGACGAACGCGGGGCGCCCGCCGTCCGAGCGCGCCGTCCACAGCTGCTTGTCGCGGCGCTCGGCGGCCTCGTCCATGACGGCGTTGGTGGCGGCGAGGATGGGCCCCGTGGAGCGGTAGTTCTGCGTGAGCGTGAGCACGGCCGCGCCGGGGAAGCGCAGCTCGAAATCCAGGATGTTGCGCACCGTCGCGGCGCGGAAGGCGTAGATGGCCTGGGCGTCGTCGCCGACGCAGGTGACGCCCGAGCCGTCGGGACGCAGCAGCGACACGATGTCGGCCTGCAGGGTGTTGGTGTCCTGGTACTCGTCGACCAGCACGTGGTCGAAGCGCTCGCGCACCAGGGCGCCGGCCACCGGATCGGCGAGCAGGCCGTGCCAGAAGAGCAGCAGGTCGTCGTAGTCCAGCACCTGCTGCTGCTCCTTGAGGTCCGTGTAGCGGGCGAAGAGCGCCTTGAGCTCGTCCTCCGCCGGCTCGCACCAGGGGAAGGCGCCTGTGAGGACCTCGGCGAGGCGCAGCTGCGTGTTGACGCAGCGCGAGTAGATGTCCAGGCAGGTGGACTTCTGCGGGAAGCGCGAGCCGCCGCGGCCCAGGCCGAGCTGCGCGCGGGCGACGTGCAGCAGGTCTTCGGCGTCGCCCCGGTCGAGGATCGTGAACTCCGGCTCCATGCCGAGGTCGCGGGCGTGGATGCGCAGCAGGCGCGCCGCGGTGGCGTGGAAGGTGCCGCCCCAGACGCGCTCGCGAGCGAGCGCCGGAGGGCGGCCGACCTCGTCGCCGCGGCGCCGGCGAGGCCGCCGCCGTCGTGCAGCAGGGCCTGCACGCGCCGCAGCATCTCGGCGGCGGCGCGGCGCGTGAACGTGAGCAGCAGGATGCGCCGCGGATCGGCGCCCTGGCTGATGAGCCAGGCGACGCGGTGCACGAGCGTCGCCGTCTTGCCGGTGCCGGCCCCGGCGACGATGAGCAGCGCGCCGCCCTCGTAGGAGACGGCGGCGCGCTGCTCATCGTTGAGGCCGGCCAGCTGGTCGCGCCGAGCCGGACCGGCCACGTCCGCCGGCTCGGCTACGCCCGCCGGCTCGCCGACCTGCGCGCTGTCGCCCATGCCACGTTCCCTTCGCCGCTTCCCCGGCACAGTACCACGGGGGCCGGTCGGATACGAACGGCTGTTCGTGCGGTCCTGGGAGGCGCCGGCCGTCGCGCTCAGGCACGAATGCGCGCCATCAACCTTGCATCGGCCTGCGCTCATGGTTAGCGTGTCTACTGAGAAGTAAGTCGGGTACCTGACGACAGTCCGACGAACGGCGGCGAGAGGGGATGCCGCCAGGGGGAGGTGCGAGTGATGACACGCAGACTCGGCCATGGACACGCACAGCGGGTCGGCACGCTCGGGGTGGTGGTCGTCGCTCTTGTCCTTGTGCTCGCCCTGCTGCTCGCCGCATGCGGCGGCGACGACGACCACGTCGAGCGCCAGTCCCACCCCCAGCGCGTCCGGTTCCGCAGCCGCCGCCACGTGGACGGAAGCCGACCTGGCGGCCATCCAGGCTGACCCGGCGCTCAAGGCGATGCTGCCGAGCAGCATCCAGAGCTCCGGCGTCATCAAGTGCCTGAGCGATATCCCGTACCCGCCCTGGGAGTACTTCGACCCGGCGGACAGCACGAACCCGGCCGGGTTCGACTTCGATGTGTCCCAGGCGCTGGGCAAGAAGATCGGCGTCACGGTCGACTTCATCGACAAGCCGTTCGATTCGATCCTGCTGCAGATCAAGGGCGGCAACGGCGACATGTCCATGTCGGCGATGTACGACAACGCAGAGCGGCAGGCGGCCGGCTTCAGCTTCGTCGACTACTCCTTCGACGGCACCGGCATGATCGTCGTGAAGGGCAACCCGAAAGGGATCACGAACCTCGACAGCCTGGTCGGCCAGACGGTCGCCTGTGAGAACGGCACGACCCAGCAGGCGTTCCTGACGAAACTCAACAAGGAGTTGGCGAGCCGCCGGCAAGGCGAAGATGCAGATCCTGTCGCTTCCGGGCCAGCCCGAGGCGCTCCTCGCCGTCAAGAGCGGCCGTGCCGTCGCCGACCTGACCGACTACTCGACGGCCGTGAACATCGCCAGACCACGAACGACGGCAACACCTTCGAGGTCGTCAAGGACCCGGCGGCCCCCTACGACCCGCAGATGGACGGCATCGCCATCCTGACCAAGAACACGCAGCTCATCGACACCGTCCAGAAGGCGCTGCAGGCCCTGATCGACGACGGCACCTACGCGAAGATCCTCGCCGCGTGGGACTTCGTCGGCGTCGAGTCGGCCACGGTCAACGCGGGTCCGGCCTACGCCGCGAGTCACGTGACCAAGGTGCAGTAGGGTCGTGACGGTCGTGGGACCTTCCGATCGGAACGAGTCTGGCGCCGCAGCGGCCGGGGCGGGCGTGCCCGCCCCGGCCGCCGGCCGCCCCGAGGCGATCAAGGCGATCCCGATCCGCCACTGGGGCCGCTGGATCAGCGCGGCCATCGTCATCTACCTGGTGGTCGCCCTGGTCTACTCGTTCGTCAAGAACACCAACGTGGATTGGCCGACGGTCTGGGACTACATGTTCGCGCCGACACCCTGCACGGCCTCCTGCTCACCATCGAGCTGACCTTCATCTCGATGGTCGATCGGCGCGGCCGGCGGGGTCCTGCTGGCCGTCATGCGTCTCTCCGACAACTACGTGTTGTCGGGCATCGCCTGGGTCTACATCTGGTTCTTCCGCGGCACCCCGGTCTACGTGCAGATCATCCTGTGGGCCAACCTCGGGGTGTTCTATCCGCGGCTCTACGCCGGCATCCCGTTCGCGAACGTGGTCTTCGGCTCGATGGACAGCGGCCCGCTGGTGGCCCAGATCATCGTGCCGGCGATCCTCGCGCTCGGCCTCAACGAAGCGGCCTACGCCGCCGAGCTGGTGCGCGCCGGCATCATCTCCGTCGAGGCGGGCCAGAGCGAGGCGGCCCTGTCGCTCGGCATGTCGCCGACACTGAACATGCGCCGGATCGTGCTGCCGCAGGCGATGCGCGTCATCGTCCCGACCTTCGGCAACGAGACGATCAGCATGCTCAAGACCACGTCGCTGATCGCCGCCATCGGCGGGCTCGAGATGTTCGGCCGCCTGCAGCAGATCTACGCGCAGACGTTCCAGATCATCCCGCTGCTCATCGTGGCCTGCGCCTGGTATCTCTTCCTCACCTCCATCCTGACGATCGGCCAGGGCTACCTCGAGGCCTACTACGGCAAGGGCTTCGGCGAGAAGGAGACCGAGGCGGCGGAGAAACGGGCCGCGAGCGAGGGCGGCGAGGACATCGCATGCCTGACGACAGGAGCGACATATCGTCAGTCGACGCGGCGGCGGTCGCCGCCGCCGCGCACGGCCAGCCGATGGTCAAGGCCGAGCAGGTGTGGAAGTCGTTCGGCAAGCTGGACGTGCTCAAGGGCGTCGACTTCATCGTCCATGCCGCAGCAGACCTTCGTGCTGCTCGGCCCGTCGGGCGGCGGCAAGTCGACGCTCCTCCGCTGCATCAACCACCTCGAGAAGATCGACGCCGGCCGGCTGTATGTCGCCGGCGAGCTCATGGGCTACGTGGACCGCGGCAACGCCCTGCACGAGATGAGCGCGAAGAACGTCGCGAGGCAGCGAGCCTCCATCGGCATGGTCTTCCAGCGCTTCAACCTCTTCCCGCACAAGACCGCCATCGAGAACGTGATGGAGGCGCCGGTCAAGGTCCAGCACGTGCCGCGAAAGCAGGCCGAGGAGGAGGCGATCACGCTGCTCAACCGCGTCGGCCTGGGAGAGAAGCTGGACACGTACCCGGCGCAGCTCTCCGGCGGCCAGCAGCAGCGCGTCGCCATGGCGCGTGCCCTGGCCATGAAGCCGAAGCTGATGCTCTTCGACGAGCCGACCTCGGCGCTCGACCCGGAGCTGGTCGGCGAGGTGCTCGACGTGATGAAGCAGCTCGCCATCGACGGCATGACGATGGTCGTGGTCACGCACGAGATGGGCTTCGCCAAGGAGGTCGCCGACGGCGTGGCCCTGATGGACGGCGGCGTCATCGTCGAGCAGGGGCCGCCGAACGACGTGCTCGTCAATCCGCAGGAGGAGCGCACCAAGCTGTTCCTCTCGAAGGTCCTGACGTAACGCGAAGAGGGCGGGCGCCGCCTCGGCGGCGCCCGCCCTTCTTGGACGGCGGCGAACTCGATGCTGCCCGTCTTGGTCTCGCTGTGCCTCCCGCCGTGGTCCACGTCGCCGCCGTGACGAAGCCCGTGCCGTCGCGGCCCGTGCGTGGTAGCCTCCGCGCGAGGGCGTGACGACGATGACGACACTGGGGGAGGGGACATGACGATGTGGCCGCCGGCGCTCCGCTGGTCCTGGCTGGCACTCGCCGTGGTGGTCATCGCCGTGGTGGGGCCGGCGCTGATCACGGCGCCGCCGGCCCTGGCCCACGCCGAGCTGGACAAGGCGTCGCCCGCTGCCGGCGCGTCGCTGGCCAAGTCTCCCCGAGAGATCCTCCTCACGTTCACCGAGGGCGTGGACGTCTCGCCATCCTCCATCCAGCTCTATGACAACAAGGGACGGCGGGTGCGCGACCTCGGCAAGCCGGCGGCCGCGCCGGCAGGCCCTGATCCTGCATGCGCTGGCTCACGTCGGTCCTGCCCGGCGGCTTGTACACCGTGGAGTGGCGGGTCATCTCGTGGACGGTCATGCGTCAGCCGGCATCTACTCCTTCGGCGTGCGTCAGACGCCGGCCTCCTCCCAGGCGCGCAGCCTGACGGGCACGACCACGGGTCAGGCCGTGGCGTCCGTCGCCGGCCGCTGGCTCCTCTACGTGGGTCTCGTCCTGCTCGTCGGCGCCGCCCTCACGGGCTGGATCGCCCTGGGCGGCCGGGTCACCGAGCCCGGCCAGTGGCTGCTGCGCGGCGCCTGGCTGCTGGCCGCGGCCGGGATCCTCACCTCGATGCTCGCGGAGCGCGCCATCACCAAGGTGCCGTCCCTGCTGCCGCTGTTCCTCACACCGGAGGGGGCGGCGCTGGCCAACGAGGGTAAGGCCATCGTCGCGTGCGCCGCCGCCGTGCTCGTGGTGTTCCTCTGGCCGCACCGCATCAGTCTGGCCATCGTGAGCGTCCTCGGGGCGGTCGCCATGCTCACGCACGTGCTCGCCGGGCACGCCGACGCCGCCTCGTCGTATCGTCTGCTCGCCGTCGCCGACCAGTGGGTGCACATGGTCGGCGTGGGCATCTGGGTCGGCGGGCTGGCCTGGCTGGTCCTCGGCCTGCGAGACGAGGATCAGCTCCAGCGGGCCGACTCCGTCCGGCGCTTCTCGGCCATCGCCACCGTCGCGCTCGTGCCGGTGCTGCTCACCGGCCTGCTGCGAGGCATGGCGGAGGTCGGATCGCCGTCGCAGCTCGTGACCACGGCCTACGGCGCCACGCTGCTCGTCAAGGTGGCGCTCGTTCTGGCGCTCGTCGCGCTGGGCGCCGTGAACCACTATCGCGTGGTGCCGGCGTTGTCCCGCGACGCCGCGACCTTCGCCCCGTTCCGGCTCACGTCGCGGGGTGAGCTCATCCTGGCGGCCTGCATCCTGGCGGCCACGGCCGTGCTCAGCGGGCTGGCGCCGGCCATCACTGCGTCCTGAGCGCCCGGCCGGCGACGCGACCGGCGGTCCCGTCCCGACGCTTCTCCCTAGATGGATGTCCCTGTCCGCGTCTCTACGAACCCGGTAGCATGATGGCGAGAGGGCCGGCCACCCTTCGTGAGCCGCCTCGCCGCGCTCACCCTTTCGGCCGGCCCTCTCACCTCGTTGAAGGAACCGCCGGAGCGGCGGCGAAACGCACCCTGAGGGTTGCCCGCCAACCAGTGTTCCTTCGGCTCGCTCGACTGGTCCTTCTCGACAGCGGCAACCCTCTTTTGACGGGCGCGGGCAGCTTTGGCGCCGGCCCGCGCCCTTATCCGGGAGGTCGATCGTGCGCGTGACCATCGACGAGGACCTTTGTGTCGCCTGTGGCGCCTGCTGGGACCTCTGCTCGTCCGTCTTTCGTCTGGGCGACGCCGGGGTCGCGGAGGTCGTCACGGACCCCTCCAGCGCCTGCTGGTCCTGCGTACGCGAGGCGGCCGAAGACTGCCCGGAGGGGGCCATTACCGTCCTGGATGACGAAGAGGGCGCGGGTTGACGCGCCTTTTCGGCCCCGGCATAGTCAGGGCTTGGCCGCGCCCGAGGGCTTGGCCGTTTCCGGCTGACAAGGGAGAGCCTGTCCCATGATCGTCTTCGAAGACGTCACGAAACTGTACGACCAGGACGTCGTCGGTCTCCAGGACTTCACCTGCCACATCGGCAAGGGCGAGTTCGTGTTCCTGGTAGGACCGTCGGGGTCCGGCAAGTCGACCCTCATCAAGCTGGTGCTCAAGGAGCTCGAGCCGGACCAGGGGCGCCTCCTCGTGGCCGGCCGCAACCTCGGCACCTTGCGACACAGCAAGGTGCCCCTGTTGCGGCGCAACATCGGTTGCGTCTTCCAGGACTTCAAGCTACTGCCCAACAAGACCATCTACGACAACGTCGCCTACGCCCTCGAGGTCGTGGGCGAGCCGCGGCGCTCCATCCGCCGCAAGGTGCCGGAGATCCTCAGCCTCGTGGGTCTCGGCGACAAGACGAACAACCTGCCGCACGAGATCTCGGGCGGCGAGCAGCAGCGCGTGTCGGTGGCGCGCGCCTTCGTCAATCACCCGCCGCTGCTGCTGGCCGACGAGCCCACGGGCAACATCGACCCCGAGACGGCCGTGGGCATCATGCAGCTGCTCGTGCGCATCAACCGCACCGGCACCACCGTCCTCGTCGCCACCCACGACCGCGAGATGGTCAACCGCATGCGCCGCCGTGTCCTGCAGCTCGAGACCGGGCGGCTCGTCCGCGACGAGCATCGCGGGAGCTACGACCAGACGGTCGCCGAGGAGATCGGAGTGACCGATGCGGTTTAGCTTCTTCCTCGGGGAAGCCCTGGGCAGCATGCGCCGTAACTGGGTCATGGCCATGGCGGCCGTCATCACAGTGTTCATCTCGATGGCCATCCTCGGTGCCGTGCTCGCCACGCGCTACAACCTTGACCAGGGCGCCACGAGCCTCAAGAACCGCGTCCTCATCGAGGTCTTCATCAAGGACGAGGTCAACAGCGACAACGCCAAGGTGAAGCAGCTCGAGGCCAAGATCCGGGCCATGCCGGAGGTCAGGCAGGAGACCGTCAAGTACGTCTCCAAGGACGAGGCCCTGCAGCGGTTCGAGGAGAAGTTCGGCGAGACCATCACCCGAAGCCTGCCGCTCAACCCGCTGCCCGCGTCGTTCGAGATCCAGGTGAAGAACCCGGACGACGTGGACAAGGTCGCGGCGCGGTTCTTCGACGACCCTCTGGTGGACAACGACGCCGGTACGCACAACGGCGTCAAGTATGCCAAGGAGACGGTGCGCAAGATGCTCGGCACCATCCGTTTGGTGGAGAACGGCATGTGGGTGGTCACCGTGATCTTCTCGGTCGCGGCCATCCTGCTCATCTCCACCACCGTGCGGCTCAGCATCTTCGCCCGGCGCCGCGAGGTCGAGATCATGCGCCTCGTGGGCGCCACCAACTGGTTCATCCGCTGGCCCTTCGTGCTCGAAGGTTTCATCACCGGCGTGCTGGGCGCCCTGCTTGCCGGCTTCCTCGTCTGGATCACGAACTGGGCGCTCAAGAACTGGATCACCGCGTCTGACATCAACTTCCTGAACCTGCGCGTGTACGGGGCGTGGTGGCAAAGCGGCAGCACCTGGCCGCTGGGTCTCGTCCCCACGCTCGCCATCCTCGGCGCGGTGCTCGGCTCCGTGGGGAGCCTCGTGGCGCTGCGCCGCCACCTGAAGGTCTGAGGCCGGAGCCGGCCTTCGCTACAGGAAACAGGCCGGCGGCCGAAGAACTTCATTGATTGCCATGACGACGACCCGCAGGCTCATCGTCGCCGCCGCGCTGGCGGCCCTCGTACTCGGGCTCCTGCCCGCGGTCGCGCACGCCATCACCAACCAGCAGAAGCTCAGCCTCACCCAGGAGAGACTCTCGCAGGCGCGGGCCCGCATCGCCGCCGCCAAGAAGCAGCAGAAGAGCCTGAACGGGCAGATCGCGGCGCTGGACGCCACCCTCACCGGCATCAACGCCGAGCTCTCCCGCCTGGGCGACAAGATCGCCCTGGTCGAGCAGAAGCTGTCGGTCACCCAGGAGAAGCTGGACCTGCTGCGCGAGCAGCTGCGCCTCAAGCGAGCGGAGCTGGAGAAGGCGCAGAAGAAGCTGGAGATCGAGGAGCAGAACTTCCAGCTGCGCATCAGGATCAGCTACAAGACCGACGAGTTGAGCTACATCGACGTCGTGCTCTCCTCGGCGGACTTCGAAGACCTCGTGTCGCGCGTGAGCCTCGTCAGCGACCTGCTCAACGGCGACAAGGACCTCGTGGGCCAGCTGCAGGCGACGCGCGATCAGGTGCGGCGCGAGAAGCAGGTCATCGCCCAGAAGGAGGGCGCCGTCCACAAAGCCGTCAGCGACCTGCGGCAGCAGAACGAGCAGCTCGCGGCGCTGCGCGCCGCCCAGGCCCAGCAGCAGCAGAACGCGCTGGCGGCGCGCCAGCAGAAGCAGGGGGCGCTGGCGGGCGTCTCGCACGACCTCAAGCTGCTGGCCCAGCAGGAGGACGCGCTGCTGGCCCAGAGCCAGGCGCTCACGGACATCATCAACGGCTCGTCGGGCGGCGGGCACGGCACCGGCAGTCTCATCTGGCCCGCCGGCGGCCGCTCCCTCGTCACCTCGCCCTTCGGCTGGCGCATCCATCCCATCCTGGGCACGCGGCGCTTCCACACGGGCATCGACATCGGCGTCGGCTATGGCGTCTCCATCGTCGCCGCCGACAGCGGCAAGGTCATCTACGCCACGGGCATGAGCGGCTACGGCAACTGCACGATCGTCGATCACGGCGGGGGCATCTCCACGCTCTACGCCCACCAGGCCAGCATCGCCGTCGCCTACGGCGCCACGGTGCGCCGCGGCCAGGTCATAGGCTACGTGGGCTCCACCGGCTTCTCCACGGGGCCTCACCTGCACTTCGAGGTGCGCAGCGGCGGCCAGCCCGTCGACCCCCTGGGCTACCTGCCCTGACGCGGCCCCACGTTTGAAGCCGCAGCGTCCACCCAATAACCTTCGCACGTGATGCGCGCTCTTCGTCTGGTCATCGTCGTCCTGCTCGTCTCCCTGGGCTTCCTGGGCGGCTACTTCGCGGGCTGGTACGTCCACGGCGACAACATCGGGAGCCTCACGTCGGCACAGCAGGACTCCGCCCGGAAGGCCGGCGAGCTGCAGCAGCGCATCATCGAGGAGCTGCAGAGCCGCTACTACAAGCCTGTCGACGTGAGCAAGCTGTCGCAGGCGGGCGTGGACGGCACCCTCAAGTCGCTCGACGACCCGTACACGGTCTACCTCGACCCCAAGGAGAACCGGGCGCTGCAGATCACCGAGTCCGGACAGTACTCCGGCATCGGCGCCTCGTTGCAGAAGAAGTCCGGCGGCCTGGTGATCACGAACGTGTTCCCGGGGTCGCCGGCGGCCAAGGCGGGCCTCAAGCCCGGCGACGTCATCCTCACGGTGGACGGCAAGGCCGTCGCCGGTCAGGACCTGGACGCGGCGGTGGCCCGCATCAAGGGCCCCGAGGCCACGACCGTGCGGCTCGAGGTGCGTCCCAAGGGCGGCGATGCCACCAGAGAGCTCACCCTCACGCGGCGCCGCATCGAGATCCCCCAGACGACCAGGAAGATGGAGAAGGCCGGCGGCGTCAAGGTCGGGTACGTGCACCTTTTCAGCTTCGCGGAGCTCGCTTCCCGCGACGTGCAGCCGCGACGTCGAGGTGCTCGCCAAGCAGGGCGCGCAGGCGTATGTCTTCGATCTGCGCTACAACCCCGGTGGGCTGCTCACCCAGGCGGTCGACGTGAGCAACGTGTTCATGCAGGGGCTCGTGACCACCACCAAGGGGTACAACTCGCCGAGCAAGACGTACACGGCCGAGGGCCCCGTTGCGACGGACAAGCCGCTCGTCCTGCTCGTGAACGAGTACTCCGCCAGCGCCTCGGAGATCGTCACAGGCGCTCTGAAAGACAGCGGCCGCGCCACCGTGGTCGGCACGAGGACGTTCGGCAAGGGCCTGGTCCAGACCATCGTGAGCATGGGGAGCGGCGCCGCCCTCAAGCTCACCACCGCCGTGTACCTCACGCCCGACGGCACGGACATCAACAAGAAGGGCATCGTCCCGGACATCGTCGTGAAAGACGACCCGAAGACGAAGAAGGACGAGGTCCTGCAGCGCGCGCTGGCGTACGTCGCCGCGCAGCAGTAGCGGTCATGGCGAGGCCGCGCCGCGATGAGGCGGCGGGGGGCCACGGGCCCGATGCGACAGCCGCGCGCCCGCTCCCTTACCGCGTCGCCCGCTGGGGCAAGTTCTGGTCGCTCGAGCCGCTGTTCGCGGACGTCCGCTCCTACCTCGTCGCCAAGGGCGGCGCGCCGCCGCGTCTGGACGACATCGTGCTCGCGGTCCCGAGCCACGGCGACCGCCGCCGCATCGTCCAGACCCTGGGGAAGGCCGACGACCTCGAGGTCGTGCTGCGCGGCATGCTCTACGCGCGGGACGTGCGGCAGGGCTTCTCCGCCGAGGTGCAGGAGGAAGCGGCCGCGGTGGCGGCGCGCGCCGCGCGCCCGGACCGCGGCCGCCGCGACGTCACGGCCGTGCCGACCTTCACCATCGACCCCGACACGGCGCGCGACTTCGACGACGCGCTCTCGGTCGCGCGAGAGAGCGACGGCTACCGCGCGCACGTGCACATCGCCGACGTGTCGTACTTCGTAGACGACGACGGCGCCATCGAGGAGGAGGCCCACAAGCGCACCTCCAGCCTGTACCTGCCGCTGTTCGCGGAGCCCATGCTGCCGCCGGCGCTGAGCAGCGGCGTCTGCAGCCTGGTGCCGCGCGAGCCACGCAAGTGCGTCACCGCCGAGTTCACGTTCGACGCACACGGCAGGCGCACGTCGGTGCAGTTCTACCGCTCGCTGATCCGCAGCGATCACCGGCTCACCTACGGCTTCGTCGACGAGCTCATCGGCGACGAAGCGGCCGATGGCGCCGCCGGCACCCCGGCGAGGTCGGGCCAAGCCGCCGGGGATGCGGCGCTGTCGGGTGAGGCGGCCGCGCCCGGCTCCCCCAGCGCGCCCGCCGACACCGTGCCCGGCGCCACCACAGCGGCCGACGAGACGCTCGTCGCCCAGCTGCGCCTGGCGCACGAGCTGGCCGGTATCCTGCGCCGTCGCCGCCACGAGCGCGGCGCCCTCACCATCGGCTCCTTCGAGCCGGAGTACGCCATCGATCGCGGCGTCGTCGTGAGCGCCGTGGCGCGTCCGGAGACGCCGTCCCACGCTCTGGTCGAGGAGTTCATGCTGGCCGCCAACGAGGCCGTGGCGGAGTACCTCCTGCGCAAGAAGGGGCGCACACTGTACCGCGTGCACGAGCCGCCGGCCGTGGCCAGCGCTCGCGAGCTGCTGGAGGCGCTCGAAGAGCTGCACGTGCCCACGCCGCCGTTCCCGGCCGGTGAGGCCGTGCCGGCGGCGCAGCTCGCCGAGGCCTACGGGCGCCTGAGCCGCGCCGTGGCGGAGACGAGCGCGCGGGAGGGCAGGGGCAGGCTCGCCTGGCCCAACCTGCTGCTGCGCTCGCTCAAGCAGGCGCGGTACGGCCCCGCGAACCTGGGGCATTTCGGCCTGGCCAGCCCGGCCTACCTGCACTTCACCTCGCCGATCCGGCGCTACCCCGACCTGGTCGCGCACCGCAGCCTGCTCTTCCACCTCGGAGAGGGCGGCGCGGAGCTCGGCGAGGCCGAGCTGGCCGCCGCGGGCGAGGACTGCTCGGTGCGCGAGCGCGACTTCGCGCGGCTGGAGCTTGACGCGGACGACGTCGCGTTGTGCTTCCTGCTCGAGGGCCGGCTCAACGACGAGGGCTGGGAGCAGGTCTTCAGCGGCGAGATCACCGGGCTCGTCGGCGGCGGCCTGTTCGTGCAGTTCGGCGGCGTCTTCGACGGCTTCTTGAGCGCTCGCCGCCTGGGCGGCGAGCGCTTCGAGACGAGTCCGCACGAGACGGCGCTCGTCGGCGAGGTCACCGGCCGCCGCTTCCGCCTGGGCGACCCCGTGGAGGTCAAGGTCGAGCGCGTCGACCGCCTGGCCGGCAAGGTCGACCTGGCGCCGGCGCTCGAGGGCTCGGGCGGGCCGCGTACGGGGCCCAACAGGCGGCCCGCACGCCGCACCACGGGCAGCCGCCCGCCGCGCCGCCGCCCGCCCGGTGACTTGCGCTCGCGCCACCGGCGGTGATAGGCAGAGACCATGGCCAAGGAACACGGCATCAAGCGCGTCGCGGACAACCGCAAGGCGTACCACGACTACTTCATCGACGACACCTTCGAGGCGGGCATCGCCCTGGCCGGCACCGAGGTCAAGTCGCTGCGCGAGGGGCGCATCAACCTGCGTGACGCCTACGTGGAGGTGAAAGGGCCGGCTCACGCCCCGGAGCTGTTCCTGCAGAACGCGCACATCAGCCCCTACGACCGGGGCAACATCTGGAACCACGACCCGCTGCGACCGCGCAAGCTCCTGCTGCACCGCCACGAGATCGAGCGCATCGCCGGTCGCGTGAACGAGCGCGGCTACACGGTCGTGCCGACCAAGGTGTACTTCAAGGACGGGCGCGCGAAGGTCGAGATAGGCCTGGCGCGCGGCAAGAAGCTCTACGACAAGCGCCACGACATGGCCAGACGCGACGCCCAGCGGGACATCGAGCGTGAGCTGCGCGGCCGTGGGGAAGACAGGCGGTGACGGGTCAGGTCCCCCTCCGGAGGTGCTCATGGACACCCTGAACCAGGAGCAGATCGAGGCAGCACTGGCCGAGCTGAGTGATTGGGGCTATGAGGGCGAAGCACTCACCCGCACGTTCCGCTTCGCCGATTTCGTTCACGCCGTCGAGTTCGTGGAGCATCTCGCCGAGGTGGCCGAGGCCCAGCAGCATCACCCGGACATCGACATCCGCTACAACAAGGTCACCCTGCGTCTGAGCACGCACAGTGCCGGCGGCGTCACGGCGAGAGACGTCACGCTGGCCCAGTCCATCGAGCACCTCGTCTGAACCCGTGTGCTACACTGCCCACCTGTTGCCCTCGTAGCTCAGGGGATTAGAGCGCGCGCCTCCGGAGCGCGAGGTCGAAGGTTCGAATCCTTCCGGGGGCACCACACCATCGACGCCACACGGACCCGGCCATGGGCTACACCATCTTCCGACCCGAGGAGCTTCAGTTCCAGGCGCCCAAGCGGGGCGACCAGCGACGGAGCATCGCACCTCTCTCAGACGCCCTCCACGAGATGCGCGCCAACATCTGGCGGCTGCCACCCGGCAGCAAGGGCTCACGCCACATCGAGCACGCACAGGAGGAGATGTTCGTCGTCCTGGAAGGCGTCGCGACGATGCTCCTCGGCGACCCGGCGGAGCGCGTCGAGGTGCCGCGCGGTTCGGTCGCGCTCGTCGAGACGGGCACGGCCCTGCAGTTGCGCAACGAGAGCGGCGCCGAGGTCGTCATCCTGGCCGTCGGCGCCCCGCCCGTGCAGGGCAAGGCCGAGCACCTGCCCGACGCCGACTGAGCCTGGCCGGGGGCGCGGCGATCCCGTCGTTGCGCCGTCATCGGCGGGCAGGGCGGCGATCAGCTGACCGAGTCCCGCGATACCTTCTGGCTCGCTTGGTGATGACAGGAAGCCGCACTCCGCGACCCAGTAGACTGGCGCCATGCAGCCCCGGCCTCCCGCTTCAGCGTACGCCGCCGCCGTCGGCATGACGGTGGCCTTCGGCCTGTCCTTCGTCGCCACCAAGTATGCGCTGCGCGGCTTCGAGCCGCTGCTCGTGGCGCTGCTGCGCTTCGCGCTGGCCGGCGCCCTGCTGTGGCTCATCTGGCGGCTGAGGCCGGCGCGGGAACGGGTCACCGGCCCCGAGCTGCCGCCGGCTGGCGGTCCTGGGCTTCGTGTCCCTCACCGTCTACTTCACCTTCGAGAACCTGGGCATCGCCCGCACCAGCGCGAGCGCCGCCGCGATCCTGATCGCGACCATCCCGATCTTCGTCGCCGTGCTGAACGTGTTCACGCTGCGCGAGCACAACACCGCGCGGCAGTGGACCGGTGTGGCGCTGTCGTTCGCCGGTGTCGTCGCCCTCGTCGCGCTGGGGTCGGGGGTCGCCGGCGGCGGCGTCACCGGCGACCTTCTGGTGCTGGCGGCGTCGTTCAGCGCCGGGCTGTACAGCATCCTGGCCCGGCGCCTGCTCGTCGACCGCTCGGCGCTGTTCGTCACCACGTTCCAGAACCTGTTCGGGGCGCTGTTCATGGCGCCCCTGGCGCTGGGCGAGGCGGTCGATCGTGGGGGTGAAGGGGCCGACGCCGCAGGCGATCGGCGCCGTCCTCTATCTGGCCGTCGCCTGCTCCATGCTCGCCTACCTCATGCTCAACTACGCGTTCCGCTTCATCGAGGCGAGTCGCGTGAGCGTGTTCATCAACCTCACGCCCGTCGTCGGGGTCGCAGCGGCCTACGCGTTGCTGGGCGAGCGCTTCACCGCGGGGCAGGCGCTGGCGGCGGCGGTCGTGGTGCTCGGGGTGTGGCTGACGAACAGCGGCCGCGCGAGCGTCAGAAGTCCATCGGCTGGATGAGGCCGCTGTCGAGCGCCGCCACGATGCGCTCGGCCTCTTCCCGGAAGTTGCGTTGCGTCATGCAGCGCGACTCCTCGGCGGCCGCCTGGTGAGCCCGGTAGAGCTCGCGGTTCAGCTCCTCCACGCCGGGGCGGTCCATGAGCACGTCGCGCCGCGTCTCGCAGTTGGGGCAGCGCAGGCGCAGCCTCCAGGTGTTGTCGCCCCGGCGCTGCCAGTCGACGGGGTAGACGAGCTCGCAGCCGCAGAGCGGGCAGGCGCGGGCCTCTGCTCCGGAGACCTGCACCGCGGGCGGCGCCGGCGGGGCCTGCTCCTGTCCCGGCGCCCCTGCGGCGGCGCCGGCGGGGCCGCCCGCCCGGTGACGCGGTACTCGCCGATGGGCGCCGCGTCCCCGGCACCGTCGAACACCATCATCTCGACGCTGGTCCCGTCGGGGAAGACGAAGAGTTCGATCCTGAATTCGTGGTGCCGTTCCATGCCGTCGTCCCGGTCGCCCTCACTCTCTCTACGGGCACTATCGGACGTCGGCGCGGACCTCTTTAGCCCTGTCGCGACGGCCGTCTGGACAGCCTCGCGCAGGGTGGGGCATACTACCTGAGCGCCCTCGGGGCGCCTCACCATCGTGACCGACTCCTCCACAGACACGCACCAGCTCTCCAGCTTGCCCATCGGCATGTTCGACTCCGGCATGGGCGGCCTCACCGTGCTGCACCAGTGCCTTGTGCACCTGCCCAACGAGAGCTTCGCCTACGTCGGCGACACGGCGCGCTTCCCCTACGGCGAGAAGACGCAGCAGGAGCTGGAGCTCTACTCCACGCAGATCGCCGCCTTCCTTGAGTCCGTGCCGGTCAAGCTCATCGTCGTGGCCTGCTACTCCGCCACCTCGGCGGCGCTGCCGCTGCTGCAGGAGCGCTTCAGCACGCCCATCGTCGGCGTCGTCATGCCGGGGGCGCGCGCCGCGGTGCAGACGTCGCGCTACCGCCGCATCGGCGTGCTCGCGACGCGGGCGACGGTGGCGAGCGGCGCCTACCCGCGCGCCATCGGCAGCCTCGACTCCGGGGCCGAGGTGCTGCAGCAGGCGTGCCCCGGCCTCGTGTCGTTCATCGAGGAGGGCGACGTGTCCAGCCAAGCGCTGGCGGACGCCGTGCGCGGCTTCACCGAGCCCCTCAGGGAGCGCCGCCCGGACGTCGTCATCATGGGCTGCACGCACTACCCGCTCATCGCGCCCATGTTGCAGCGCCACCTGGGACGGGACGTCACGCTCGTGAACCCGGCCACCGAGGTCGCCCGCGAGGTGGAGCACATCCTCGAGCGGCAGCGCATGGCCCGCACGAGCGAGGGGCTCGGCTCGTACCGCTTCTACACCACCGGCGACAAGGAAGCGTTCCGCTCGGTCGGCGCCCGCTTCCTGCAGATGCCGCTCACCCGCGTGCGCGAGGTGTCGCTGGAGACGCTCGGGGCGCTGGTCGCGCCGTCATGACCAGCCGCTTCATCACCCGCGCGGCGTTGTACGCCGCGCTGTACGCCGCGCTCACCCTGGCTCCCGGTCTCAACGCCATCGCCTACGGTCCGGTGCAGTTCCGCCTGTCCGAGGGACTCCTGGCGTTCGCCTGCGTGGACCCGGCGGCCGTGCCCGGGCTGACCATCGGCACTGCTCTGGGCAACCTGGGCAGCCCCATGCTGGTCGTCGACGTCGTCTTCGGCTCGCTGCTCACGCTGGTCGCGGCCGCCATCATGCTGCGGATCGGGCCGCGCTTCGCGGCGCTCGTCGTGCCGGTGGTCGTCAACGGCCTCGGCGTGGCGGCGATGCTTGCCGTGGTGCTGGGGCTCCCGTTCTGGGCGAGCGCCGTGTGGGTCGGCGCCGGCGAGGCCGCCGTGATGGCCAGCGCCGGCGCCCTCGTGCTGGTCGCCATCCGCCGTCGCGGCGAGCTCTTCGGCATACGGAGGCCGGCCTGAGGCCGCCGGCTGCGCCGAGCCGACCCGCATACAAGCAGAGACCCGCCGCCGGCTCGCGACAGCGACCCCGGCGGCTCAAGGAGGAAGACGTGAGGACAGGACGAGCGACCGACGAGCTGCGGCCCGTCGCCATCACCCCGGCCGTGGGCAAGTTCGCGGCCGGCTCCGCCCGCATCGAGCTGGGCGACACGCACGTGTTGTGCACGGCGTCGCTCTCTGACGGCGTGCCCAGCTGGCTGCGCGGCTCCGGCCGCGGCTGGGTCACGGCCGAGTACAGCATGCTGCCCGGGGCCACGCCCACGCGCACCCAGCGCGAGGCGGTGCGCGGCCGCCAGTCGGGCCGCACCATGGAGATCCAGCGACTCATCGGCCGCTCCCTGCGCGCCGTCGTGGACATGGGGATGATGGGCGAGCGCACCATCGCCGTGGACTGCGACGTGCTGCAGGCGGACGGCGGCACCCGCACCGCGAGCATCACCGGCGCCTACGTGGCCGTCTACCAGGCGATGCTCAAGCTCAAGGACTACGCCGGGCTCAGGGAGCTGCCGCTGTTCGACTCCGTCGCCGCCGTGTCGGTGGGTGTGGTCGACGGCAAGCCGAGCCTCGACCTGGACTACGAGGAGGACTCGGCGGCCGAGGTGGACATGAACGTCGTCGTCACAGGCGACGGCCGGCTCGTGGAGGTGCAGGCCACCGCCGAGGGCGAGCCCTTCGAGCGGGCGACGCTGGACGAGCTGCTCGAGCTCGCCGCCGCGGGCGCGGCCGCCCTGGCGGGCGCGCAGGCGGCGGCCGTCGCGACGCTGGAGTAGCACGCACATGCGCTTCGTGCTGGCTTCGGGCAACCGCCACAAGCTCCACGAGTTCCAGGCCATCCTGCGGCCGCACGACGTGGTCCCCATGCCTCGGGGGCTGGAGCTGCCCCCGGAGGGCGTGGAGTCGTTCGCGGCCAATGCGCTGGGCAAGGCCAGGTCGCTGGCGGAGGCCGTCGCCGGCGATCGGTCCCTGCGGGAGCAGCTGGAGGCCGCCGCTTCGGCCCGCGCGACGCGGCGCGACGCTGCTGTTCATCGCCGACGATTCCGGCCTCGAGGTCGAGGCGCTGGGCTGGGCGCCGGGCGTCACGAGCGCCCGCTACGCGGGCGTCGACGGGCCCGGCGCCGACAAGGCCAACGTGGCGCGCCTCCTGCGCGAGCTGGCCGGCGTCGCCGGCCCCCTCGCGCGCCGGGCGCGCTTCGTCTGCGCGGTTGTCGCGGTCTCGCCGGACATGGCAGACTACTGCGGCGACGGGATACTGGTGGGGCGCCATCGGCGAGGCGCCGCGCGGGGAAGGCGGGTTCGGCTACGACCCCGTCTTCATCCCGGAGGGGTCAGACCTCACTGTGGCGCAGTGGCCGCAGGAGCTGAAGGACCAGGCCAGCCACCGCGCACTGGCCGGGAGGGCCCTCCTTGAACGCTTGCGACAGGAGGGCGTCATTGGAGACACCGGCCAGACCTGACCCCGGCGCGCCGGGCAACGATCTCGGCAACCACCGGCTGAAGGCGCGGGCCGCCGCGATCTCCATCGCGTCCAACTCCGCGCTCATCGCCTTCAAGCTGACCGTCGGCATCATCTCGGGGTCCATCGCGATCATCTCCGAGGCGCTGCACTCCGGCTCGGACCTCGTCGCCGCGATCATCGCCTTCTACTCGGTCCGCAAGGCCGCCGTCCCTCCGGACCTGCACCACCACTACGGGCACGAGAAGGTCGAGAACCTGAGCGGCGTCGTCGAGGCGCTGCTCATCATCGCCGCCGCCGGCGTGATCATCTACGAGGGCATCCTCAAGATCGTCCACGGCCCGCACATCGACCACATCTGGCTGGGTATCGCCGTCATGGCCGTGTCGGGCTTCGTCAACCTCTATGTGTCGCGCCGCGTGCTCTACCCGGTCGCGCGGCGGACGCAGTCCGCCGCGCTCGAGGCCGACGCGGCGCACCTGCAGACCGACGTGTACACGTCGTTCGGCGTCGCCGCCGGCCTTCTGCTGGTCAAGATCACGGGCTGGCAGTACTTCGACCCGATCGTCGCCATCGCCGTGGCCGTGCTCATCATCAGGACCGGGTACGAGCTCGTGGTCCAGTCCACCAAGGTGCTGCTGGACCAGACGCTGCCCGAGGAGGAGCTCGAGCAGATCCGCGCGCTGCGTGAAGGACCACCGCGGCCAGCTCATCGTGGGCTACCACCGCCTGCGCGCCCGGCAGGCGGGCAGCCGCCGTCACATCGACCTGCACGTCACGGTGGAGGAGACGCTCACCGTCGCCGAGGCCCACGAGGTCGCCGAGCACATCTCCCGGGACATCCGGGAATGCGTGCCCAACGCGGACGTGCTCGTCCACATCGAGCCGCGCTCGCACGAGCGCGAGGACGAAAGCTGAGACCGCCCAGAAGCACGGCGGTGACGCGACCAGCGTCACCGACAGGCCGATGAGCGCCAGCGAGAAGGCCCAGGCGATCACGTTGTAGGTGCGCGTGTTGACGTGCTCGCCCATCACGCGTGGGTCGTTGATGATCTTCAGCACGTAGATGAGGATGATGGGCAGCAGGATTCCGTTCACGTCCTGGCTGAGCACGATGACCTTGACGAGCGGCAGTCCCGGAATGATGGCGACCAGCGCCGGTACGAGGATGAACGCTGTGAGCAGTCCGTGGAACGCCGGGGCTTCGCTGCGCTTCTTGTCCAGACCGCTCTCGAAGCCGAAGGCCTCGCAGACGGCATAGGCGGTGGTAAGCGGCAGGATGGCCGCGCCCAGGATCGAGACGTTCAGCAGGCCGAAGCCGAACAGCAGCTCGGCAAGGCGGCCGGCCACGGGCGCCAGCGCCCTGGCAGCGTCTTCGGCGGCATCGATCGCGACCCCCTCGCGATACAGGGTCGCGGCACAAGCGAGCACGATGAACAGGTCGATGGCGTTCGTGAAGACGGCGCCTGCGTACACCTCGGCCTTGGTGTAGACGTACTCGCGGATGCGAGATGCGCTTGTCGACGATGTACGCCTGGATGAAGAACTGACCCCAGGGGGTGATGGTCGTACCGATGGCCGCGATCGCGGTGAGCAGCCAGAGGCTGGTGGACTGGGCCTGCGGGACGACCGCGCCGCGCGCCGCCTGGGTCCAATCGGGCTCGGCCAGCACGCCCGCGATCACGTAGGCGGCGTACACCGCGGTCATCGCCAGGAACACGCGCTCGACGCGCTTGTAGGAGCCGCGGGTCACGAGCAGCCAGACGCCCGCGGCCACGGGCGGCACGCACAGCCACGACGGCACGCCCGCCAGGCCGAAGGCGGCGGCCACGCCGGAGAACTCGGCGATCGTCGTCCCGAAGTTGGCGATCAGCAGGGCCAGCATGGCCAAGGCGGTCACGCGCAGGCTGAACTCCTCGCGGATGAGCGCGGCTAGCCCCTTGCCCGTTACCGCGCCCATCCGCGCGCCCATCT
This sequence comes from uncultured Thermoleophilia bacterium, assembly GCA_963707335.1. Taxonomy (GTDB): domain Bacteria; phylum Actinomycetota; class Thermoleophilia; order UBA2241; family UBA2241; genus CAIXSE01. The sequence goes on along the minus strand of CAVPQD010000015.1, from coordinate 25,876 downwards.
CCTGGGTCACGGCCAGGATGGGTGTGATGAGCACGAGCAGCCACAGCATGCTGTAGCCGTACCGCGCGCCGATGACCGACCACGTGGTGATGCCGCCGGCGTCGTTGTCGGCTGCGGCGGCGATGAGCCCGGGTCCCATCACCGCCAGGGCGACGAACAGCCGGCTCCGGCCGATGCGGCGCAGTACGCGCCGGGGCATCTCGCGGGGCGAGCGAGCCATGACCTACGAGAACAGCGGCGAGAGCACGAGGAACACGCTCATCGCGATGAGCGCCAAGGTGAAGCTCCACGCGATGACGTTGCGGATAGCGCCGTTCACGTGCTCTCCCATGACCAGCGGGTTGTTCACCATACGCAGGGTGAACACCAGTATCACCGGCAGGAGCACGCCGTTGAGTGTCTGGGCGACGAGGATGACGTCGACCAGCGGCAGGCTGGGTGTCACGGCCACCGCCGCCGGGACGAACATCAGGAAGGTGATGATGCCGTTGAACACCGGCGCCTCACGGAAGCTGCTGTCCAGGCCGGACTCAAAGCCGAAGGCCTCGCAGACGACGTAGGCCGTGGCCAGCGGCAGCACGCCGGCGGCCAGAATGGAGACACTCAGCAGGCCGATCGGCGAACATGTATTTCGCGGCGGCCCCGAGCAGCGGCTCGAGCGCCATGGCCGCCTCCTGCGCCGACTGCACCACGATGCCTTCCTTGTACAGCGTGGCGGCGCAGGCCACGAGGATGAAGAAGTCGATGCTGGTCATGATGACGGAGCCGACGTAGATCTCGTACTTCGTGTACACGAACTGCTTGAGCGACACGCTCTTGTCCACGACCGCCGCCTGGATGAAGAACTGCCCCCACGGCGTGAGGGTGGTGCCCACGGCGGCGATGACCGTGAAGAACCACAGCGAGTCGAACTGGACGTGCGGGATCAGGCCGTGCGCCGCCGCCGTCCAGTCCGGGCCCGCCATGATGCCGGAGATGACGTAGGTGACGAGCACGAAGCCGAGCGCCAGCAGCACGCGCTCGACCCTGCGGTACGAGCCGCGCGTGACGATCAGCCAGATGGCGACGGCGGCCACCGGCACGGCCACGTAGGACGGCACGTGGAACAGGCTGCTCGCCGCAGCGATGCCCGAGAACTCCGCCACGGTGGTGCCGAAGTTGGCGATCACGGTGGCGAGGATGGCGAGGGCGGTCACCTTCAGGCTGAAGTTCTCGCGGATGAGAGCGGCGAGCCCGCGGCCCGTCACGACGCCGACGCGGGCGTTCATCTCCTGCACGATGGCCAGCACCGGCGTGATGACCACGAGGAGCCACACCATGCTGTAGCCGTAGCGCGAGCCGATGACGGACCAGGTGGTGATGCCGCCGGCGTCGTTGCCGGCGTTGGCGGCTATCAGCCCTGGCCCCAGCATGCTCACGATGATGAGCAGGCGGGTGCGGCCGATGCGGCCGACGAGGCGGCCTACGGCACGCGGGGACTGCGCCATCGAGGCCTCCTCAATGGAAGATCCTCGGCAGGCGCTTCTTCCACGCCAGCGGCAGCACCAGGTCGATGGCGTCGTCGATGGTGATGATGCCGTGCAGCTCGCCCTCGTCGTCCACGACGGGCAGGGCGAGCAGGTTGTACTTGGCGATGAGCTCCGTGACCTCTTCCTCGCTGGCGTCGGTGCGCACCGCGACCGGGTGCTCGGTCATGAAGTCGCGGACCTTGCGGTCCGGCGGCATGCCGAGCAGCAGGTCGCGCAGCGAGATCACGCCGCGCAGGTGCTGGGAGCGATCGAGCACGTAGATGTAGTAGACGGTCTCCACGTCCTCGGCCTGCTGGCGCAGGCTCTCCAGGGCTTCGGCCGCCGTCGCCTCCAGGCGCACCCAGGCGAAGTCCGTGCGTCATGATGCCGCCGGCCGAGTGCTCCGGGTAGCTGAGCAGCTCCCGCATGTCCTCCGCGTCTTCCTTCTCCATCATCGCGATGAAGTGCTGGCGGCGGTCGTCGGGCAGGTCCGCCAGCAGGTCGGCGGCGTCGTCCGGGGACATGTTGTTGAGCAGCTCGCTGGCCTTGTCGTCCGGCATGTCGAGCAGCAGCGAGGCCTGGAAGGACGAGTGCAGCTCCTCGAAGGTGTCGGCGGCCAGCTCGTCCTCCAGGGCGTCCAGCACCGCGGCGCGTTCCTCCGGCGAGAGCTCGTGGACGAGGTCGGCGATGTCCGCCGGGTGCAGCAGCTCCAGCTTGGTGCGCGGCACCGTGAGCCGCACGGAGCTCTGGTCCGTCTGCTCGACGTCCACGTCCTTCCAGTCGATGAGGTGCGGCTTGGGCTTCTGGCGGCCCTTGGCGAGGCGCTCGCCCACCTTGGCGAGGCCCACGCGGCGCAGGATGGCGTTGCTCGACACATCCACGGCCGCGACGTGCACGGCCTGCCCGGTGCGCAGCAGCTGGATGTCGTTGACGCGGATGACCTTGCGGCCCTCCGTGTCCACCAGCTGCTTGTCGAGGAAGGCGGCGGCGAGGTCCAGCTCGCCGGGCTCGCTCTCGCGCTCGCTCATCGCGGACGCGGGGATGCGCAGCAGGATGCCGGACTCCTCGAAGCTCGTGACGGCGTCCCAGGGGGCGTGGACGACGCGGCCGCGCCGCCGTATGGCGAGCGCGGTGACGCGGGGGTAGGCCTGTCTGGAGGTGACCACCAGGTCGTGGAGCGTGCCCGCAGCCTTGTCCTCGACATCCCGCACGGGGCTGCCGAGCAGCTTGCTCAGGTAGAACATCGGCCTCACCTCCCCTGCTTCGCCCGGGTCCGGAACGACGAAAAGCCTTCCTCGCGGAAGGCTCCGGGCGCGCGGCAGCAGGTTTGGGCGATCCTCACTCGTCCAAAAGCTTTAGCACAGCACACCGTAGAGGTCAGGGCCTCAGCCGTTTCGGGCAAAACCTTGAGCCGGTAGTGCCTGTCCTACCCGTTGGCGTCTCTGGACGTTTCCGGGCAACGGCCTCTATGTGTGCCGGAGCCTCACCTAACGAGGAACGCGCCGTCTTGACGCCCTCGAAACGTACCCCCGCGCCTGCACAGGTGTCAAGGAGGCCCAGGTGCTATACTGGGCCTCCGGACGAGCCGGCGCCATGTGCGCCGGCTTTCGCACGAGAGCTTCCTGAGGGGCCATAGCAGCCATGATCATCACGGTCACACCCAACGTCGCCGTCGACAAGACGCTCACCGTCCCCAACTTCCAGGTGGGCTTCCGGCACCGGGCCAGCGAGAGCCTCACGCTGCCGGGCGGCAAGGGCATCAACATCGCCCGGGCCCTCAAGGCGCTCGGCCAGCCGGTGGTCGTCACCGGCCTCGTCGGCGGCCGCGCCGGCCAGCTCGTCGTCGAGGGCCTGCAGCGCGAGAACATCCTCAACGACTTCGTGCACATCGGCGGCGAGTCGCGTACCTCCACGGCCGTCGTCGATCCCACCACCATGACGCAGACGGAGATCATCGAGTACGGACCGGTGGTCACGGGCCAGGAGATCTCGGCCTTCATGGACAAGATCGAGTATCTCGCCAAGGGGGCGCGCTTCCTGGTGCTCGCCGGCTCGCTGCCGCGCAAGGTCGGCGAGGACTTCTACGCCTCCGTCATGCAGCGGGTGCGGCGGCACCGCTGCTTCGTCGTGCTGGACAGCGCCGGCGAGCCGCTGCGCCTCGGCGTGCGGGGCCGTCCCCAACTGGTCGTGCCCAACATCCGCGAGGCCGAGGATCTCGTGGGTCACGAGTTCCACGAGGAGCAGGACATCGTCGACGCCACCGGCATGATCTGCGAGCTGGGCGCGCGCAACGTCATCATCAAGACGCCGTACGGCTGCGTCGCCCGCTTCCACGCGGGGCGGCGGCAGCGCGTCTTCAAGGGCGTCGTCACGCCCATCGAGGCCGTGGTCAGCACCGTCGGCTCCGGCGACGCCTTCCTGGCGGGGTTCATCAGCGCCCGCTTCCAGCGTCTCGAGCTGGGCGACTGCCTGCGGCACGCCCTCGCCGGCGGCGCCGCCAACACCCAGCGCTACGGCGCCGGCGTCCTCGACGTGGACGACACGCGGCGGCTCTACGAGACCACGGACGTGGTCGAACTGGAGGATCCCGCGCACGTCGCCGGCTGAGGCCGGCGCCCGACGCGCCGTCCGCGGCCCTCGGCGACGCCGGAGGCTGACCCGCCAGATCCTCTGGCAGCGTCGCGAGCCTCATCTGGGCATCCCTCGCGCGCGCCCGCGACCGGCCGGGCGAGTGTTGATTCCGGGTGGGGCCGCTGGTAGAGTCGGACGACGTTGCCACGAGAGACAGCAAGCGCACCATACGCGTCACCGTCGAGCTCCAAAGACCCCGGTACGTCCGTGCCCGGGTCTTTCGTTTATCCCGGATCACGCCCCTCGAGGAGGACGGCATGGAAGTAGAGATCGGCCGCGGCAAGAAGGGCCGCCGTGCCTACGGCTTCGACGACATCGCCATCGTGCCCAGCCGTCGTACCCGCGACGTGGACGACGTGGACATCACGTGGCGTCTCGGGCCGCACACCCTCGAGCTGCCGTGTCTGGCCTCGGCGATGGACGGCGTGGTCGATCCCCGCTTCGCCGCCACGATGGGCAAGCTCGGCGGGCTTGCCGTCCTCAACCTGGAGGGCGTGCAGACCCGCTACGAGAACGCCGACGAGCAGCTGGACCGCATCGCGTCGCTCCCCAAGGAGACGGCGACGCGCACCATGCAGGAGATCTACCAGGAGCCCATCAAGCCCGAGCTCGTCGCCAAGCGCATCAAGGAGATCAAGGACGGCGGCGTGCTGGCCGCCGCGTCGCTCACGCCGCAACGCGTGCAGGAGTACTACCGCATCGCCCTGGATGCGGGGCTCGACGTGCTCGTCATCCAGGGCACCGTCGTCTCGGCCGAGCACGTCAGCACCAAGGTCGAGCCGCTCAACCTCAAGCAGTTCATCAGCGAGTGCCCGGTGCCGGTGATCGTCGGCGGCGTGGCCAGCTACGCCACCACGCTGCACCTGATGCGCACCGGCGCCGTGGGCGTGCTCGTCGGCGTCGGTCCCGGCCACGCCTGCACCACGCGCGGCGTGCTCGGCATCGGCGTGCCGCAGGCGACGGCCATCGCCGACGCCGCGGCGGCGCGCGTGCAGCACCTGCTCGAGACCGGCCAGTACTGCAACGTCATCGCCGACGGCGGCATGCGCACCGGCGGCGACGTCTCCAAGGCCATCGCGCTCGGCGCGGACGCCGTCATGATCGGCTCGCCGCTCGCCGCGGCCGCCGAGGCGCCGGGCCGCGGCTACCACTGGGGCATGGCGACCTTCCACCCCGAGCTGCCGCGCGGCACGCGCGTCAAGGCGGGCGTCAAGGGCAGCCTGGAGGAGATCCTCTGCGGGCCGGCTCACGAGAACGACGGCACGCTCAACCTGTTCGGCGCTCTGCGCACCAGCATGGCGACGTGTGGCTACGAGACGCTCACCTCGTTCCAGAAGGCCGAGGTCATGGTGGCGCCCGCCCTCATGACCGAGGGCAAGAAGCTGCAGAAGGAGCAAGACGTCGGGATGGGCTGACGCCGTCCCCGACCGCGGACCAAGGGAGAGAAGCGTGGCGCAGGAGAGGACGCAGGTGAAGGGGTTCGACACCGTCCTGGTGCTCGATTTCGGAGCTCAGTACGGCCAGCTCATCGCGCGCCGCGTGCGCGAGTGCCGCGTCTACTCCGAGCTCATCCCGCACGACGCGCCCATCGAGCGCATCAAGAGCTTCGCGCCCAAGGGCATCATCCTCTCCGGCGGCCCCATGAGCGTCTACGTCGACGACGCGCCCAAGGTCGACCCCGAGATCTTCGCGCTCGGCGTGCCGGTGCTCGGCATCTGCTACGGGGCCCAGAGCATCGCGCTCGAGCTCGGCGGCACCGTCACCCGCACTGGGCTCAGCGAATTCGGCAAGACCACGCTCAACGTGCTCGAGCCCGGCTTGCTCCTCGAGGGGCTGCGCCGCGAGGAGCAGTGCTGGATGAGCCACCGCGACAGCATCACCGAGCCGCCGCCCGGCTTCACCGTGCTGGCGGCGAGCGGCGGCGCCCCTGTGGCCGCCATGGAGGACCGCGAACGTGGCTTCTTCGCGGTCCAGTTCCATCCTGAGGTCGTGCATACGCCCAAGGGCATGGACGTGCTCAGGAACTTCCTCTACAAGGCGTGCGGGTGCGCTCCCACCTTCACGCCGTCGTCCATCATCGAGGAGTCCATCAAGAAGATCCGCGCCCAGGTCGGCGACAACAAGGCCATCCTGGGCCTGTCCGGCGGGGTGGACTCCTCCGTCGCGGCGCTGCTGATGCACAAGGCCATCGGCGACAGGCTCACCTGCGTGTTCGTCGACCAGGGCATGATGCGCATGCGCGAGGCCGACCGCGTGGTCGACACCTTCTCCGGCACGTTCGGCATCCCGCTCGTCGCGGTGGACGCCAGCGACCGTTTCCTGGACAAGCTCAAGGGTGTCACGGAGCCCGAGCGCAAGCGCAAGATCATCGGTGAGGAGTTCATCCGCTGCTTCGAGGAAGAGGCTCGCAAGCTCACGGACGCGAAGTTCCTGGTGCAGGGCACGCTCTACTCTGACGTCATCGAGAGCGGCACGCGCCAGGCCGCGAAGATCAAGAGCCACCACAACGTGGGCGGGCTGCCCGAGAAGATGGACTTCGAGCTCGTCGAGCCGCTGCGCTGGCTCTTCAAGGACGAGGTCCGCGCCGTGGGCGAGGAGCTGGGGCTGCCGGAACACATCGTCTGGCGGCAGCCCTTCCCCGGCCCCGGCCTCGCCATCCGCATCATCGGCGAGATCACGAGGGAGCGGGTGGACGTCCTGCAGCGCGCCGACGCCGTCGTCCAGGAGGAGATCCGCAGGGCCGGCCTGTACCGCGAGCTGTGGCAGTGCTTCGCCATCCTCCCCGTCATCCGCAGCGTCGGCGTGCAGGGCGACGAGCGCACCTACGGCTATCCCATCGCCATCCGCGCGGTGAAGAGCGACGACGCCATGACGGCGGACTGGGCGCGCCTGCCGTACGACCTGCTGGAGACGCTCGCCTCGCGCATCATCAACGAGGTGCCCGAGGTGAACCGGGTGGTCTACGACATCTCGAGCAAGCCGCCGAGCACGATCGAGTGGGAGTAGGCCGCCGCGGCCGCAGGTCACGGCGGCTGCTCGGCCGCTCTCTGACCGTGACGCCCGCCGGTCTCTGCGGCGGCTACCTGATCGTGACGGTGGCCACCGCGCTCCACGCCTCGGCGTGACGCGTCGTCGCCTTCACGTGGGCCTTGAGGTGGTACGTCTCGCGTATCGGTGTGCCGAAGCGTCGGCTCGTCCACGTGCCGCTCGAGCTCAGCTTCGCCGTTCCGCCGATGTCGATCTTGTGCCAGCCGCCGCCGCGGTCCGTGTACAGCTGCACGGATTCACCGGAGAGGGACGGGTACACTTTGCCGCTGAACCGGTACACCGCACCCCGCCTCAGACTGTAGGTGAGGTGGTTGGGGGTGACCTTGGGCCGCACCTTCACCGTGGAGGTGGCGACCGAGATGGGCGTGGACCGCCCGCCGTAGACGAAGCTCAGCCGGTACGAGCTGTTGAGGGTGGGCGAGACGGGGAAGCTCCACGGACCCCAGGAGGCCGACGTCCACGCGCGCCGACCTGCGCTGCGCCCACGATCGGCCGGGGACCTTGCTCTCCAGCACGAGGGTGCCGGGCGCCGCGATCTGGACCGTCGCGTCCAGGGTGAACGAGGCGCCGGCGGTGATCTGCGCCGGCGGGCGCACCCAGGGTCGCGGCGCTCCGCGCCGAGCTGAGGGTGCGCGCCGCCCGCCCGTCCGTGCCGAGGACGTAGGCGACGCTCTGGCCGCCGGGCGCGGCGGCGGCGAGGGCGTCGCCGATGCCGGTGGAGGCTCGCGGCACGACGGCGGACGGCAGGGCGCTATCCACCGCGTACACGGCGCCGCCGGTCCCCGCCAGCAGGAGATCTCCGGACGGCATGCCGGCCCATGCCAGAGCGGGCCAGGGACCGACCGTCGACTCCAGCGACCACCCGAAGGAGCTGCCGTCCGTGCTGCCGAGCAGCGACGAGCCCAGGCTCACGACCAGGTCCGGCCAGGCGTCGCCCCACGTGGTCTGCGTCGACGCCACGGCGTGCAGCACGGGCTGTGCCGGGGTCGCCGCGACGACCCAGGTCGTGCCGGTGCCTGTGAGCAACGAGCCGACGTCCGTGCCGGCCACAGCCGATCCATCGGGCGCCGCGGCCACGGTGGCGATCGTTTCGAACGTGACCGCGGGGACGCGCGTCCACGTCTCGCCGCCGTCGCTCGTGCTCAGGAGCGTGCCGCTGCCGCCGACGGCGAAGCCCTTGAGCCCGGCGAGGTCGACGTCGAGCAGGTCCCGCGTGGGCGCGCCGCCCAGGATGACGGGACTGCGCCACGACATGCCGCCGTCGCTCGTGACCAGGATCAGGCCGCGCGCACCGACGACCACGCCGTGCGTGGCGTCGCGGAAGTCGAGGGCACTGATGTCGTCCGTCGGAGCCCTGAAGGTCAGGTCCTCGCTGCAGCCAGCTGGCGCCGCCGTTGAGGCTCAGGGCCACCCTGGAGCCGGCCCCCGCCAGCGCCACGCCGGCGGGCGGGAACGCCTCGATGTCGGTCACCTTGACCGTGGCGGGCCAGGGACGGGTCAGGGTCTGCCACGGCGCGGCCGCCGCGACCGAGGGCCCGGCGGCCAGCGCCGTCAGTGCGACGACCAGCACGGCCAAGCTCGTCTTCACAGCGGCGTGACGTGCCATGGGCGACCTCTTCATCATGGGGGTGGTGGGGCGGGTGGTTGGGGCGCCGGCGGCGCCGGCGCCGGCGCCGGCGGCGCGCCGCCGTGGGCGCAGGCGCCGGCGCCGCCGTAGCGGACGGCGTCGGCTTCGGCGCGAGGGCCACGCGAGCCGACGTCACGACGGCCGCCGCGCCGGGAAAGCCCGGCCAGCGGTGCAGCACGGCGCGCGCCAGACGCAGCGCCTCGCGCCAGCGGCCGTGCCGGGCGGCGGCGCGCGCCGCGTCCAGATCGTCCTGCAGGCGCGTCGCTGTGCGGCTGCGGTCGGCGAGGTTCAGACCGCCGTCGTCGGCGGGGTCGAGAAGCAGCAGCGCCGCGCCGTACGTGCCGGCCTGCCCCCAGTGACCGCCGCGCAGGGCCTCCCGTCCCGCGGCGGTCAGCGACGAGGCGAGACGCGTGGCCATGACGATCTGGCCCGACGTGGTCGCCAACGGACCTTCGGGCACCAGGATACGGGCCTCGCGCAGCGCGGCCACCACGGCGTCCGGAGCGCGCGCCTCGAGCTTGTCCGCCGCGGTGCGCAGGAGGTTAGCCAAGGCGGCGCGCTGTTGACGTTCGACGTCGGCGTTCGCGGCGTCGAGCTCGAGTTCCAGCTGGGCCTGCTCGCGCAGCGCAGTGGCGTCTCTGTAGGGGAACGTGAGGATGCGCGCCGCGGCGAACTCCTCGACCGCCGCGCCGAAGTGGCGCGCGGCCATCGCCTGGCGGCCGCGCTCGTAGTGCCCGGCCGCGCTGACCACCATCGCCAAGACGCCGGCGGCGATCGCCGCTGCCACCACGATGCCGATGAGGAGTCGCACGCGAGTACGATGCCGGCGCTTCAAGGCGTCCCACGACGGCGGCTCGTCGACGTAGTCGCCGCTGGCGAGATAGTGCTGTCGTGCCTCGCTCACCATGTCCAGGCATCCTGCATATCGCTTATACCCGCCCGCAACGACATTGCCCAGCGGCCGCCTGCCCCGCCTTGGGGAGCCGTCGCCGTCTGCGCCTCAGGCGGTGTCCCGATCGCCTTCCCGGAACGCCTGGAAGACGACGAGCAACACCACGTCGGCGACGAAGGTGACGGCCCCCATCACCACGCACTGGATCACGAGCACCGGCAGCGCGCGAGCCAGCGATCCCGTTGACTCCTGCGTCAGCAGCTGCGCACTCGCTCCCGCTGCCAGTATGACAGATATCGTGACGGTGACGGACAGCGCCAGGTGGCGCCGCACGATGCGCAGCGACGCGACGATGCCGGCCACGGGGCCGTCATCCCCCAGCACGATGGCGAAGTCCGCATAGAGGACGGCCAGGGTCATGGGTATGAGGGTGACGGCGAGCAGCGCCGCGATCGCCGGGTCCTTGCCGTCCCGCAGCGTGGCGATGCCCGCCGCCGCGGCCCCCACGACGGCGATGAAGAGCTGCAGGGCGAGGAGCCGGCCGAATTGGCGGGCATCCCGGGGGCTCAAGTGGAGCGACCCGGCGAGCGACCGCAGATACCCGGCTCTGAGCCACGTCGTGAGCACGAGATGGAGGACGGACAGGGCCGCGGCGATGACGCTGGCCCTCGCCACCGCCTCGGCCAGCGGCGTCAACGCCTGATCGAGCAGCGTCGCGAAGGGGCGGTGGCGGACGGTCCACGCCGCCGCGAGGGGCGCCGCCGTGTCCAGCGCGTAGAGCGCGATGGCGAACGCGACGAGGTGCTGCCTGGCCTTCAGTACGGCGACCGCGCGTCGGGCGGTTGTCTGCTGCGCGCCTTGCATCGGCCGGGAGTATATCGACGCACGGGTGCGGCGGAGCGCAGCGGCCCCGGCCCGGGTATCATCGTGTCATGAGGTTCCCCCGCATGCTGCTGCTCTTCCTTGCGCTCAGCTGGGCGTTCGTGGCGCTGTATCCGGACCCGACCGTGCTCGTCCGCAGCGTCCAGAACCTTGTGCACCCACGGGTCGATCCCGCGGCCGTCGCCGGCATCGCGGCGCGCCTGCCCGACGACCCGCGTCTCATCGAGGCCTACGTGCTCGAACGGCAGGTGCCGTACGCCTACGACTGGCAGACGGCGGGCGTGCCGTGGTACTTCCCGTCCACGCGCGACGCGCTGGCGGCCGGCGCCGGCGACTGCGAGAGCCGCGCCATCGTCCTGGCCAGCATCCTCACGGCGAAGCACATCCCTCACTCACTCCGCCTCTCCTTCGACCACATCTGGGTGGACTATCCGGGAAAGACCGCCAACGCCCTGGAGAACCCGGGCGTGGTGCTCGCCGGCACGAAGGACGGGCGTCTCTTCATCCACTGGCCCAGGGACTTCCACCTCGGGCAGGAGATCGGCGACCAGCTGGCCATCTACTGGACGCCCGCGCCCCTGTACCGGGTGATCCTGCTCTTCGGGGGCCTGCTGCTCATCGCGCTCTGGAACGTCGCGGCCGCGCGGCTGGCCGGCGCCGGCGCGACGGCGCCGGCCGCGTCGCGGCCGCTGCCCACGGCTCCGATCCGGCGCCGGGGCCGCTTGGCCGCGCGCCCGCACCGGGTGTAGCCTCAGGCCGCGCTTGCCCGGGAGCCTGCCCGGCGCTCGAATGCGAGTCCGCCGACGGCCGGCCGTTGCTCGTCGTCGGCGACCTCCGGGTATGACCATCGGCCGGCGGGCCGGCCTCGCAAGGAAGGTGACATGAAGACGATCGACCTGCGCAGCGACACGGTCACGCGCCCCAGCGCCGCGATGCGACGGGCCATGGCCGAGGCCGACGTCGGCGACGACGTGCTCGGCGACGACCCGACGGTGATCGAGCTGGAGGATCATGCGGCCGGCCTGCTGGGCAAGGAGGCCGGCCTCTACTTCCCCTCGGGCACGATGTGCAACCAGGCCGCGATCCGTGCCCTGACGCAGCGCGGCGACGAGGTCTTCCTGCACGCCCAGGCGCACATCATGTTCTATGAGCAGGGCGCCGCGTCTGCGCTCTCCGGCGTGCAACTGCGGTGCTTCGACTCCCCCGACGGCACGCTCGACCTGGAGAAGATGGAGGAGTACGTCCACACGGACGAGGACGTGCACTTCGCGCCGACGCGTGTGGTGTGCCTGGAGAACACGCACAACCACTGCGGCGGCGTCGTGCTGCCCTTGGGACACATGGGGCAGGTACGCTCGTTCTGCGACCGGCATGGGCTGGCGCTGCATCTGGACGGCGCCCGGCTGTTCAACGCCGTCGCCGCCAGCGGCGTGCCGGCCGCCGAGTACGCGTCGCTCTGTGACACGGTGAGCATCTGCCTGTCCAAGGGGCTCGGCGCGCCGGTGGGTTCGGTGCTGGTCGGCGACGCCGCCGTCATCGCGCGGGCGCGACGCGCCCGCAAGGTCTACGGCGGCGGCATGCGGCAGGCGGGCATCGTCGCCGCCGGCGGGCTGTATGCCCTGCGGCACAACGTGGAGCGGCTCGAAGACGACCAGCGGCGCTGCCGACGGCTGGCCGAAGGACTCGCCGGCATCACCGGCCTCGACGTGGATCTGGCCAAGGCCCAGACGAACATGGTCTTCGCCGGCACGCGGGGCACGAGCATGCCGGCCGTCGAGCTGGTGCAGCGCCTCGCGGACCGCGGCGTGCTGACGCTCGACGAGGGGCCGTGGTCCGTGCGGTTCGTGACACATCTGGACCTGGACGACGAGGACATCGAGGAGACGCTCGCCATCGTCGCGCAGACGGTGACGGCGGCCGTGTAGCTCCGCCGCCGGCCGCCGGGGTGCGGGCGCATCCGGTCCGTGGCCGACGCGATCCTCGCCAAGGGCGCGCGCGAATGCCCTTGGACGACGACGCGGCAGCGCGTATAGTGTGCGACACCACCCGGGTGGATATCGCGCGCGGACGAAGGGGAGACATGACTCGTGACGATCACACGAAGACCGGTGCGCTGGGCTGCCCTTTTGACGACCCTCTGACGAGCCTCCCCAAGACCGCTCAGCGCATCCTGAAGGCGGCCACGAAGCTGCTCGCGGAGCGTGGTTACGATGCGGTGACGCTGGAGAACGTGGCTGCCGAGGCCGGCGTCAACAAGGCATCTATCCGCTACAACTTCGGCAACAAGGCCGGGCTCATCGGCGCCGTGGCCGACGCCCTGATCCACGACGAGTGCCTGCGCCTCGCGGCGGACGTTCGCGGCGTGCCTGAGGAGGAGCGGCTGCACGTCGCGATGGAAGGCATCCGGCGCATGATCCTGGACGCGGACTCCTTCCGCGGCTACTTCGATATCCTCCCCCATGCCTTCCGCGATCCCGAGCTGCGCGTGCGCATGTGGTCGCTCTACGGCTGGTGGTACAAGCAGAATCTCGAGTGGCTGGGCCTCGGCGAGGGCTACGATCCCGAGGAGACGGACGACCTGCTCATGGGCTTGACCGAGCTCATCGCGGCCGTCCCCGATGGGCTGTCCGTGCAGGTGGGGTTGAACCCGGAGGGCTACGACCTGAACCGGCCGCTCGCCGCCCTGGAGTTCCTGCTCCGCAACTCAATGGCGCAGCTCGTCGAGCTCGCCGCACAGCGCAAGACGGCGACGCCGGAGCCCGGTTAGGCGGGCGGCGCGCCCCCGCGGCGTTCGCCGCACGATGGGGCGCGCCATGTGCCCGTTCCACAAGTGTCGGCCACCCTGCCCGCAGCATCCGTGTCCCGTTGACGACCGGTCCGTGACCGGCCGCGGATGGCCCGCTCAAGACGGTTTATCCGCCTAGGTGGATATGTTGTCAAGACCAGAACATCACCTGAGGCCTCGGGGCTGAGGCCGCGGCGCCGGCCGCGCAACACGCCGGAGGCTTGACAGGGCGCGGCCGGACCCTATGATATATCCACCCAGGTGGGTAAGGACTCCGCACGAGCCCTCGTTCCGAGCGGACTCCCTGGCCAGGTCGTTCCGCAGGAGGTGTCCATGGCGTGCCACGTGATCACACGGATGGGGGACGGCAGCACAGTCGAGATGACCCGCGATGAGATCCGCAGGGAGGTCGTCGAGGGCTCCGAGGCAGCCGCCGCGAAAGCGAAGATCCCTACCCTGGACGAGAACGAGTACGACTACCTGGTCGACATGTTCTGCTGCCCTAGCCGCGCGTGGGGGGTCGAGCGCGGCCACGAGGCCGTCATGAGCAAGGACGGCGGCACCAACACGCTCATCTCGTCGCGCCTCTCCAGCGGTATCGCCGCACCGCTCGGCCGCGAGACGGCCGTGCGCCTCTTCGAGCGGGCCTTCGCCTTCGACTCGATGGAGGTCGGCCATCTCGACTACTCCGTCAAGCCCAGCAAGTTCATCGTGAGCATCGAGCAGGAGCACATGGAACTCCTGCAGCACACGACGGTCATCCCGCTCTTCTACGGCTTCATGCCGAACCTCGGCCTCTACTACAGGCCGGACGGCCAGTTCGAGAACCCGTCGGACCTGCTGCCGCTCGGCAAGATCGACGAGGCACGCCGCACCCAGGAGGAAGCTCTGGAGGCGTGCCAGGACGACGTGATCTGGCAGAGCAAGATGTTCGCCGGGACGGGCGCCGATGCGATCAACTACGACACCGTGGCCTCCACCGGCGACGCCGAGTTCCTCGCCACGCTACGCGCCACCGAGGAGATCTCCGCCGCGACCGACATGCCGGTCGAGGTCAGCATGGCCGCCGAGATGGTACTCGGCTTCCACGGCGAGCTCGAGTACAAGGGACGCAGGCTCGCCGGCCTCTGGCCGCACCAGCAGATGAAGCTCGTCGAGGAGGCGGGCGCGGCCATCTTCGGCCCCGTCGTCAACAACAACAGCAAGCGCTCCTGCGCCTGGAACGTGGCGCGCGCCGTCACGTTCGTGAAGGCCTGCACCGCCGAGGCGACCATCGCGATCCACCCGAACGTCGGCAACGGCGTCGGCGGCGTGCCCATGTTCGAGGTGTCGCCGATGGACATGGTGAGCCGCGCCAGCGCCGCGATGATCGAGGTCGGCAAGGCCGACGGGTTGTAGGTGGGCACTGGCGACCCCCACGGCATGGGCATGGCGCACGCGATGGCCTCGTCGATGGGCGGCATCAAGACCGCCGGAGATCTGGTGGCCCGGATGCAGCTCAGGAAGATGAGGCTCAAGGAAGCCAAGGCCTACGTCGCCGACAGGCTCGGGGTGAGCGTCTTCGACCTCTCGGACTCGACCCTGATGCGGACGCTTCGCGAGGAGCTCGACATCGGACTCGTGACCGCCGTGCCCGGCGCGGCGAAGGGCCTCGAGGCCAAGGCGCGCATCGCCGAGCTGCTCGATATCAAGATCAACAGCGTGGAACGCCTGAAGCGCAAGACCGGGGCGCCGGTCAAGGCAGGCTGAGCCATGTACGAAGCCCCCTCCCCGGCGGTCCTTGTCCCCCCACTGCCGCCGGACCGTAGGTCGGCCACATCGACTACTCCGTGAAGCCGAGCAAGTTCATCGTGAGCGTCGAGCAGGAGCACATGGAGCTCCTGCAGCACACCACGATCATCCCGCTCTTCTACGGCTTCATGCCCAACCTCGGCCTCTACTACCGGCCGGACGGCCAGTTCGAGAACCCGTCGGACCTGCTGCCGCTCGGCAAGATCGACGAGGCCCGCCGCACCCAGGAGGAAGCTCTCGAGGCGTGCCAGGACGACGTGATCTGGCAGAGCAAGATGTTCGCCGAGACGGGCGCCGACGCGATCAACTACGACACCGTGGCCTCCACCGGCGACGCCGAGTTCCTCGCCACGCTGCGCGCCACCGAGGAGATCTCCGCCGCGACCGACATGCCGGTCGAGGTCAGCATGGCCGCCGAGATGGTGCTCGGCTTCCACGGCGAGCTCGAGTACAAGGGACGCAGGCTCGCCGGCCTCTGGCCGCACCAGCAGATGAAGCTCGTCGAGGAGGCGGGCGCGGCCATCTTCGGCCCCGTCGTCAACAACAACAGCAAGCGGTCCTGCGCCTGGAACGTGGCGCGCGCCGTCACGTTCGTGAAGGCCTGCACCGCCGAGGCGACCATCCCGATCCACCCGAACGTCGGCAACGGCGTCGGCGGCGTGCCCATGTTCGAGGTGTCGCCGATGGACATGGTGAGCCGCGCCAGCGCCGCGATGATCGAGGTCGGCAAGGCCGACGGGTTGTAGGTGGGCACGGGCGACCCCCACGGCATGGGCATGGCGCACGCGCTGGCCTCGTCGATGGGCGGCATCAAGACCGCCGGAGATCTGGTGGCCCGGATGCAGCTCAGGAAGATGAGGCTCAAGGAGGCCAAGGCCTACGTCGCCGACAGGCTCGGGGTGAGCGTCTTCGACCTCTCCGACTCGACCCTGATGCGGACGCTGCGCGAGGAGCTCGACATCGGACTCGTGACCGCCGTGCCCGGCGCCGCGAAGGGCCTCGAGGCCAAGGCGCGCATCGCCGAGCTGCTCGACATCAAGATCAACAGCGTGGAACGCCTGAAGCGCAAGACCGGGGCGCCGGTCAAGGCAGGCTGAGCCATGTACGAAGCCCCCTCCCCGGCGGTCCTTGTCCCCCCGCTGCCGCCGGACCGCGGGCGGCCACCCCGTCACGGGGTGGCCGCCCCTTCCACTCGATCACGAAGCGAGCACGGAGGTGCCGAGTGAAGCGCAACCCGCATGCAGGGCGACTCCGCAGCGGCGGCTTGAGCCTCAACGTCTTCACCGCCGACGAGGTCCAGGACATCCATCTGGCGACGCTCGAGGTCCTGGAGCGGACCGGCGTCTTCGTCGAGGACGGCGAGGCCCGCGAGGTGCTGGCCGACGGCGGCTGCGTCGTCGACCAGGGCACGGGCATCGTGCGGATCCCGCCGCACGTCGTGGAGGAGGCCGTCCGGTCGGCGCCGTCGCGACTCACGCTGCGCGGGCCGCACCCCGGACCGCGACGTGGTCCTCGAGGCGAACCGCGTCGGCTTCACCAACTTCGGCGAGGGCATCCAGGTCGTCGACCCTCGAGACGGCGAGCTGCGCGAGCCGACCAAGGACGACGTCGCCAACGCCGCCCGGCTCATCGACGCGATGGACAACGTCGACGTCTTCGAGCGCCCCGTCGGCGCCCACGAGGTGCCGCAGGCAGGTGGCGCCGCTGCACAACGCCGAGGCGATCCTCGCGAACACGACGAAGCACATGTTCATCGGGCCCATCAGCGGCTTCCTGCTCGAGCCGTATCGTGGACATGGCGCGCGGCCGTCGCCGGCGGCCGCGACAAGCTGCGGGCCGCGCCAGCTCGTCTCGTTCATCACCTGCCCCGTCAGCCCGCTCAAGCTCGTGCGGGACACCTGCGAGATCATCATGGGGTCCGCCCGCGAGGGCATGGCCTGCAACATCCTGTCCATGGCGATGGCCGGCGGCTCCTCGCCGGTGACTCTGGCCGGCACGCTCGTCACCCACAACGCCGAGGTGCTCGCCGGCATCACGCTGGCGCAGCTCACGGAGCGCGGCGCGCCGGTGATCTACGGCTCCTCGACGACGGCCATGGACCTGCGGCTCGCCGCGGCCTCCGTCGGCTCGCCCGAGTGCGCCATGATCAGCGCCGGCGTCGCGCAGCTTGCGCGCTTCTACCTGCTGCCCAGCTGGGTCGCCGGTGCGTAGGGCGACGCCAAGCTCGGTGACGCGCAGTCCGGTCACGAGAAGACGCTCACAGGCCTGCTTCCAGCGTTGGCAGGGGCCAACCTGATCTACGGCCTGGGGATGCTCGAGTCGGGCGTCACCTTCGACTTCGGCCAGCTCGTCATGGACGACGAGTTCGCCGCCATGATCAAGCACGTCGTCGGCGGCATCCCCGTGAGCGACGAGACGCTCATGGTCGACGAGATCGACGGCGTCGGCTCCTCCGGCGACTTCCTGTCGCTCGACAGCACGCTCAAGCACATGCGCGAGCAGTCGCAGCCGCGCCTCATGGACCGGCGCGTGCGGGACGACTGGGCGCAGCTCGGCGGCACCGACCTGCACCAGCGCGCCACCGCGGCAGCGACACGCATCCTCGACGAACACCAGCCTCCGGCTCTGCCGGACGACGTCGCCGCCGAGCTCGGCGCGATCATCGAGGCCACCGGGGCGAAGCTCGGCGTGGCCTGAAGGAGCAGCCCATGAAGCAGGCAGCTCAAGCAAGCGATCATCGAGTGGAGCGCGCGAAGGAGCTTTCGTCATGGCAGTCATCTGATGTGAGCCTGTCATCAGGCCATTTTGTTGACATGAGCTATCGACGATTCTACGATGTGGACAAGCAGGTACCCGCCCAGGTGGATACCTATGGCTCACGACCAGGTCGGGGTCCGTCAGAGGAGCGTGGGGACGCCCTCACATCCACGACGGGCCGCAATCCTCGGACGCACGCGGCAGGGGAAGGGCATACGGTCCTTCCGTTCGTCAACCGCTCGAGCATTCGCTGCAACCAGGCCGGTGAAAGAGATCAAGGGGGAGACATCGTGAGCAACGAGGAGCAGGGGTTCATCTTTGAGCTCCAGAACAGGACGATCAGCAGGCGCGACCTGCTGAAAGGGGCCGCTGCCGCCGGCGCGCTGTTCGCCATTGGGCCGTTGGCCTCGGCCTGCGGCGGCACATCCACCAGCGCATCGCCGAGCGCGAGCGCCGCCGCCAAGCAGGGGGGACAGCTGCGCATCGGTATCGTCGGCGGCTCGGCCAAGGAGACGCTCGACGGCCAGGCGGCGACGACCGAACCGGAGATCTGCGCCACGTTCCAGCTGTACGACGCGCTGCTCGGCTGGGATCAGGACTACAAGCTGACACCGCTGCTCGCCGAATCGTGGGAGCCCAACAGCGACGCGAGCGTCTGGACCGTGAAGCTGCGCCAGGGCGTCACGTTCCACGACGGCACGCCTCTGACCGCGGACGAGGTCGTCTACAGCTACAAACGCATCATCGATCCCAAGAACCCGATGATGGGCGCGACGCAGTTCGCCGACCTGCCGATGAGCGGCATCCGCAAGGTGGACGCCAGCACGGTGGAGTTCCATCTGGACAGGCCCAACTCCGTCTTCGACGAGGCCATGGCGGTGTACGGCAACTGCATCGTGCCGCAGAACTACGACCCGAGCAATCCGGTCGGGACCGGGCCGTTCAAGTACAAGAGCTTCAGGCCCGGCGAGCAGATGGTGTTCGACGCCAACAAGGACTACTGGGGCCAGGTGCCGGCGGTCGACGCCGTGACGATCATCGAGTTCGCCGACGCGGCCGCTCGCGTGAACGCCCTGCTCGGCGGCTCGGTCGAAGCCATCTCGCAGCTTCCCGCCGCCCAGGTCAACGTGGTGAAGGGCCAGGGCATGAACGTGCTGGACGCCACGACGGGCGCGTGGCAGCCCTTCACGATGCGCATCGACCAGAAGCCGTTCAACGACGTGAAGGTGCGCCAGGCCTTCCGCCTGATCGTGGACCGTCAGGCCATGATCGACCAGGCCTACGCGGGCTTCGGCTGGATCGGCAACGACATGTACGCACCGTTCGACCCCGGCTATCCCGAGGACCTGCCGCAGCGTGCCCAGGACCTGGAGCAGGCCAAGTCGCTGCTCCAGCAGGCCGGCTACAACAACGACCTCGTGGTCGAGCTGACCACCTCGGAGGCCGTCGGCAGCGCCGCCGTCCCGGCCGCGCAGGTGTTCGCCGAGCAGGCCAAGGGCGCCGGCGTCACCGTCAACGTGAACAAGGTCGACTCCGACGTCTTCTACGGCGACAACTATCTCAAGTGGACGTTCGCCCAGGACTTCTGGTACACGCGCAACTACCTCGCCCAGACCAGGCCAGGGCACCATGCCGACGGCCCCTTACAACGAGACCCACTGGAAGAACTCCGAGTGGCAGTCGCTCGTGCAGCAGGCCTTCAAGACCGGCGACAAGACGAAGCGCGACGAACTCGTGTCACAGGCGGCGACCATCGAGTACAACGAAGGCGGGCTCATCGTCTGGGCCTTCAACAACCAGATCGACGGCTACAGCTCGACGCTCGGCGGCGTCGTCCCTGACAAGGGCGGAGTGCCGCTCTCGAGCTTCCACTTCAACAAGTTCTACTTCGTCTGAGCCTCCGGCTCAGCGCCTGAGTTCCGCTGCCGGGCGCCGTTCCTTTGAGCGGCGCCCGGCGGCACACGGCGAGAGAAGGGATCGCACGTGCCACCGCTTCTCAAACTCATCCTGATGCGTCTCGGCCTCGGCGTGCTGACCCTCTTCCTGGTCTCGCTCGTCGTCTTTGTGGCCACGCAGGCGCTGCCCGGCGACCCGGCCATGGCCATCCTGGGCAAGGAGTCCGCCGACAAGCCGCGCTACGAGGCGCTGCGCCGGCAGCTCAACCTCGACCGCCCCGTATACGAGCAGTACCTCAGCTGGCTCAACGGGGTCGTGCAGGGAGATGCCGGCGAGTCGATCGCCCAGGGTATCCCCGTCACCACGCTGCTCAGGGATCGAGTGGTCAACTCCGCCGTCCTGGTGTTCGTCGCGGCGCTGATCAGCATCCCGTTCTCGATCATCCTCGGGTCGCTGACGGCGTTGTGGCGCGACTCCAAGTTCGACACATCGGTCAACATCGGCAACCTCGCCCTGGCGTCGCTGCCCGAGTTCGTCGTCGGCATCATCCTCATCCTGCTGTTGTCGACGGCCGTGTTCAACCTGCTGCCGGCGATCTCTCACGTCGACCCGTCCGTTCCGCTCTCCGAGCAGCTCAACATGCTCATCCTGCCGGCGCTGACGCTGACGATCGCTGTCGCCCCCTACATCACCCGCATCCTGCGGGCCTCGATGATCGAGGTGCTCGAGAGCGAGTACGTGATGATGGCGCGGCTCAAGGGCCTGCCCGGCGGCAAGGTGCTGTGGCGGCACGCTCTGCCGAACGGGATCGTGCCGACCATCCAGGTGATCGCATTGCAGCTCGCGTGGCTCGCCGGCGGCGTCGTCGTCGTCGAGTACCTGTTCGCGTACCCCGGCATCGGCAGCGCGCTGGTCGACGCCGTCGCCAACCGCGACATGCCCGTCGTCCAGGCGATCTGCCTGCTCATCGCCTTCGTCTACGTGCTGGTCAACCTGATCGCCGACATCCTCACCATCCTAGTCAGCCCACGGCTGAGGACGGGTCTACGATGAGTACCCCCGCCGCTACCCCCGAGCTCCTCGAAGGCGCCATCCCGCTCGCCGCCGCGAAGCGGCGGCGAGAGTGGGTGCAGACCATGCTCGACGCGTGGCACCTGACACGCACCAAGATCGGCTTCGCTATCTTCATGTGCGTGCTCGCCATCGCCATCTTCGGGCCCTACGTCGCGCCGTACTCGCCCACCGAGTTCGTGGGTGTGCCGTTCTCGCCGCCCGCGCCGCCGACGACGTGGCTTGGCACCGACTACATCGGCCACGACGTGCTCACGCGCGTCCTGTGGGGCGGGCGCACCGTCTTCAGTCTCGCCATCGCGGCCACGGTCATCGGCATGGTGCTGGGCGTCGGCTTCGGCATCTTCGCGGGCTACGCGCGCCGGGCCGTCGACGAGACGATCATGCGCCTCCTCGATGTGCTGCTCGCTTTCCCCCAGATCGTGCTGACGCTGCTGCTGATATCGGTCATCGGGCCGAAGCTCTGGCTCATCGTGCTCACCGTCGGCCTGTCGCACATGCCGCGCATCGCGCGCGTCACGCGCGCGGCTACGCTGGAGGTGGTCGGCCGCGATTTCGTGAAGGCGGCCGAGGCGCTGGGCGTGCCGCGCCGCAGGATCCTCTTGAGCGAGATCCTGCCGAACATCACGAGCCCGCTGCTCGTCGAGTTCGGGCTGCGCCTCACCTACTCGATCGGTCTCATCGCGGCCCTATCGTTCCTCGGGTTCGGCCTGCAGCCGCCGGCCGCCGACTGGGGCCTGATGATCAACGAGAACCGCATCGGCATCACGGTGCAGCCGTGGGCCGTCGCGGTGCCGGTCTTCCTGATCGGCATCCTCACCATCGGGACCAACCTGATGGCCGACGGCCTCTCGCGAGCCATGATGGGCATCGACCGGGACACAGGTGCAGGATGAACCAGAACCAGACAGACATCGTGCTCACCGTCGAGGACCTGCGCATCGTCCTCGACCCTTCCGGCATCGACATCGACGACGACGTGTCGTTCGCCATCCACCAGGGCGAGGTCCTCGGGCTCGTCGGCGAGTCGGCCTCGGGCAAGACGACGGCGGCGACATCGCTACTGGCCCATCAGCGACGCGGCGCGAAGATCGCCGGCGGCGAGATCGACATCGAGGGCACCGACGTGCTGGCCGCCTCGCCCGCGGCGCTACGCCGCATCCGGGGCGGCCTCATCTCCTACGTGCCGCAGGACGCGTCTGCAGCCCTGAATCCTGCGCTGCGTATCGGCACGCAGCTGATGGAGATCCTGGAGACGCACTCGTTCGGCTCGTCGGGCGCGGACCGCGAGGCGCGCCTCACCGAGATGATGGCCGAGGTCGTCCTGCCGTCCGACCGCGCCTTCCTGCGCCGGTATCCCCATCAGCTCTCAGGCGGGCAGCAGCAGCGCGTGGCCATCGCCATGGCGTTCGCCTGCCGGCCCAAGGTGATCGTCCTCGACGAACCCACCACGGCGCTGGACGTGACGACCCAGGCGCACGTCCTCGAGACCATCCGCGACCTCACGCGCTCCTACGGTGTATCGGCCCTGTACGTGACGCACGACCTGGCCGTCGTCGCCAACCTCGCCGACCGCATCGCCGTGATGTACGCCGGCCGGCTCGTGGAGATCGGCCCCAAGGAGGAGCTCTTCGCCGGCGCCTACCATCCGTACACGCGCAAGCTGCTCGCCGCCATCCCCGATCTCTCGGGCGACCGGGCCTTGCGCGGCATCCCGGGGTGGGCGCCGCGCCCCGGGCAGCGCGTCGCCGGCTGTGCCTTCACGCCGCGCTGCGACTGGCGCGTCGACAAGTGCGCCACCGACTACCCGCCGTACGACGGCCCCGACCCCGACCACCAGGTGCGTTGTTGGCGCTGGGAGGAGGTCAGGGCGCAGCACAGCGTGGACGAGCTTCCCACGAGGGAGCGGCCGGAGGCGGCCTCCGCCGCGGAGGAGGCCACCGTCGTGAGCGCGCGGGACATCATCGCCTACTACCAGACGAAGGAGATCCTTCACGACGTCACGGCCACGCTCTGCGAGCATCGCTGCCTCGCCCTCGTCGGCGAGTCGGGCAGCGGCAAGACCACGCTGGCGCGCTGCATCGCCGGGCTTCATCCCTTCGAGATCAAGGGCGACATCGAGCTGCGCGGCAAGGCTCTCGCGCGCGACGCGCGCGCCCGAAGCAGGGCCGAGCGTCAGGCGATCCAGTACATCTTCCAGAGCCCCTACAGTTCGCTCAACCCGCGCAAGACCATCCGCCAGCTGCTGGCGCCGCCGCTCGACGTCTTCTTCGACCTGAGCGGCGACGAGACAGAAGAGCGCATGGTCCGCGTGCTCGACCAGGTGGCTCTGGATTCGTCCCTGCTCAGCAGGTATCCGGAGCAGCTCTCCGGCGGCGAGCGGCAACGCGTGGCCATCGCTCGCGGTCTCGCCGCCGAGCCGTCTGTGCTCATCTGCGACGAGGTCACGTCGTGGCTCGACGTGTCGGTGCAGGCGGCGATCATCGAGCTGCTGGCGCGGCTGCAGAGCGAGACCGGCGTCTGCATGCTCTTCGTCACCCACAACCTTGCGCTTGTGAGGAGCATCTCGCAGGAGGTGGCGGTGATGAGCGAGGGGCGCATCGTCGAGTTCGGGCTCGTCGATGCGGTCCTGGACGACCCGCAGGCCGACTACACGAAGAAGCTGCTCGCCGACACGCCGTCGCTTCACACCGTCCACGCCACCACAGGCTGAAAGCATGCCGGCCGTGGACATGTCGTGGCCGGAGACAGCGGCCGCCGAGTTGCCGACCGCGACGCCCGACCGCTGCGACTCGTTCATCGTGGAGCGCGACGTCGGCGTGCCCGCGCGCGACGGCGTGCGGCTGAGCGCCAACGTCTTCCGGCCGCCGGGCGACGGGCCGTGCCCGGCGGTGCTGATCAGGCTACCCTACGGCAAGGACGAGCACCCGACGATGTGGGCGCGCGGCAAGTACTGGGCGCGCAAGGGCTACGCGTGCGTGATCCAGGACGTGCGCGGCAAGTTCGACTCGGGTGGCCGCTGGGCGCCGTTCGTCAACGAGGCTGCGGACGGCTACGACACGCTCGACTGGGTCGCGGCGCAGCCATGGTGTGACGGCAACATCGGCATGGCCGGCGAGTCCTACCACGGCCTGACGCAGTGGGCGGTCGCCGGACTCGGCCACCCGAACCTCCGTTGTATCGCCCCCGGCGACGTCGCTCCCGACCCCTACGACCTGGTCTACCGCTCCGGCGCGTTCCTGCTTCCGATGGCGCTCTGGGCCTGCCAGATGGCGGGCGACACGGTCGGCGAGCCGGCCGGCTTCGATCCGTGGCACCTGCCGCTGGAGACCCTTGACGAGGAGCTCGGTCGGCCAAGCACCACCCTGCACGCCGTGCTCGAGCATCGCTCCAGGGACGAGTTCTGGAGGAGAGTCGATTTCCTCCGGACCGCATCGCGAGTGACCATCCCGGTGCTGCATCTGGGCGGCTGGTTCGACCTCTTCCTGCACGGGACCATGGCCGGCTGGAGGGCGATGATCTCCGCCGGCATGCCGTCCGCGGTGCGCGACCGGCAGTGGCTCGTCGTCGGCCCGACCGATCATGCACTCGCCCCGGCTCGCTACGGCGCCGACGGCTACGCCGGCGCCGACTCACCGGGCGCCTGGTCGTTCGACCGGGTGCAGCGGTTCTTCGACCACTGGCTGCGCCACGAGGACGACGGGCTGCTCGACGAGCCACGCGTGTGGGTCTTCGAGATGGGCGCCGAACGCTGGCGCAGCGGTCCGGCCTGGCCGCTGCCCGGCACGGTCGCCGTCGAACTCTATCTGCGCGGCGACGCTCACGGCGATGGCGGCGGCCGTCTCGACCGGGCGACGCCCGCCGACGAGCCGCCCGACAGCTTCGACTACGACCCGCGCGCGCCTGTCGACGCGTGGCTGGGCGAGGACGCCTGGGAGCTCACCTGGACGCGCAAGGAACGCGCGGAAGTCGAGGCGCGCGACGACGTGCTTCTGTACACGTCGGACCGGCTCTCCGAGCCGCTGGCGGTGGGCGGTCCGCTCCAGGTCAGACTGTTCGTCTCCTCGTCGGCGCCGTGCACCGATCTCTCGGCGACGCTCGTCGACGTCTTCCCCGACGGACGCTCGTTCGTCGTCCAGGAGGGCCTCGCCCGCGTGAGCGGTGCGCGTGGGGAGCCGGTCGGTGCGCCCGGGCCGCAGCTCGTGACCATCGAGCTCGGCGACACCTGCTACCGCTTCGCGTCCGGTCATCACGTGCGTCTGGAGGTGTCGAGCAGCATCTTCGGCCGCTACGACCGCAACCCGAACACCGGCTTGCCCTTCGGCGGGCCGGAGGACTGTGTGGTCGCCCGGCAGGTCGTGTACCACAGCCGGGCCTTTCCATCCCGTCTGACTCTGCCGGTGATGCCGGCCGAGCGTGAAGACCAGGGGCCCGACGACGTGCCCGCGCCTACACCACTGAGCCGGAGGATCTGATGAGAGCCCGCGTGAGTTGGCTGAGCGACGCCGAGAAGGACCTCATCATCGAGGAGGCTATGGGCCTGCTGGAGCGCGTCGGCATCCGTATCGCCGGATCACGGTCGCTTCCCCTGCTTGCGGAGCGGGGGGCGAAGGTCGACGGGCAGACATCCGTCGTCCACCTCCCCCGGCCGCTCGTAGAGGAGGCGCTCGAGCGTTGCCCGCGCGAGTTCGTGCTCGCGGGCAGCGAGCCAGACTACGACGTGGCCCTGGCGGACGACCAGCCGACGCGCTTCTGCTCGTCCGGGTGCGCCGCGTTCGTGCTCGACGCGGCGACGGGCGAGCGTCGTCCCTCCACGCTGGCCGACTTGCGTGCGGCCACCGCTCTGCTGGACGAATCGCCGGCCGTCGACGTCATGTGGACGACCGTGACGGCCAACGACGTGCCCATCGAGGACCGCGAGCTGATCGAGTATGCCGCCGTGCTGGAGGAGTCCCACAAGCACGTCACGTTCGTCGACAGCCCGACAC
>CAVPQD010000014.1:0-61684 GCA_963707335.1 uncultured Thermoleophilia bacterium | reverse complement strand
AGGTGGACGATGAGACGCGCGATCATGGCCATCGTGGCTGCCGCCCTCGCCGTGGGCGTCGTGGCGGCGGGCTGTGGCGCGTCCTCGTCCGGCCCGACGGGGTCGCCGGCGGCGACCGGGGCCGGCGCCACGTCGTCGCCGGCCCTATCGTCGCCGGTCGCCGGCGTCATCCCGGCCGCGCCCGGCTGGCCGTCTCCGCAGGCGAGCGACTTCGTCGTCGACCATCGACAACCCATGGTTCCCGCTCACCACGGGTCGACAGTGGACGTCCAGGGGCACCAAGGACGGCAAGCCGACCGTGGACACCTACACCGTCACCGGCCAGACCAAGCAGATCGAGGGCGTGACGTGCAGCGTCATCCGCGACGTGCTCACCGTGCACGGCAAGCCGATCGAGGCCACCTGGGACTGGTACGCGCAGGACAAGCAGGGCAACGTCTGGTACTTCGGCGAGGACACGAAGGAGTTCGACGCCGCCGGCAACGTGACGAGCACCGCCGGCACCTGGCAGTCCGGCGTGAACGGCGCGGCCCCCGGCATCTTCATGCCGGCCGACCCGACCATCGGCGCCGGCGGCTACCAGGAGTACTACAGGGGCCAGGCGCTGGACCGGTACAAGGTCATCAGCCTCAGCGCCTCGATCACCGTCCCCTACGGCTCCTTCAAGGACTGCCTGGAGACGAAGGAGACGACGGCGCTCGAGCCCGGCGTGGTCGATCACAAGTACTACGTGAAGGGCATCGGCCAGGTCGCCGAGGAGACGGTCAAGGGCCCGAAGGAGACGTCGTACCTCGTGGCGCTGAAGCAGTGAAGGCCGCGGCGTGAGTCACCGCACGCGGTGGTAGCATCGGCCGGTGCCCGCCAGCGACCCGCCATCGTCCGCTCCGCCGCCCGACCCGCCCGAAGCGCGCGGCCTGGCGGCCCGCTTGCGCGCCCTGGACCCGAACGTCCGCGACCTGGGCGTGGTGAGCTTCCTCGCGGACGTCAGCTCCGAGATCGCCTACCCGCTGTTCCCGCTGTTCGTCACGAGCGTGCTGGGCGCGCCGGTCGCGGTGCTGGGGCTCATCGAGGGCGTCGCCGAGGCGACGGCCAGCATCACCAAGTACCCGTTCGGGCAGGCCGCCGACTACACGGGCCGGCGGCGGCCCTTCGTGCTCGGCGGCTACACGCTCGGCGGCGCTCGGCAAGCTCGTGATCGCGCTGGCGGCCGGCTGGCCGCTGGCGCTGGCCGGCCGCTTCGTCGACCGCTTCGGCAAGGGCATGCGCACGGCGGCGCGCGACGACCTGATCGCCGCCGGCACCAGGGCCGGAGCAGCAGGGCCTGGCCTTCGGCCTGCACCGCACCATGGACACGCTCGGCGCCGTGCTCGGCCCGCTCATCGCGCTGGCGCTCGTGCAGCTGGACGTGCCGCTGCGCTGGATCTTCGCCATCGCCGTGGTGCCGGGCCTGCTGAGCGTCCTCGCCATCCTCCTGCTGGTGAAGGAGCGGCGCGAGGCGCCGCGGCGCACGGCCTTCCGGCTGTCGCTGCCCGCCTCGCCGGCCTTCCGCTGGCTGCTCGCCGGCTCGCTGCTGTTCGCCGCCGGCAACTCCAGCGACATGTTCATCCTGCTGAAGGCCAAGGACGTCGGACTGGGGACGAGCGCCGTCATCCTGCTGTACGTGCTCTACAACGTCACGTACTCGGCCGCCTCGCTGCCGCTCGGCGGCCTGAGCGACCGCGTGGGCCAGTACCCGCTGGTGCTGACCGGCTACGCCTGGTTCGCCGCCGTGTACGCCGGCTTCGCGGCGGCGAGCTCGGGCCTGGTGATGGCCGTGCTCTTCGCCGCCTACGGCCTCTACATCGCGGCCACGGAGGGCACGAGCAAGGCGCTCATCGGGCGCGCCATCCCCTCGGGCGAGCGCGCCTCGGCCCTTGGCCTGTACTACACGGCCACCGGTCTCGCCGGCTTCTCCGCCAGCACGATCGGCGGCCTCCTGTGGTCGGCGGTGGGGCCGTGGGCGACGTTCTCCTTCGGGGCGGCGACGGCCCTGGCCGCCGCCGCCCTCATGCTGTTCGGCCGGGGCCGCGTGCGCGAGACGCTGGCCGCTGATACAGTCGCGCGACCCGCGGCGTGAGGCCGACGGACCCTCGCATGGCTCGCCATCGCTCCGCCCCGAATAAATCGGACAAAGGTTGCCCGATTTTGTGAAGAGCCCTACAATGCCTACAAGGCATGTATGATTGTCCCTTCTTTTTCTGGGAACCGACGGGTGCGCTGAAGCCCCGTCCCGCACGAAAGCTGCAGGCATCGGTTGACGAATCATCCCGGCGGCCGCCGCACCCTCAAAGCAGACATCCTCGCGACCACCGGCATCAACGCCGCCCGCTGCTATCAGTGCGGCAAGTGTTCCGCCGGGTGTCCGATGGCATCGGAGTCCGACCTGCGTCCCCACAACGTCATGCGCCTCGTCATGCAGGACCGGCGCGACGAGGCCCTGGCCGACGAGTCCATCTGGCTCTGCCTCACCTGCGAGACCTGCTCCGCGCGCTGCCCCAACGACGTCGACCCGGCCCGGGTCATCGACCAGCTGCGCGAGATGAGCCTGCAGGCCGGCGTCGCCACGGCGCCGCGCCGCGTCGCCGCCTTCCACCGCGCCTTCCTCGCCGGGATCAAGGCCAACGGCCGCCTGCACGAGATGGGCATGGTGATGGACTACAAGCTGCGCACCGGCGACCTGATGAAGGACGTCACCAACGCCCCCGCCATGATGAGCCGCGGCAAGCTGAGCCTGCGGGCGGACCGCATCAAGGGCATCGACGAGATCAAGCGCATCTTCGACAAGATCGGTGAGGAATGAGCACGGTGACGACAGAGACCATCGCGACGGCTGCGACCACCGAGACCACGGCTGCCGGGACCATCGCCTACTACCCGGGCTGCTCGCTGCACGGCACCTCCCGCGAGTTCGACGAGAGCCTGCGCGCCGTGCTCGACGCGCTGCGCGTGCCGATCGCCGAGATCGACGACTGGTCCTGCTGCGGCGCGAGCAGCGGCCACACCACCGATCACCTGCTGGGTGTGGCCCTGCCGGCGCGCAACCTGGCGCTCGCCGAGGCGCAGGGCTACGGCAGTGTCCTGGCGCCCTGCGCCGCCTGCTACAACCGCCTGTCCGCCGCGCGCCTCGCCGTGGCCGACGAGGACGGCATGGCCGAGCGCATCCCCGACGTGCTCGGCCGCCCGTTCGCCAACAGCGTCGAGGTGCAGAACGTCGTCGAGCTGCTGCAGGGCTCGGCGGCGGCCATCGAAGAGAAAGTCGCCGCCGCCCTGGCCCCCAACCCGCTCCAGGGCATCAAGATGGCCGCCTACTACGGCTGCCTGCTGGTGCGGCCCGTCGAGGTGTGCGGCTACGACGATCCCGAGGACCCCGTCTCCATGGACGAGGTCATCAACGCCAGCGGCGCCGAGGCCGTGGACTGGAACTTCAAGGTGGAGTGCTGCGGCGGCGCCTTCAGCGTGAGCCGCACCGCCTCCGTCGTGCGGCTCGGCCGCGCCATCATCGAGGACGCCCGCGCCCACGGCGCCGAGGCCATCGTCGTCGCCTGCCCGCTGTGCCACAGCAACCTGGACCTGCGCCAGAAGGCGATGATGGAGCGCGGCGAGGAGCCCATGCCGGTGCTCTTCGTCACCCAGGTCGTCGGCCTCGCCCTGGGCCTGCCGGCCGCAGAGCTCGGCCTGGACCGCCACTTCGTGGACACGGAGCCCTTCATCCGGCGGCTCGTGGAGCAGGCGGCGGCGCGCGTCGCGACCGAGCAGAAGGTCAAGGAAGAGGCCGCCGCCAAGGCCGCCGCGAAGGCGGCCGCCCGCGAAGAGGCAGCGCGCGCGACGCTGGCGACCGGCGCCACGGACGGTGACGCATGAGCCGCATCGGCGTCTTCATCTGCCACTGCGGCGAGAACATCGCCCGCACCGTCGACTGCGCGGCCGTCGCCGAGGCCGCTGCGCCGCATCCCGGCGTGGTCTATCGCGGTGGACTACAAGTACATGTGCTCCGACCCCGGCCAGAAGCTGGTCGCGCAAGGCCATCGAGGAGCAGAAGCTCGACCGGCGTCGTCGTGGCGGCCTGCTCGCCGCGCATGCACGAGAAGACCTTCCGCGCGCGCCTGCCGAGGCGCGGGCTCAACCCGTTCCTGTGCGAGATGGCCAACATCCGCGAGCACTGCTCCTGGGTCCACGAGGACCGCGACGAGGCCACCGCCAAGGCCATCGACCTCGTCCGCACCATCGTCGAGAAGGTCAAGCGCAACCGGCCGCTGGAGCCGATCAAGGTCCCGGTGACCAAGCGCGCGCTGGTGATCGGCGGCGGCATCGCCGGCATCCAGGCCGCCCTCGACATCGCCGACGGCGGCCACGAGGTCGTCCTGGTCGAGAAGGAGCCGTCGATCGGCGGCCACATGGCCAGCTCTCGCGAGACCTTCCCCACGCTGGACTGCTCGCAGTGCATCCTCACGCCGCGCATGGTCGAGGTCGCCCAGCATCCGAACATCACGCTCCACACCTACAGCGAGGTCGAGAAGGTCGAGGGCTACGTCGGCAACTTCAAGGTGACGATCCGCAAGAAGGCCCGCTGCGTCGACGAGGACCTGTGCACCGGCTGCGGCGACTGCCAGAAGGCCTGCCCGGCGAAGAAGATCCCGAGCGAGTTCGACGCCGGGCTCGGCAAGCGCACGGCCATCTACGTGCCGTTCCCGCAGGCCGTGCCCAACAAGCCCGGTCATCGACCGCGAGAACTGCACGCCTCTTCAAGGGCCGCCGCAAGGGCCTGAAGAAGGACGCCTGCGGCAAGTGCAAGGAGACCTGCCGCAAGGGCGCCATCGACTTCGACACCGAGGACGCGCTTCGTCGAAGGAGGAGGTCGGCGCGATCGTCGTGGCCACCGGCTTCAAGCTCTACGACATCGGCCGCGAGCAGCCGGAGGGCCTCAAGGGCTACGGCGAGTACGGCTACGGCGAGGTGCCGGACGTGATCGACGGCCTGCAGTTCGAGCGCCTCGCCTCGGCCTCGGGGCCGACCGGCGGCGAGATCCGCCGGCCGTCCGACGGCAAGGTGCCCGAGACGGTCGTCTTCGTGCAGTGCGTCGGCTCGCGCGACCCGGCCAAGGGCATCAGCTACTGCTCCAAGATCTGCTGCATGTACACCGCCAAGCACGCGATGCTCTACAAGCACAAGGTGCACGACGGCCGGGCGGTCGTCTTCTACATGGACATCCGCGCCGGCGGGCAAGGGCTACGACGAGTTCGTCCGCCGCGCGATCGAGGAGGACGGCGCCGAGTACATCCGCGGCCGCGTGAGCCGCATCTTCCGCGACGGCGACAAGGTCAAGGTGTGGGGCGCCGACACGCTGGCCGGCAGGAGCAGGTCGAGATCGAGGCCGACATGGTGGTGCTGGCCACGGCCATCCGGCCGCAGGACGGCATCCGCGAGCTGGCCCAGAAGCTGCAGCGTCAGCTACGACGAGCACGGCTTCCTCACCGAGGCGCACCCCAAGCTGCGCCCGGTGGAGACGAACACCGCCGGCGTCTTCGTGGCCGGCGCCTGCCAGGCGCCGCGGGACATCCCGGACAGCGTCGCCATGGCGAGCGCCGCCGGCGCCAAGGTGCTGGCGCTCTTCAGCAAGGACGAGCTGGAGCGCGAGCCGGCCGTGGCCAGCGTCAACGAGAACACCTGCATCGGCTGCATGCGCTGCCAGCCGGTGTGCGCCTACGGCGCCATCGAGCAGCGCGAGATCTGCAACAGCGACGGCAAGGTCTGCGGCCACGTCGCCTACGTGAACCCCGGCGTCTGCCAGGGCTGCGGCACCTGCCAGGCGGTCTGCCTGAGCAAGAGCATCGAGCTCGAGACCTTCACCGACGAGCAGATCTACAGCGAGATCAACGCCCTGTCATTCTGGGAGTGAGATGCGAGCGGCATGAGCAACGAGCGAGCAGACGAGCAGCGCGGCCGCGACCGGCGGCGAGCCGCCGAATTCGAGCCGCGCGTCACCGCCTTCGTCTGCAACTGGTGCACCTACACGGGCGCCGACCTGGCCGGCACGAGCCGCCTGCACATGGCCAGCAACGTGCGCATCATCCGGCTGCCCTGCACGGGGCGCATCGACCCACTGTTCATCATCAAGGCCTTCGAGCGCGGCGCCGACGGCGTGATCGTGAGCGGCTGTCACCCCGCCGACTGCCACTACACCTCGGGCAACTACCACGCCCGGCGGCGCTTCGCCGTGTTCAACGACATCATGGACTTCTTCGGCGTCGACCAGGGTCGCATGACCTTCAGCTGGGTGTCGGCCAGCGAGGGCGCCAAGTGGCGCGACGTGGTCAACGAGGCCGTGGCCAAGGCGCGCGAGCTCGGGCCGTTCACGGCCTATCGCGCGCTGGCGCCCGAGGGCATCGAGTTCGACGAGTGGCCGGAGCGCGGCCGACGCCGGCCCACCGACGCGGCCGCCGAACCGCCGCGCCCGACGCCGCGGAGGTCGAGGCATGAAGGAGCTCCAGGACCTCGCCCGCAGGCTGCTCGACGGCAACGAGGTCGAGGTCGTGCTCGGCTGGGAGGACGGCCGCCGCGGCGCCCGCCCGGTGTTCGTCACCGACCCGGCCGACGCCGACAAGCTCATCTTCGACACGCGCTGCGTGCACAACCTGGCCACGTACCTGAACCCGCGCCGCCAGCAGATCACCGCCCTGGGCAAGCCCGCCCTGGTGGTCAAGGGCTGCGACGTCAAGGCGGTCGCGGGCCTGCTGCGCGAGGCGCAGTTCGAGCGCGAGGACGTCGTCCTCATCGGCGTGCGCTGCGGCGGCGTGCTGGAGGAAGCGGAGCTTCCTCAGGCCGCGCCGCTCACGCCCGACACCGTCGCCCCGCGCTGCTACGGCTGCGACAACCGCGAGCCGAACCTCTTCGACCACCTCGTCGGCGAATCCCAGCCGGAGCCGCCGGCGCCGACGATGACCATCGACGACCGCGTCGCCGCCATCGACGCCATGTCGCCGGCGGAGCGCTGGGCCTTCTGGCAGGAGCAGTTCAGCAAGTGCGTGCGCTGCTACGCCTGCCGCCAAGTGTGCCCGCTGTGCGTCTGCGAGGTCTGCGTCGCCGACAAGACGCGACCGCAGTGGATCGAGCAGTCGCCGCACCCGCGCGGCAACTTCAGCTGGAACGTGACGCGCGCCATCCACCTGGCCGGCCGCTGCGTGGACTGCGGCGAGTGCGAGCGCTTCTGCCCGGTCAACATCCCGCTGAGCCTCGCCAACCGCAAGCTCCAGCACATCGTGCGCGACAGGTACGACTACGTCGTCAGCGACGACCCCGAGGCCAAGGCGCCCATCGGCGACTACCGCCTCGACGACAACCAGGAGTTCATCAAGTGAGCGACGACGTGCGCGAGAACGCGCTCTTCATCACAGACGCCGACCTGCGCGCCCTGGCGGGCGAGCTGCTCGCCGCCGGGGCACCGAGGTGCTCGCCCCCGTGGCCCTGGACGCCTGCGCCTCGCCGGCGGCGCTGGCCTCGTCGGCCTGCCTGCGGCCGGGCGTGGCGCCCGTCGAGATCGAGTACCGCGCCCTCAGCGACGCGGCCGAGATGGACCTGAGCGCCGCCAGCCGTCGCTCTCGCTCAAGGGCGAGTTCCTGCCCGACCACGAGGCGCTGTTCTGCTGGCGCCAGCGCGGCACCGAGACCCAGGTGCAGGCGGCGCCGACGACGTTCGCGCCGCGCGTGGTGCTGGCGGCGAAGCCCTGCGACAGCGCCGCCCTGGCCGTCGTCGACCAGGTCATGAACTGGGACTACAAGGACGAGCACTGGAACGGGCGGCGCGAGGCCAGCACCATCTTCAACCTGGCCTGCCCCGTCGTCGACGACAGCTGCTTCTGCACGGCCGTGGGCTCGGCGCCGGACGACACGCGCGGCGCCGACGGCCTGCATGACGCCCGTGGACGGCGGCTTCCTCGTCGAGGCGACGACCGACAAGGGGCGCGCCCTGGTCGAGGCGCACAAGGCGCGCTTCGCGGCGGCGGACGCCGGCGCAAGCGGCGCGGAGGAGCGCGGCCGTCAGGCCGCGCAGTACCGCGCCGCCGCTCGCGAGAAGGTCGCCGCCAACCTCGAGATCGACGCCGCCTCGGTGCGCGACTGGATCGACACGCACTTCGAGGACCCGCTGCTCGCCTCCCTGGGCGTGCGCTGCAACGCCTGCGGCGCCTGCTCCAGCGTGTGCCCCACCTGCCACTGCTTCGACATCGTCGACGAGGAGGAAGGCGTGGGCCGCGGCACGCGGCGCCGCTGCTGGGACACCTGCCAGTCGCCCACCTTCACGCTGCACGCCAGCGGCCACAACCCGCGCGACGACCAGAACGCCCGCTTCCGGCAGCGCATCAACCACAAGTTCAGCATCTACCCGCTGCGCTTCGGCGAGGTGCTGTGCACCGGCTGCGGCCGCTGCACGCGCGTCTGCCACGCCGGTCAGGACCTCGTCGAGATCCTCGCCGCCATCGACATCGCCGCGCGCCACCCCGAGCCCGCCGCGGCCGGCGAGGTCGCCTCATGAGCAGCATCTACGAGCCGCAGCTCGCCACCGTCACCGAGCTCATCGACGAGACCGTCGACACGCGCACCCTGCGCCTGGAGTTCGCCGACCCGGCGACGCGCGAAGGCTTCACCTTCAAGGCCGGCCAGTTCGGCGAGTACAGCGTGTTCGGCGCCGGCGAGTCCACCTTCTGCATCGCCAGCTCGCCGACGCGCGAGGGCTACATCGAGTGCAGCTTCAAGGCCGTCGGCAAGGTCACGACGGCGCTGCGCGAGGTGAACGTCGGCGAGACCATCGGCTTCCGCGGCCCCTACGGCAACTGGTTCCCGGTCGACGACTGGAAGGGCAAGGACGTCGTCTTCGTCGCCGGCGGCATCGGCCTGGCGCCGGTGCGCTGCGTCATCTGGAACGTGCTGGACCGCCGCGACGAGTTCGGCGACGTGACCATCGTCTACGGCGCGCGCTCGGTCGGCGACCTGGTGTACAAGCGCGAGCTGGAGGAGTGGGCCGCGCGCTCCGACGTGAAGATCGTCACCACCGTCGACCCCGGCGGCGAGACCCCGGACTGGACCGGCGAGGTCGGCTACGTCACGCCGGTCGTCGAGGCGACGGCGCCGAAGGCGCAGAACGCCGTCGCCGTCCTCTGCGGCCCGCCCATCGTCGTCAAGCTCACCCTGCCCGTGCTCGACAAGCTCGGCTTCGCCGACGACGCAGATCTACACCACGCTCGAGAACCGCATGAAGTGCGGCCTCGGCAAGTGCGGCCGCTGCAACATCGGCAAGGTCTACGTCTGCAAGGACGGGCCGGTGTTCACCGCGGCGCAGCTCAAGGAGCTGCCGGCGGAGTTCTAGCCCGGGCGGAGTCTAGCCGCCAGCGCCCGCCCGATGAACTTCGCCTCGGCGGGCGCGACGCTCTGCCAGTAACCCGGCGTGTGACCACCGTCGCCGAAGCCGCCGCCCAGTCCCCGGCAGGGCGGCGGTGAGGTGCGTCACGTAGCCGTAGAACGGGTCTGACGTGCCGCAGTCGATGCGCACGCGCGTGTGGCGCAGCCGGTCCGCGTGCGCGATCACGTCGTGGGCGGCGAAGTCGGCCGCGCCGTCGAAGGCGTCGCGCGGCCCCATCATCATCTCCTCGTAGGAGGTCCACACCGCCGGGCTCACACCGCACACCGCGGCGAACTCGCGCGGCCGCGTCTCGGCGGCGAGCAGCGCGCCGTAGCCGCCCATGGACCAGCCGATGAGCGCCCGCTTGTGCGCCGTGAGCGCCGAGCCGATGCTCCTCCGCGCACAGCGGGACGATCTCGTCGAGCAGCATGGAGAGGCGGTCCTCGCCGTCGGCGCGCCTGTGCCAGTAGGAGACGCCGCCGTGCACGCCGACGACGGCGTAGGGCGGCGTCTCATCGGCCTTGATCACGTCGGCCGCCGCGTCGGCGAAGCCCATCGGCGGCCCGCCGCCCCTGCCCGGCAGGGCGTAGCAGACGGGCAGGGGGTCGCCGGCGCTCGAGCCGGGCGGCCAGGCGATGGCGTACGGGACCGGCTCATCGACGTAGCGCGAGTCCAGCGTGTACTCGCGCACGGTCGTGCCGTGCAGGGCATGGAACACGCCGGCGTCGGCCAGCTCCTTCTGGACCTCGTCCGTCCAGCCGCGCAGCGGCCCGACGCGATCGAGGAGGACGCCGCCGGCGAGAAGGGCGCCGGCCGTGAGGCCGGCGCCGATCAGGAAGCCGCGGCGCGTCAGGCCGGTTTCCGCGCCGCGGCCGCGCGCCTGACCGGCGTCCGCGCCGGACCTTGCCCCGCTCGGCCAGCCCCGCGCGGCCTCTCGCGTCGCCTCGGCGGTCTCGTCCACTGCGCGCTCCCCTCCGTTCGTGCGCCCACACCCGCACTGCTATCATCGAGGATACCAGCAGACGCCGTTCCCTGACCTTGGGGCGTCGCGCTCGACCTTCCCGCGAAAGACGCTTGGATGACCGACCTCTACGACGACAGCGACCAGACGACCCCGACTCCCGACGACGGACGGTGGAGCGCCGTCGCCGTCGCGACCGCAGCGCCCGACTTCATCGTGCCCTGGCTCGACCGCTTCTACGACGACGATGACGTCGAGCTGATCCGGCTCGCGTGCGAGCAGCCCGAAGCGCTCGTCGAGTGTCCCGGCGGCGCGGCTCGAGCGCGCCGTGCGCCGCGCCGTGCTCGACCGTCTCGGGCCCGAAGAACCCGCGGCCGGCGCCGCGGCGCATCCGTATCGCGTCGCGTCCTTCCACGCCCGCTTCGATGTCTGGGCCTGCTTCGAGGGCTGGCACGACCTGCCCGCGGACGTGCGCCGCGAGCTCAACGAGTGGGAGCTTGCGGACTACATCGACGGCCTGCGTGACGACCTGACGGCGGTGCGCGAGGGCACGCTCACGACGGGCGGCGAAGCCGACTACGCCTATCTCCTCCTGGAGGAGGCCGAGGCGCTGGTGCGCGAGGCCGGGCGCATCTACCTGTGGCCCTGCAACTGCCGCTCGATGTGGGGCAACTGCTCGCTGCCCGTCCAGGTCTGCCTGCGTTTCTCGGACGACCGCGGCCTGGGCAAGAGTCCTCGACGCGGAGGAGGCGGTGCGCGTGCTGCGGGCGGCGGACGCCGCCGGCCTCACGCGCACCGCCTACGCCGACAGGTCGGCGGCCGACGCCGGCGCCATCTGCTGCTGCTGCGCCGACTGCTGCTTCCCGCACCTGGCGGCGGCGCGGCTGCACGTCGACGACGTCTGGCCGCGCCGTCGTCATCTTGCGGTCATCGACGAGGACGCCTGCGTCGCCTGCGACGTGTGCGTGGAGCGCTGCCCGTTCGGCGCCATCGCCTCAGGCGACGACCACCCGCACATCGACGCCGATGTCTGCCGCGGCTGCGGCGTGTGTGCCACCGGCTGCGCCAGCGAGGCGATCGCCATGGCGCCACGGGCGGAGAGCGCCGACCTGCCGCCGCAGGCCTGAGTCGCCGCCCCGAGCCGGTCACGCGGTCAGGTGATCGGCCACGGTCCTGCTTCGCCGCCGGCGACGACCTCCGAGCCAGCCTGCGCAGCACCGCGCCGAGTCGATCCTGCGGCACCACTCGGCGCGCTCCGACCTGCGGTCCCCCCGCTTCCGCCTCGCCCGGCGGGCCGACGACGATCGCCGTGCCCGCCAGGCGCAGCATGCCCTCGTCCGAGGCGTCGTCGCCGCACGCCACGACGTTGGCGAGCGGCACGCCAAGACGCTGCGACGATGGACCAGCAGGGCGTGCTCCTTGGTCGCACGCTCGTGCCGCACGTCCAGGACGCCCGGCCGGGGCGCGTCGACCCGGATCATCGGCGCCGTCAGCCCGAGGAGCTCGCGCCGCGCGGCATCGACGTCGGCCGGCCGCCCGACGGCGAGGAGACGCGTCGCGGCCGCGTCGCCGGGGCGCGTCCTGAAGCTGGCGGCGGTCGCTCGCCAGGTACCAGGTCACCGCGAGGCGATGGCGCAGCAGCACCGTCGCGACCGTCCGGACGACGTCGGGCGAGAGCGTGTGATGGAGCACGATGCCCTCGGAGTCTCGCTCCGTCACCAGCCCGCCGTGGAAGCTGGCGACGGCCAGCGGCCGCAGGCCTCCGGAGGAGATCACGCGCCGCGCGTAGGCGAACGGTCGTCCGGTGCAGACGACGAGCGGCAGCCGCAGCTCGTCCAGGGCCTCGAGCGCCTCGCGCACGTCGCCGGCGATCGCGCCGTCGGGCCGCGCCAGCGTCCCGTCGAGGTCGCACGCCAGCAGCCCCCGGTAGCGCGCTGCGCCGGTCGACGCGCGCCAGTCGTTCATCCCGCCGGGCGCGCCGACGCGAGGATGTCCGTCAGAGCGCGGCCGGTGAGTCGCTCGACGGCCGCGGCCACCCGACCGGCCGCCGCCAGGCGCGCCCCGGCGGCGGCTGCGGCCTGGGCGTCGTCGGCGAAACGGGAGACCGTCGCCCGCAGACGCTCGTCGAGCGTGACGACACGGCCACCGGCGACGAGCTTGTCGGCGAGGAACAGCACCTCAGCTTCGCCCGGCACGGCGGGCGGCTCGCCGAGCAGGTCCATGTGGCGGGCGACGACGGCCGCGACGCGCGGATAGCCGGCGTCGGTGAGCAGGCGGGCGCCGGCCGCGGCGTGATCGGGCGCACCGCGGGCGATATCGTGCAGCAGCGCCGCGGCGTCCAGAAGCTCCAGGTTCAGGTACGCGCCCGCCGGCTGGAGCGCGCGCCCGAGGGCGCGCGCCACCACGGCGACCACGGCGGCGTGCTCGCGCACCGGCTGCGGCGTGCCCTCGCGCCGGTACAGCGCCTCGCACTCGTCGTCGTCCGGCAGGCCTTCATTCTTGGCCAGCTCGAGGACGCGCTCGTACTGCCGCCGGTCGTCCATGTCGAGCAGGACGGCGCCGTCGTCGACCTCTACCTCGACGGCCCCGTCCTCCACGTCGCCGAGGACCTCCCGCAGGACCGACTCCGGGTCCGCGGCCAGCACGAGCCGTCGCGCTCGCGCGCCGAGGAGCGGCGGATGACCGCGCGCGCCGGCGGCGACCGGGTAGACCACGTCCGCCGCCGCCTCACTCACTCGCCCTGGCGAGCCGGCCGACCGTCTCCGGCCGCACCAGGCAGCAGTCGGCCGGCAGGATGCCGACCCAGCCGACCTCACCCGCCGCACGCAGTCCCGCTCTGACCGAGGAGAACATGCCGGCCTCGAACCCCTCGTTGACCACGTACTCGACGGCCGCCTCGCGGAGCACGGACGCCACGGTCTCGGCGGCGAAGCCCAGCACGACCAGAGGCCGCACGCCCACGTCCGAGAAGGCGCGTGCGGCGCGGATCACAGCCGGCTCGTCCCCGACGGGCAGCAGCGGCTTGAGCGCGTCCATCCTGCGCGACCTGCCCGCCGCGAGGACGATGCCGCGCACCGCGGGGTTCACGGCGTGCTCGCCCGCGGATCCTCGCGCACCGACGCCGCTCGCGCCTGGATGAGCTCGGCGACGATGCTGATGGCCAGCTCGGCCGGCGTCTCGGCGTCGATCGGCAGGCCGATGGGCGAGTGGATACGCTCGATGTCGGCCTCCGCGAAGCCGCGCTCGCGCAGCGCCGCGAGCATGCGCTCCCGTTTGGTGCGGCTCGCCATGAGGCCCACGTAGCGCGCCGGCGTGCGCAGGGCCTGGACGAGCACCGTCATGTCGTGCTGATGGCCCCGCGTGACGATGACGACCAGGCTGCGCTCGTCGACCGCGAGGCCGGAGAACGCCTCCTCGAAGCTCGGCAGCAGCCTCACCTGGAC
Organism: uncultured Thermoleophilia bacterium; assembly: GCA_963707335.1. GTDB lineage: Bacteria > Actinomycetota > Thermoleophilia > UBA2241 > UBA2241 > CAIXSE01. Next base: position 47,851 of record CAVPQD010000014.1, on the reverse strand, counting down.
GGCCTCGGGGAAGCGGCGGGCGTCGGCGAACTCGGGTCTGTCGTCCATGACGACGACCCGGAACCCGACGCCGGCGGCGACGGGGGCGAGCGCCTGCGCCACGTGGCCGGCGCCGCACACCAGGACGGCCGGCGCCGGCTCGACCAGCTCGACGTGAGCGCGGCGGCCGTCGGGGAGCGGCATCCAGCCCTGTGGCCCGGCGACAGACGCGACCGCGCGCAGGTCGAGGGCCTCGGGCGGCGCGTCACCTGCGACGTCGCCGCCCTCGCGAAGCAGCCAGTACGACACGTCGGTGTCGCCGGGCGCCGGCGCGCAGACCGTGAACAGCCAGGCGCGTTCGCCGGCGCGGAGCGCGTCCGCCAGGGCGTCCAGAACGGAGGCCAGCGCCGGCAGCCGGGGGGGGATGTAGGCGATCAGGACCGTGGCACGGCCGCCGCAGAGCATGGCCGGCTCGTCGACGCTGCGCCCGTCCAGTTCGATGGCGACCACGCGCGACCGCCGCCGGCCGATGGCCTCGGCGGCCTCGCGCATCATCGTCGCCTCCAGCAGGCCGCCGCCGATGCTGCCGCTGATCGAGCCGTCGGCGCGCACGAGCATGCGGGCGCCGCCGGCGCGGGGCGTGGACCCCTGCTCGTCGACGACCGTGAGCAGCGCGAACCCGGCGCCGCCCGCGAGTCCCGCCTGGAGCTCGTCGATCAGGTCGCGCACCTCAGCCCTTCAGCGGCGGATCGGTGAGCCGAGCGAGCGCGCAACGACTCGCTGAGCGGTGGAACGAGACGTGGTCCATGCCGCAAGGATAGCATCCGTGAGCGCGGCGCCACGACGGCCGCCGCGGCCCGCTTCACCCGGCATCCGCAGCCTCGGGCCGCGCGAACGCCTCCGTGCGCATGAGCCCGCGCAGCAGACCCGGGTCCGCCAGCGTGCGACGGCCCTCGCGGGCGAACGGGATCCGCGCCCGGACCAGGTCGTGAGCCGCCGAGGTGCCGCGGCCGAGCGGCCCGCGGCCGCGCAGGTCGATGGCCTGCACCGCCACCAGCGCCTCGACGGCGATCACGCCCTCGCCGAGGTCCACCATGGCGGCGAGACGTCTGGCGCTCAGCGGCAGCAGCGTGGCGCGGTCCTCGATGCCCTCCGCGCCGGACGTGCTGACGACGGTGAACGACACCGGCTGGGCCAGCAGGCTGGCCTCCGCGGTCAGCGCCTGGACAGTGATCGCGTGGATGCTCAGACCGAGGTCCGGGCGGTCGGGGTCGGCGCTGAGCCCGGTCGGCAGGCCCGACCACGGCGTGTCCAGGAGCTTGACGGAGCGCTCGCTGGCCGCCGTGAACACCGAGGCCAGCGCGACGCGCACGTAGTCCAGGGCGGCGGCGAGCGGCAGGGACTCGTAGCTCGCCACCGAGACGATGCGCCCCGTCGCGACGTCGACGAGCGGGTTGCCCTGGGCCGCGTTGAGCTCGATCGCGAGGACCGCGAGCGCGTGATCGAGCGCCTCGCGGCCCACCGCCTGCACGGCGACGGTGCTGCGGAACGTGAGCGGGTCCTGCAGGTTGCGCGCGGCGCCGTCGCCCCACAGGTAGCTGCCCTCGAGCAGGGCGCGCGTGCGCGCCGAGGCCGCCACGAAGCTCGGGTGCGGCCGCGTCCTCTCGACGCCCGGATGCAGCACGGAGAGGTTGGCGCCGAACCCCTCGAGGGCGAGCGCTCCGGCCACGTCGGCGGCGTCGAGCAGGCGGGCCGCGTCGTGAAGCGCGAGCGCCGCGGACGCGGTGCCGAAGGCGCTGTTGTTGGTCAGCGCCAGCGCCTCCCCGGCGCGCAGGTCCATGTCGCCGATGACGCCGTAGGCGAGGTCGGCCATCGCCGACAGGTCCGAGACGCCGATCGAGCCGTGCAGGCGCACGATGGGGTGCCGGTCCTCGTTGAGCGCCGCGATGAGCGCGTCGGCGAGCTCCGGCCGGGCGACCGTCGTGCCGCCGGCGAAGAGGTTGGCCAGACAGAGCATCGCCGCGCGCACCACGTCGTCGGTGGCCGGCGGGCCCTGGCCGGCGCGGTGGTCCTGGATCTGGCTGCGGTTGAAGCGGCTCACGTCCTCGGCGGTGACGGCGACGCGTTTCTGCACGCCGAAGCCGGTCGTGAGCCCGTAGGTCGGCACGCCGCTCTCGAAGACCCGCTGCGCCAGCGCGTGCGACCGCGCCATGCGCTCGCGCGCGTCGTCGTCCAGGGCGACGCGCGCGCCCTCGCGCGCCACGTCGATGACCTGCGCCAGGGTGAGGTCACGGCCTGTGAGTACGATGGTCATGCCGAGGCCATTCCCCGCGTCAGGCGCCCATGAACGTCTGAGCGGCCGGGCCCTCAGTCCCAGGCAGGCTCGAACGGCGGGCCCAGCGCCAGCGCGTTCCAGGCGTCGTAGGCCAGCCCGCGCACGGCGTGCTGCTTGTACGGCAGCGAGTAGCGCCCGGGGATGGAGCGCTGCACGGCGGCCACGCACGCGTCCGTGAAGAGCCGGGCCGACTCCTCGTCCGGGGGTCGGCCCTCCACGACCTGCTCCGCCAGCGGATCCCTGAAGGCGGTCTCGCCGACGGCGCCCAGGCTCGCCTTGACGTCGGCTGAGGACGCCGGGGACCGGATCGAAGCGCACGACCAGCGCCATGCTGAGCCGGGCGACGGTCACGGCCGTGCGCGAGCCGATCTTGGCGAACGCCGAGCGGTGCTCCGCGCCCAGGGCCGCGAACGAGAACTCGGTGATGGCCTCGTCGGGGGCAAGACTCGTCCTCCCCGGCCCGAGCAGGACCTCGCCGAGCGGCCGGGTCGCGCTGCGCCCGGCGCCGTCGATCGTCGTCACGTCGGCGTCGAGCGCCATGAGCGCCGTGGCGCCGTCGGCGCACGGCGACGCGTTGGCGATGTTGCCCGCGATGGTCGCGATGTTGCGGATCTGCACCGATCCGACCTGAGCCGCCGCCTGCCCGAGGCACGGCGCGTGCTCGCGCACGAGGGCGTCGTACTGCAGCTGCGTGAAGGTGGTCGTCGCGCCGACGCGCAGCCGTCCGCCGTCGAGGCGCACGTACGAGAGCTCGCGCGAGCTGGGACAGGTCGATGAGCAGGTCCGGCTCCTGACCGGGGCGCCGGATGGCCCGCACCAGGTCGGTGCCGCCGGCGAGCAGCCGGCTGCGCGTCGTCGCGCGCGCCAGCGCGCCGACGAGCTCCTCCATGCCGGCCGGCGTCACGACGTCCACGCCCGGCATCTCACTCACCCCCCTCCGAGTCGTGCGGCTCGTCGTCGGGGGGCTCCGCCAAGGTGGTCAGGCCGGCCTCGGCGGCCGACGCCGTGTGCGGCGGCCGCGGCCGCCTCGGCTGCCGACGCGGCCTCAGCGGCGGCCAGCACCTCGGCGTCGGAGGGCGTGCCGGCCGCGACCCGCGCCTCGGTGTCGGCCGGCAGCTCCATGGCCGTGGTCTCCTGGCCGCTCGCGGCCCGGACCGCGGCGACGATAGCCGTGTAGCCGGTGCAGCGGCACAGGTTGCCGGCGAGCGCGATGCGGATGTCCTGCTCCGAGGGCAGGGGGTTCGCCATCAGCAGCGCCTTGGCGGACATCAGCATCCCCGGCGTGCAGTAGCCGCATTGGATCGCGCCGTGCTCGACGAACCTCTGCTGGAGCATGTCGAGCTCGCCGGTCGCGGCCAGGCTCTCGACGGTGAGGACCTCCTTGCCGCGCGCCTGGACGGCGAGCATCAGGCAGGCGTTCACGGCCTTGCCGTCGACGATCACCGTGCAGGCGCCGCACTCGCCCTCCGCGCAGCCCTCCTTGGTGCCGGTGAGCCCGAGCTGGTCCCTGAGCACGTCGAGCAGCCGCGCCATCGGCCGGACCTGCACCTCGTGGGCGCTGCCGTTCACCGTGAGCGTCAGGTCCATCACGCCTCCCCGTCGGTCTCGTGCAGGGCGGCCACGATCCGCTCGGGGGTGAGCGGCAGCTCCGACAACGTCGTGCCGAGCGCGTTGTTGACGGCGTTGACCACGGCGGCGGCCGTCGGCACCGTGGCGATCTCGCCGACGCTCTTCGCGCTGAACGGTCCGTCGTCACCCTCGTGCTCGACCAGGAGCACCTGGACGTCCGGCATGTCGGGCGCGTTGACGATGTGGTAGTTCTTGAAGCCGTCGACGCCGCTGCGGCCGGCCTCGTCGACGTCGAGGTGCTCGTACAGGGCGTAGCCGATGCCCATCTGCACCGCGCCCTGGAACTGCGCCTCGACCATGCCGCGGTTGATGGCCCTGCCCACGTCGCCGACGGCGAGGAAGTCGCTGACCGCGGTGAGCCCTGTGGCGCAATCGACCTCCACCTCGGCGAACTGCACCGAGTAGGAGGCGGGATTGGACGTGGCGTAGTACGTCATGGACGCCGCGATGGCCGGGACCGACTTCATCTGGCTCAGCCGGGCGATGTCGCGGAAGGCGATGGCGCGGCCGCCGTCGTCGCGCACGTGGACCGCGCCGTCGTGCACCGACAGCCGGTCGAGCGGCACCTGCAGCAGGTCCGCGGCGGCCGCGAGGATCGTGCCCTTCAGCTTCTCCGCGGTGGCGCGGGCGCAGGCGCCGACGACGTAGGTCACCCGGCTGCCGTACGTGCCGTAGTCGAACGGGGTCGTCGAGGTGTCGGCTTCGCCCGCCGCGATGAGGTCCGGGTGCACGCCGAGCACCTCCGCGACGATGACCTTCATCGTGGTCACCACGCCGCAGCCCGGGTCGTGCAGGCTGGCGTTCAGCTCGAAGGTGCCGTCCTCGTTCATCTTGAGCGACATGTTGCTGGCCTCGGCGAAGGCACCGAACATGCCGTTCTTGTGCGCGCCGCAGGCGACGCCGACGCCGCGCCGGTACCGGCCCTTGCCGGCGGGGCGGGCGCGGCGCGCGGCCCAGTCGAAGGCCACGGCGCCCCGCTCGAGACACTCGCGCACCCGCGCGTCGCCGAGCGAGAGCCCCGTCACCAGGTCGGTGTCGAACGGGTCCAGCAGGTTCTTGAGCCGCAGGTCGACGGGGTCCACGCGGAGCGTCGCGGCGACCCTGTCCATGTGGACCTCGAGGGCCGCGATCATCTCCGGCGCGCCCCAGCCGCGCGCCGCGCCGCCCACCGGGGTGTTCGTATAGGCCACCTGGCAGCGATGGTGGTAGTGCGGCAGGCGGTAGAGCTTCGTCGCCTTCTTGCACATGTGGATCGAGTAGTCCGGCGTGCTGGTCGCGTAGGCCCCGGCGTCGAGGGTCGTCGCCGCTTCGAGGTCGAGGAGCACGCCGTCGGCGGTGCAGGCGGTACGGATGGTCGTCGTCGTGGCCGGACGCGTCATCGTGGCGATCATGCACTCCTCGCGGTCGAAGAGCAGCTTCACCGGCCGCCGGGTCTCGCGCGCCATGAACGCGGTGACGGGCTCGAGGATGTACTCGGTCTTGCCGCCGAACGAGCCGCCCATGGGCATCTTGATGACCCTGACGCGGTGGTACTCCAGCCCGAGCAGTTCGGCGATGACGGTGCGGGCGGCGTAGACGCCCTGGCTGGTCGACCACACGGTCATCCCGCCCGAGCTGTAGCCCTGCGCCACACAGACGTGCGGCTCGAGCGCCGCGTGGTGGACCCGCGGCGTGGCCGTCGTCGTCGAGACGACGACGGCTCCGGACAGGTCCGGCCGCTCTCCCACCTCGGTCTCGTGCTCGTAGGCCAGGTTGCCGCTCGAGTGGATGCGCACGTCGTCACGCTCGAGCGCCTGCTCGGGAGTGAGCAGCGCCGGAAGCGCCTCGTACTCCACGTCGATCAACGCGACCGCGGCGTCGGCGATCGCCCGGCTCGTGGCGACGACCGCGGCGACGCGGTCGCCCACGAACCGCACGTGCTCGCTGAACAGCGTCTCGTCGTGGGGGCAGAGGTCCTGCCCGGGATGGATGCGCGCCCGGCAGAAGCGATCCATGGGCGCGTTCAGGTGCGAGAAGACCTTGACGACGCCGGGCAGCGCCTCGGCGCGGGAGGCGTCGATGCGTTTGACGGTGCCGTGCGGGATAGGGCTCAGCAGCAGCTTGGCGTAGAGCATGCCGGGCAGCTGAAGGTCGCTGCCGTAGACCAGCTCGCCGGTGACCTTCTGGGCCACGTCGTGGACGGGATAACTGCCGCCCACGTACACCAGGTCCTCGATCAAGCCCGCCTCCTCCTCGCGATCGTCATATCAGGTTCCCCGGCGGCCGCTCTTCGGGCCGGGTCTCGTCGAACCAGCGCCGGTACTCGGCCCGGCGGGTCTGCGCCGTCGGGGCCGCGCAGCATCCGCCCTCGGACGTGCACAGCAGCTCGGGCGGCAGCGCGCGGCCTATGGCGTCGGCGACGTCGATGGCCTCGTGCAGCGGCAGCGCGGCCTCGTGGCCGGCGAGCGCCATGTCGGCGAAGACGTGGGCCGTGCAGGTCGCCGCCATGATGCGGCTGCGGCACGGCTGGCTGAGCCCGCCCGGCATGGGGTCGCAGGGCAGGCCGGTGAACGCCTGCAGCGCCAGCGAGGCTGCGTCCTCGGCGGCCTGCGGAGGGCCGCCGACCATCTCGACGATCGCCGCGGCGGCCATGGCGCCGCACACGCCCGATTCGCCGGTGCAGCCTATCACCTCGCCGGTCGGCGCGGTGCGCGTGTAGGCGATCGCGCCGATCCCGGCGGCGACGAACAGCCCGCGCAGCAGGTCGTCCTCGGTCAGCCCGCGGGCCTCCTGCACGGCGCTGAGGGCGGCGTAGACGTAGCCGCCGCCGCCGCCCATGGGCCCCGGCACGTTCACCACGCCGGGGATGCCGGCGCCCGCGCCGTAGGCGTACTTGACCGTCTGCGCCGTGACGCCGTCCGTGATCTGCCGCGGCGTCGCGGCGTGCACGGCCCAGCGACCGGCGAAGTCCGGCTTGAACGGGCTGGCCGGTACCGTGACGTCGTCCTCGTAGGCGGCGCGGGTCTGCCGGCGCATGAGCGCCGCGAGCCCGCGCATGTACGCGGCGACGTTCTCCCGGGACCAGCCCGAGGCGTCCATCTCGTACTGGATGGCGACCTCGGACAGCGCGAGGCCGCGCTCCGCGGCCAGCTCGCGCCACCGTGTCATCGTGTCGAAGAGCTGCGGCGCGCGCTGCGGCTGCGTCAGGACCGGCAGGACCGGCCGCAGCAGGCTCACGCGCAGCCGCGGCGAGACCTCGGCCGCGGCGGCGCGCACGGCCTCCAGGTCGGGCCGCTCGGCGAGCCGCGCGACGCGCATCGCGGCGCCGCTCGAGCCGACGACCGTCCTCACCTCGACCGTGCCGGGCAGGTCGGCCGTCAGCTGCTGCAGCTGCGCCTGGGTCACATCGTCCGCTTCAGCCGCGTCCGCCTCGTCCGCCCCGTCCGTGTCCCTCGATCACGAGCAGCACGAACGTGTCGCCCTTCACCTCGAGCGGAAGGCCGTCCACCGAGACCGTCTCCACCATGCCGCCGCCCGTGGACGCGCCGACCATCGTGGCCGTGCGGCCGCTCTCGCCGGTCAGCACGAACTTCATGGCGTTGGGGTGGTCGCTCTCGGGCAGCTCCGCGAACTCAAAGGCGACCTCCACGCCGCGCTCCTCGGCGAGCTCGAAGGCGCGGAAGAGCCGCTCGTCGTCGGGCAGCAGGCCGAGGACGCCGGCCACCATGGCCCGGTCCTCGGCCATGATCCCGAACGTGCCGGCGAACGAGCCGTGCTCCGCCAGCACGATGCGCGCGCTGCGCACCGGCTCGCCGAGCAGGTCGGCGGCCAGGAAGCCCATGCGGCAGGGCCCGGCGGTGTGCGAGCTGGAGCCGGGCTGCATCACCGGGCCGAACACGTCGTTGAAGAACTCGGGGTAGGGCTCGACGGCCATCGCTCAGCCCTCGACCGCGCTGCCGAAGTGCCGCCCGCCGATCTCGACCCACTGGCCCAGGCCTCGGGCCTTGGCGGCCGCGTACACGTGGTGGGCCGCGGCGAGGTCCTCGACGGCGATGCCCAGCGACTTGAAGAGCGTGATCTCGTCCGGGGAGGTGCGGGCCGGGGCCTTGCCCAGCAGCACCTCGCCGATCTCACCGACGACGTGGTCGTCGCCGATGAGCCCCTCGCCCTTGGGGATGAGGAACTCGCCGGCCTCGCTGAGCAGCGACTCGCGGCGGTCGGCGTACAGGCGGGCGGCGGCGACGAGCGCCGAATCCAGCTCCCTCGTCGCCGGCGTGTAGGCGCCGACGGCGTTGATGTGCGCCCCCGGGCTCACCCACTCGCCGCGCACCACCGGCTCCGTGGCCGTCGTCGTCGTGCAGATCAGGTCGGCCCCGGCGACCGCCTCCTCGGCGGTCGCCGCGACCTCGACCGTCAGGCCCGTGAGGCGCGACTCGCGCTCCGCGTAGGCGGTCGCGCTCTCCGCCGGCACGCTGTACACGCGCACGCGGCGCACAGGCCGCACGGCCCGCATCGCCTGCAGGTGCGTGTGCGCCTGCGTGCCGGCGCCGATGATCGCCAGGTCGCCGGCGTCGGGGCGCGCCAGCAGGTCCGTGACCAGCCCGCTCACCGCCGCCGTGCGGATGGCGGTGATGGAGGTCGCGTCGACGATGGCGCGCAGCAGCCCCCGCTCGCGTGTCGAAGAACAGGACGACGCCCTGGTGCGTGTCGTACTCCGTGCCGAAGTTGGCGGGGAACGCGGCGACCACCTTGACGCCCACTGCCTCAAGGCCGCCCAGATACGACGGCATCAGGCCCATCACGCGCTCGCCGCCCGGCATCACGAGCATCGTGCGCAGCGGCATGACGACATCGCCCTCGGCGAGCATCGTCAGGGCGCGGCGCATCACGCCGATGGCCTCGTCCATGGGGAGCAGCTCGGTGACCAGCTTCTGATCGGCGATGAGCACCTTCACGGGCGCACCTCCTTCCGTAGCGCTCCGCGGCGCGGGCCACGGCGTCGCGGTCCAGCTCGACGCCCAGACCGGGCGCGTCCAGCCTGCCGATCTTGCCCCGCACCGGCGTCATGTCGGGTGCGGTCACCAGGTCCTCGGTGATCAGCTGGTGCATGATCTGGTTGCCCTCGGTGAGGTTGGCCGTGCGCAGGCCCAGGTGATGCTGGGCGGCGTCGGTGATGCTGCTCACCGACTGGCCGTGCAGGCAGACGGGCACGCCGGCCGCCTCGGCGACGGCGGCGGCCTTGACGAAGTCGAGCAGGCCGCCGGCCTCGTGCAGCGACAGGACGACGACGTCGACGGCGCGCTGCCGGCAGAGCTCGTAGACGTCGGCCGGCGTGAACACCGCCTGGTCGGCGGCGATCGGCACGCTCACCGCCTCCTTGACCTGGCGCAGGGCGGCGACGCTCAGCGGCGTCGTCGGCTGCTCGATCCACTCGGGCTCGAAGGCGGCGAGGCGGCCGATCATGTGGATCGCCTCGGCGACGCTCCAGGCGCCGTTGGGATCCAGGCGCAGGCGGCGGCCGCCGATGGCGTCGCGCACGGCCGCCGTGTTCGCGAGGTCGGTCTGCTCGCCGCGGCCCACCTTGAGGTAGATCACGCCGTGACCGGCCTCCGCCAGGGTCGCGGCGTGTGCCGCCAGCTCGTCGGCCGTGTCGCCCTGCGGGAAGCCGAAGTAGTCGACCTCGTCGCGGACCCGGCCGCCGAGGAGCCGGTGCACCGGCTGGCCGGCGGCCTTGCCGATCGCGTCCCACAGCGCCATCTCGAGCCCGGCCAGCACGAGGTTCGCCTGCCAGGGCGTCCAGTTGAAGCCGCCGAGGAAGCGCGCCCTCGTGATGAGCCGGTCGACGTCGTGGACCGGCTCGCCGACGAACAGCGGCGAGACGCCGCGCAGCGCCGCCACCGTGCCGTCGGCCGGCATCGCCGCCGTCGACTCGCCGACGCCGGTGATGCCGGCGTCCGTCTGCACCTCGACCAGGACCACCGCGGCGCCGTGATCGACGCGGCCGGCCCAGTGATACGGCTCCGTGAACGCCAGCCACAGCGGCGTCGCCGTGACGGCGGTGATGCGCAGATCCGCGGCCATCAGAGCAGCGTGTCGAGCACGCGCGCCTCCAGGACCTGCTCGCGGCTGAAGGCGGTCGCATACAGCGCCGACCTGGCGAGCTGCACGAGCGCGTCCTGGGGCAGCAGCCCCACGACCTCGCTCTCGCGGATGGCGACGCCCACGGCCGCGGCTCGGTCGCCGATCGCCGCGACCACGTCGCTCATCGACGTCACCCGGTAGTCCGTGAGGTTCATGGAGACCTGCACGGCCCCGTCGTCGAGCGCCAGGCCGATGGCCTTGACGCACTTCATGCCGCCGTCGCGCTCGCGGATCTCGCGCGCGATGCGCTCGCGCCAGCTCCAGGTCGTCGCTCTCGAGGTTGACGTTGTAGGCGATGAGCGGGAAGCGCGCGCCGATGGCGACGGCGCCGGCGGTGGGGTGCACGCGCGCCGCGCCCTCGTCGGGCCGGCGCGCGGGGTCCGCGGCGATCGCGTCGCGCAGCTCCTCGAAGCCCTTGCCGCGCGACGGCGGCGAGGTTGCGGTGCTCGGGCACGCGGGCGGCGTCCTCGTAGAGGAACACGGGGATCTCGAGCTCGGCGGCGACGCGGCGCGCCGAGCACGCGAGCCACGTCCACGCAGACCGGCATCTCGTCGGCGCCGAGCGGCACGAACGGCACCACGTCGGCGGCGCCGAAGCGCGGATGGGCGCCCTCGTGCTCGTTCAGGTCGATGAGGGCGGCCGCCGTCTCGATGCCGCGGAAGGCGGCCTCGGCGATCGCCCCCTCGTGGCCGACGAAGGTGACGACGCTGCGGTTGTGGGTGGCGTCGCTCTGCACGTCGAGCAGGTGCACGCCCTCCACGAGCGTCGATGGCTTCGACGATCTCTGCGACGACCTCCATACGACGACCTTCGGAGAAATTGGGGATGCACTCGATGAGGGTCACGTGCGCGCCTCCCTCACCGGATGGCCGCTCGCCGCGGTCCGGCCCGTCGCCGACGAGGACGCGGTCGCGCACGACGACCTCACCGCCGGCGATCACGCCGCTCACCAGGTTGACGCCGAAGTGGTAGGGCAGCTCCTCGTGCGATGCGGCGTCGAGCACGAGGACGTCGCAGCGCTTGCCCGGCTCCAGGCTGCCGACCTCGTCCTGCAGGCCCAGCGCCGCGGCGCCGCCCATGGTGGCCGCGTACAGGGCCTCGGCGGGCGTGAGCCGCTCCTCCTGGCAGGCGAGCGAGATGATGAGCTGCAGGTTCTCGCAGTGGCAGGTGCCCGGGTTGAAATCGGTGGCCAGCGCGACGGTGACGCCGGCGTCCAGCATCGCCCGCGCCGGCGCGTACGAGGTGTGCAGCGTGTAGCTCGTGCCGGGCAGCACCACGGCGGCGATGCCGGCGGCGCGCAGCGCCGCGATGTCCTCGCCGGTCGACGTGGATGAGATGGTCGGCCGAGACGCGCGCCGAGCTCGGCGGCGAGCAGCGCGCCGCCGGTGTGCGCGAGCTCCTCCGCGTGGATCTTCACGCGGAGGCCCAGCTCGCGCCCCTTCTCCAGCACGCGGCGCGACTGCGCCACGGTGAAGGCGCCCTCGTCGCAGAACACGTCGACGAAATCGGCCTCGCCGCGCCAGCGCCGGCAGCATCTCGGCGCACACCAGGTCGATGTACTCGTCGTCGCGGCCGCGATACTCCTCGGGCGTGGAGTGCGCGGCGAGCAGCGTGTAGCACGCGGTTCGTCGGGATGCGCGACCCGGCCGGCGGCCAGCATCTTGCGCTCATCCTCGAGCGTGAGACCGTAGCCGGACTTGATCTCGAGCGTCGTCGTGCCGTGCCGCAGGAAGGAGTCGAGGCGGGCGCGGGTGAGGGCGGCCAGCTGCTCCTCCGTGGCCGCCCGCGTGGCCCGCACCGTGCTCATGATGCCGCCGCCGGCCGCCTGGATCTCCAGGTAGCCGGCGCCGGCCAGGCGGCGGCCGTACTCGCCGGCGCGCTCGCCGGCGAAGACGGCGTGCGTGTGGGCGTCGACGAAGCCGGGCAGCACGCACGCCCCTTCGGCGTCGACGATCAGGGCGTCGGCGGCGACGTCCAGGCTGTCGCCGATGGCGGCCTCCTCGCCGACCCAGACGATGCGGCCCTCGCGCGCGGCCAGGGCGCCGTGCGGGATGACACCCGAGGCCGCCGGGCTCGCTCATCGTGACGAGCTCGCTCGCGCCGCGCAGCAGCAGGTCGCAGGCGATGCGGAGCGGTGTCTCTGCGGCGCCCCGCTCGATAGCTCGCCTACGGCGGCTATTCATGTGGCCTCCTCCCGCTGGCTCGCGGACCACGGCGGCGAAGCGGCCGGCGGCGACGGCCCGCGCCGCCGCCTCGATCTCCGGCGCCAGGTAGCGGTCGCGTCCCAGCGTGGGCGCGAACTCGCGGACGACGTCGCGCCCGCGGCTCGTGCCGGGCCCGGGCTGGAGCGGCGCCAGCAGGTCGATGGCCTGCGCCGCGCACAGCGCCTCGATGCCCAGCACCGTCTGGGCGTTGCCGCAGCACCTGCTGCAGCTTGAGGGCCGCCGTCATGCCCATGCTCACGTGGTCCTCCTGGTCGCCCGGACGTCGGGATCGAGTCGACGCTGGCCGGATGGCAGAGGACCTTGTTCTCGGTGACCAGCGAGGCCGCCGTGTACTGGGCGATCATGTAGCCGTTGTTGAGGCCGCTGTCCGTGGTGAGGAACGGCGGCAGCTCGCTGAGCGAGCTGGTGAGCATGCGGAAGGTGCGGCGCTCGCTGATGCTGGCGATCTCGCGCGAGGCTCATCGCCGCCAGATCGAGCGCCAGGGCGAGCGGCTCGCCGTGGAAGTTGCCGGCCGAGATGATCTCGCCCGTGTCCGGGAAGACGATCGGGTTGTCGGTGACGGAATCGACCTCGACGGTGACGACCTCGCGCAGCCAGCGCAGGGCGTCGCGGCAGGCGCCGTGCACCTGGGGGATGCAGCGCAGCGAGTAGGCGTCCTGCACCTTGTCGCAGTTGAGGTGGCTCAGCATGATGCCGCTGCCCTCGGTGGCGGCGCGCACGTTGGCGGCCGTGTGCAGCTGGCCGGGGATGGGCCGCAGCAGCTGGATGCGCTCCTGGAAGGGGCCGACGGAGGCGCGCAGGCCCTCGAGACTCATGGCGCCGATGAGGTCGGCCGTGTCCAGCAGCGCCTCGCCGTCGGCCACCGCGAGGCAGCCGATGGCGGCCATGAACTGCGTGCCGTTGAGCAGCGAGAGGCCTTCCTTGGCCTCGAGCGTGAGGGGCGCGAGCCCCAGCGGCCCGCAGCGCGGGCCCGGCCGGCTCGCGCCCGCCCTCGGCCGTCAGCAGCTCGCCCTCCCCCATCATGGCGAGCACGAGGTGGGCCGACGGGGCGAGGTCGCCGGAGGCGCCCAGCGAGCCCCGCGACGGCACGTACGGCACGAGGTCCGCATCGATCATGGCCGCCAGGTGCTCGGCGACCTCGAGGCGGACCCCGGAGTGACCCTTGGCCATCGTGTTGAGGCGGATGACCATGGCGGCGCGCACGACGTCGCGGTCCAGCGCGGGTCCCACGCCGACGGCGTGGCTGCGCACCAGGTTCTGCTGCAGCTCCTGGACCTTCTCGACGGGGATGCGCGTCGTGGCCAGCTGCCCGAAGCCGGTCGTGACCCCGTAGGCCACCTGCCCGTCCGCGATGACGCGCGCGATGACCTCGTGCGCCCGCACGATGCGCTCGCGCGCGGCGGCGGCGAGCTCCGCGGCAGCGCCGCCGCGCGCCACGGCGACGACGTCCTCGATGGTGAGCGCTTCGCCGCCGATGGCGATGACGGTCACTGTGCCCGCCTCCCTTCAAGCCGCTGCCGCAGCAGCGGTACGACGTCCGACGGCGCGGCCGCGACGGGGATGCCGGCCGCCTCCAGGGCGGCCTTCTTCTCCGCGGCCGTGCCCGACGAGCCTTCCACGATGGCGCCGGCGTGGCCCATGCGCTTGCCCGGCGGCGCGCTGAAGCCGGCGATGTAGGCCACCACCGGCTTGCTCATGTGGTCCCGCGCGAAGGCGGCGGCGCGCTCCTCGTCGTCGCCGCCGATCTCGCCGATGAGCACCACGGCTTCGCGTCTCCTCGTCCGCCTCGAAGCGCTCGAGGCACTCCACGAAGCCGAGCCCGTGCAGCGGGTCGCCGCCCACGCCGACGCAGGTCGACTGGCCGATGTCCGCCAGGCTCAGTTCGTTCACCACCTCGTAGGTCAGCGTGCCGGAACGAGAGATGAGCCCGACGGGGCCGGGCAGGAACACGTCCGCCGGCATGATGCCGGCGCTGCAGCGGCCGGGCGTGATGATGCCGGGTCCGTTGGGCCCGACGAGCTGCGCGCCGCGGCGCGCCAGGTGCGCCGTGACCTCGGCCATGTCGCGCACCGGGATGCCCTCGGTGACGCAGACCACGAGGCGCACGCCGGCGTCGGCGGCCTCCAGCATGGCGTCGCGCGCGAAGCGCGCCGGCACGAAGAGCACGGAGACCTGCGCGCCGGTGGCCGCCACGGCGGCCGCGACGGTGTCGAAGACGGGGACGCCCTCCACGGCTCTGGCCGGCCTTGCCCGGCGACGTGCCGGCCACGACCTGGGTGCCGGCGGCCAGCATGCGCTTCGTGTGGAACGCGCCCTCGCGGCCCGTGATGCCCTGCACGAGCACGCGGCTGGAGCCATCGACGAGGATCGCCATCAGCGCTCACCGCCCGAGGTCCCGGCTGCCGGCGCCGCTGCGCGGCGTTTCGCCGCGGCGCTCACGACCAGGCTCACGGCCTCGGCCGCGCTCGCGGCCACGGTGAGACCGGGCAGGCCGGCCGCGTCGAGCACATCACGGCCGGCCTCCGCGGCGTTGCCGTCCAGCCGCACGACGACGGGCACGTCGATGGGCGCGCCGCCGAAGACCTCCACGAGGCCACGCGCCACCTCGTCGCAGCGCGTGATGCCGCCGAAGATGCTCACGAGCACGGCGGTCACGTCGCCCGCCGACAGGATCGTGTCGAGGGCGGCGGCCACGACCTCGGCGCGGGCGCCGCCGCCGATGTCGCAGAAGTCGGCGGCGCGGCCGCCGGCGGCGGCGATCTGGTCGATGATGCTCATCACCAGGCCGGCGCCGTTGCCCAGCACGCCGATGTCGCCGTCCAGGCCGACGAACGCGAGGCCCGCCCTGCGGGCCTTCGCCTCGCGTTCGTCCGACGGCTCCTCGCGGGTGATGTCGGCCTGCCGGTAGAGCGCGTTGTCGTCGATCGTGACCTTGCTGTCCAGGCACACGACCTCGCCGCGCGTGGTGACGACGAGCGGGTTCACCTCGACCAGCGTCGCGTCGCGGTCGTGATACAGGCGCCACACGCCGCGCACCGCGGCGGCCAGCGCCTGCCGCGCCGGCGTGCCGTCCGGGGCCTGCGCGTCCGCTTCGATCCGCGCCGCGGCCACGACGTCGCGCACCTGGTAGTCGCAGAGGCCGAGGAGCGGGTCGACGGCGGCGCGCACCAGGGCCGTCGGAGTCGCGGCGCGCCACGGCCTCGATGTCCACGCCGCCCTCACGGCAGAAGACGAGCAGGGGGCCGCGCTCGGCGCGCGAGGACGAGACCGCAAGGTACAGCTCGCGCGCGATGTCCACGGCCGGCTCGATGAGCAGCGCCTCGACGCGCTTGTCGCGGATGGTCATGGCGAGGATGTCGGCCGCCGCGGCGGCGACCTCGTCCGCCGAGCGGCACACGCGGATGCCGCCGGCCTTGCCGCGGCCGCCCGTCTTGACCTGGGCCTTGACGACCACGGGCAGGCCCAGATCCAGGGCGGCCGCCGCGGCCTCCGCCGCGCTCACCGCCAGGCGCGACGGCAGCACCGGCAGGCCCGCCTGGCTGAACAGATGCTTCCCCTGGTGCTCGAGCAGGTCCATGCGCTGCGGCCTCCGCCGTGGCCTACGAGGACGGCGCCGCGGCGGGCTCCGGCGCGACGCGGCCGTCGCCCTGGGCCTCGCTCGCGAGCCGCGCGCCCAGCCGGAAGGCCTGCTCGTTGAGCTCGCGGAAGCGCTCCGGCACGCGATTGAGCACGGCCCGCTCCACGGCGTCGGCGGGCAGCATCCCGCTGACCGCGACGAGCGCGCCCAGGGCCACGATGTTGGTGACGACCGCCTTCTTCAGCTCGCCCTTGGCAGCCTCGGTGAACGGCATGCCCCACAGCGCCCAGCTCTCGGGCGCGCCCTTCGGCTCGACGAGGCCGGAGTCGTAGACGAGCAGCCCGCCGCGGCGCGTGTCGGCCGCGTACTTGTCGTAGGCCGCCTGCGACAGGCACAGGCTGACGTCCGGGGTGAGGACCTCCGGGAAGTCGATGTCCTCGTCGGCGACGATGACCTCCGCCTTGGAGGCGCCGCCGCGGGCCTCGGGCCCGTAGCTCTGCGTCTGCACGACGTGCTTGCCCAGCGCGGTCGCCGCCTCGGCGATGATGGCGGCGGCCAGCAGGATGCCCTGGCCGCCGGAGCCCGAGAAGCGGATCTCGACGTGCGTGGACGCGGCGCTGACGTCAGCCACGGGACACCTCCTGGGCCCTGTCGCCGACCTCACCCAGGGCCGCCACGAACTCGGCGCGCTCGGTGTGATGCAGGACGCCGACGGGATAGTGCTCGTGGGAGCGCGTCTCGCCCTCGCCGAACTTGGCGACCGGGACGGCGTGCTCCTTCTGCAGGCGCAGGAACTCGGCCGGGTCCGGCGGTGAGGTTGAAGCGCCCGTAGTACACGGGGCAGATGGCCATCGCCTCGACCATGGAGAAGCCCTTGTGGACGAGACCGCCGGCGATGACGTTGACCAGCTGCTGATAGGCCCAGGAGGTGCCGCGGGCGACGTAGGTCGCCCCCGCGGCATGGGCCAGCTCGCAGAGGTCGAAGGCGGCCTCGACGTTGCCGTACACGCTCGTCGTCGACTTGTCGCCGAGGTGCGTGGTGGGGCTCATCTGGCCGCCGGTCATGCCGTAGATCGAGTTGTTGAAGATCAGGGCCGTGAGGTCGATGTTGCGGCGCGCGGCGTGGATGAAGTGGTTGCCGCCGATCGCCGAGCTGTCGCCGTCGCCCATGGCGACGATGACGTGCAGCGAGGGGTCGGCGGCCTTCACCCCGGTGGCGACCGCCAGGGCGCGGCCGTGGGCCGTGTGCACCGTGGAGTACTCCAGGTAGGCGCTGATGCGGCCGCTGCAGCCGATGCCGGCGACGATCACGACCTTCTCGGGGTCCAGCTCGAGGCCCAGGATGGCGTCGACGAGGGCCCGCGTTATGGTGCCGTTGGAGCAGCCCGGGCACCACAGCGTCTTGGCGGTGCGCAGGTGCGCCGTGATCTCGGCGGTCGTGTGCGGCTTGATGCGGGGCGCCGCGCAGCCGGTCGGCGAAGCCTCCAGGCGTTGCTCGTCGACGAGGGCGCTCATGACTCCTCCCAGTGCTGGTAGTAGAACTCCTGCTTTGACCAGCTCCTTGATCTCGGCGGGCGTGATGAGCTTGCCGTCCACGCGCCCGTAGTCGACCACCTTGGCGCGCCCGGCCACCGCGGCCTGGACCTCCCAGCTCATCTGCTTGATGTTCATCTCGGGCACGATGACGGTGCGCACCTGCTCGGCCATGCGGTCCACGGCGAGGGTGGGGAACGGCCACAGCGTGATGGGTCGCACCAGCCCCACGGGCACGCCCTGCTTGCGCGCCCAGCGCACCACGGCCTTGGCCGAGCGGGCCACGGAGCCGTAGGCGAAGATCGCGACCTCGGCGTCCTTCATCTCGTATTCCTCGACCTTCACGATGGCGTCGCGGTGGTGGTAGATCTTCTCGCGCAGGTAGCGTCCCAGATCGCTGGCCACCTGGGGGTCGGCCGTGTCGGGGGCGCCGCTGCGCCGGTTGTAGACGAGACCCGTGACGTGCACGCGGAAGCGCGAGCCCAGCGGCGGGCGCGGCAGGATGTTGTCCAGGTCGCGACATGACCGTGTCGTACTCGTCCGGCTCGCAGTCCGGCTCGCCGCGCTCGGCGATGCGCAGGCTGCCCGGCGCGGGCAGCACCACGGCCTCGCGCATGTGCCCGACGAGGGCGTCGGAGAGCATGATCACCGGCGTGCGGTACTGCTCGGAGAGGTTGAAGGCCTCGACGGTGAGCGTGTAGCACTCCAGGACGCTGCTCGGCACGAGGGCGATCACCGAGTGCTCGCCGTGCGTGCCCCAGCGGGCCTGCATCACGTCGCCCTGGCTGGGCTCCGTCGGCAGGCCCGTGGACGGCCCGCCGCGCATCACGTCGACGATGACGCAGGGGATCTGCGCCATCGCGGCGAAGCCGATCATCTCCTGCATGAGGCTGAAGCCCGGGCCGGAGGTGGCGGTGAGCGCCTTCTTGCCGGCCAGGGAGGCGCCGCACACGGCGGCGATGGAGGCGATCTCGTCCTCCATCTGGATGAACGTGCCGCCGACCTGCGGCAGGCGCTTGGCCAGCACCTCCGCGATCTCGGTGGACGGCGTGATGGGGTACCCCGCGAAGAAGCGGGCGCCGGCGGCGATGGCGCCCTCGGCGACGGCTTCGTTGCCCTGGAGCAGGACGGCTGTGGCAGCCATGTCAGGCCTCCTCGTGGTGGCTGACGCAGCCCTCGGGTCCGCTCACCGTGGCGAGCTGTTCGGGCTCGACGCGCGGCGCCTCGGCTTCGCCCTCCGCCGCGCCCGCCGCCTTCTTCACGCGCCGCTGCACGGCGATGGCGAAGTCCGGGCAGTGCAGCTCGCAGAGCAGGCACTGGGTGCAGTCATCCGGGCGGGCGATCACCGGGTAGCCCCGGCGGTCGCGGTCGAAGACGTGCTCGGGGCACAGCTCGATGCAGATGCCGCAGACCTTGCAGAGGTCCAGGTCGACGGCGACCGGACCCGTCGTGGCCTCGCCGGCCGTGGCCTCCTCCATGTCGCCGGACGAGCTCATGAGCCACGCTCCAGCATCGGCAGGTCGATGCCCGCCTCGCGGGCCTTCTCCACGGCCTCGGGGTAGCCGGCGTCGGCGTGACGCATCACGCCGGTGCCGGGGTCCGTGGTGAGCACGCGCTGCAGGCGCTCGGCCATCATGTCGCTGCCGTCGGCCACGACGACCATGCCGGCGTGCAGGCTCTTGCCGATGCCCACGCCGCCGCCGTGGTGGAAGCTCACCCAGCTGGCGCCGGCGGCGGTGTTGACGAGCGCGTTCAGGATGGGCCAGTCGGCGATCGCGTCGGAGCCGTCCATCATGCTCTCCGTCTCGCGATACGGGCGACGCCACGGAGCCCGAGTCGAGATGGTCGCGGCCGATGACGATGCGGCGCCTTCACCTTGCCGCTGCGCACCAGGTCGTTGAAGATGAGGCCCGCCTTGGCGCGCTCGCCGTACTCCAGCCAGCAGATGCGGCAGGGCAGGCCCTGGAAGTGGACCTTCTCGCCGGCCATGCGCAGCCAGCGCGTCACGAGCTCGTTGTCGGGGAAGGCCTCCAGCAGGGCCTGCGTCGGTGACGGCGATGTCGGCCGGGTCGCCGCTGAGAGCGCGGCCCAGCGGAAGGGGCCGTTGCCGCGGCAGAACAGCGGACGGATGTAGGCCGGCACGAAGCCGGGGAAGGCGAAGGCGTCGGCGTAGCCGGCCTCCTTCGCCACACCGCGGATGTTGTTGCCGTAGTCGAAGACGTGGGCGCCGGCCCGCTGCAGCGCGATCATGGCCTGCACGTGCACGACGATGCTGGCGACGGCGCGCCGCACGTACTCGTCCGGGTCGGCGCGGCGCAGCGCGAGCGCCTCGTCCAGGCTCATGCCGTTGGGCACGTAGCCGTTCAGCGTGTCGTGCGCCGAGGTCTGGTCGGTCACGAGGTCGGGGGTGACGCCGCGGCGCACGAGCTCGGGGTAGACGTCGGCGGCGTTGCCGAGCAGGCCGATGGAGAGCGGCTTCTTCGCCCGACGCGCCTCGTCGGCCAGGCGCAGCGCCTCGTCCAGCGAGTCGGCGGAGACGTCGACGTAGGCGGTCTCGAGGCGGCGTGCGATGCGCGTGCGGGTCGACCTCGACGCAGAGCGCCACGCCGCCGGCCATGGTGACGGCCAGCGGCTGGGCGCCGCCCATGCCGCCGAGGCCGGCGGTGAGCACGAGGCGGCCGGCCAGGTCGGCGCCGGCGCCGAAGTGCTTCTCGCGCGGCGGCGGCGAACGTCTGGTAGGTGCCCTGCAGGATGCCCTGCGTGCCGATGTAGATCCAGCTGCCGGCCGTCATCTGCCCGTACATCGTCAGGCCCAGGGCGTCGAGGCGGCGGAACTCGTCCCAGTTCGCCCAGTCGGGCACCAGGTTGGCGTTGGCGATGAGCACGCGCGGCGCGCATCTCGTGCGTCTGGAAGACGCCGACCGGCTTGCCCGACTGCACGAGCAGCGTCTCGTCGTCCTTGAGGCGGCGCAGCGTGGCGACGATGGCGTCGAAGGACGCCCAGTCGCGCGCCGCCTTGCCGGCGCCGCCGTACACGATGAGCTCGTCCGGGCGCCTCGGCGACCTCCGGATCGAGGTTGTTCATGAGCATGCGCAGGGCGGCTTCCTGCTGCCAGCCGCGGCAGCTGATCTGCGTGCCGCGCGGGGCGCGCACGACGCGCGGGCCCGCCGCTGTTGTTGCTACTGTGGTGTCCACGTGCCCCTCGATTCGATCTCGTCCAGGCCGCGACTCGGCCATGGCTGATGTGTTGCCTGGCCTCAAGACTGACGCCCGCCGCGGGGCGCTTCAAGGGCTCCGGCGTACGTTGTCCAGTGAGCTGGACTCGTTTTGACGCGCAGCCGTGGAGATGGCCGCCAGGCTGGACAGGCGGTGCGGGCGCGAGGCGCTTGCGCACGCCTCGCGCCCGGCCAGGCCTCAGGTGTAGCGGATGCGCGGGTTGAGGACCGCGTACAGGATGTCGGCGACCAGGTTGGCGACGACGTAGATGATGACGAGCAGCAGCGCCGTCGCCTGGATGAGCTGCAGGTCGCGCCGCTGGATGGCGAAGAGCAGCAGCCGTCCGATGCCCGGGTACCCGTACACCGCCTCGGTCACGATGAGGCCGCCGATGAGCCAGCCGATGCCGATGGCGACCACGGTGATCGTCGGCAGCAGCGAGTTGCGCAGCACGTGCGTGAACAGCACGCGGCGTGGCGGCAGGCCCTTGAGGTTGGCGGTGCGCACGTAGTCCATCTGCAGGACGTCGACGGTGCTCGAGCGGGTCATGCGTACGACGTAGGCGAGGCTCGTGAGGGCGACGGTGATCGCCGGCAGGATGAGATAGGGGAACGCCTGCACGAAGCTAGACTGCGGGTCGATCGCCGACTGGGCGGGGAACCAGCCCAGCTCGAGCGCGAAGATCGTGATGAGGATGATGCCGCTCACGAACTCGGGCAGGCCGATGAAGGCCAGCGACCCCACCGAGATCAGGTTGTCCGCCCAGGTGTTCTTGCGTAAGGCGGCGATCAGCCCAAGGAGGATGCCGAGCGGCACGTACATGGCGAAGGCGACGATGGCGAGCATGAGCGAGTTGCGCAGCCGCTCGAGCACCACCGACCGCACCACCTCATCGGTGCTCACCGAGTGCCCCCAGTCGCCGCGCACGTATTTGCCCAGCCACGTGGTGTACTGCACGGCGATCGGCTTGTCCAGGCCGAGCTCGTGGCGCAGCTCCGTCCTCGCCTGCTCGGTCGCATAGCGGCCGAGCACCATGGTGGCGACGTCGCCGGGAAGCACCGTCGTCGCCCAGAAGATGATGATCGAGGCGAGGATGACGGTGAGGACCATGAAGCCGAGGCGCCGGAGGATGAAGCGGCCCATCAGGCGCTCTCCTCGGCGTCGGCGAGGACGAGCGTCTCCGCCTGCAGGCGGGCGAGCTCGTCCAGCGGGATGTGGCAGTAGATGCGGTGGTCGCCCTCGCCCTCGCGCCACGGCGGCTCCTGCTGCACGCAGATGTCGCCGAGGAAGCGCGGGCAGCGCGGGTGGAAGCGGCAGCCGGAGGGCACATCCATGGCGCTGGGCACGGAGCCGCCCAGGCGGATGGGTTTCTGCTTGACGTCCGGGTCGGCCAGCGGCACGGCCGAGAGCAGCGCCTCGGTGTAGGGGTGGAAGGGAGGCGTGAGCACGCGCACGGCGTCCCCGATCTCCATGACATGACCCAGGTAGACGACGGCGATGACGTCGGAGAGGTGCTGCACCGCCGAGAGGTCGTGGGAGATGAACAGGTACGACGTGCGCTTCTCGACCTGGAGCTGCATGAGCAGGTTCATGAGCGAGCCCTGGACGGAGACGTCGAGCGACGAGATGGGCTCGTCGCAGAGGATCAGCTCGGGCTCGGCGGCGAAGGCGCGCGCGATCGCGACGCGCTGCTTCTCGCCGCCGCTCAGCTCGTGCGGCAGGCGGTCGAAGTAGCTCACCGGCAGGCTGACCGCCTGCAGCAGTCCCTTGGCCCTCTCCTTCGCCTCCTGGCGGCCGAGGCCGCCGAGCAGCGCCAGCGGCCGCATGATCGCGTCGCCGACGCTGCGCGTCGGGTTGAGCGACGCGTCGGGGTTCTGGAACACCATCTGGATGTCCTTGAGCGTCGAGCGCGGCCGCTTTCCGGCAGAGCGCGGCAATGGTCTTGCCGTGCAGCGTGATGGTGCCGCCGGTCGCCGGCGTGAGGCCGATGATGGCGCGCGCCACGGTCGTCTTGCCGCTGCCGCTCTCGCCGACCACGCCGAGCGTCTGCCCGACGCGCACCTGCAGGTCGACGCCGTCGACGGCGCGGATGAGAGGGGCCGTGCGGCCGCGGATGAGGCCCCTGGCCGCCTTGAAATGGACCTGGGTCCCGTCGGCCTCGACGAGCACCTCGGCGCCGGCGGCGCCGGTCTCGATGCGGCGCACGGCCTCGGTGGCCTCACGCAGGTACTCGGCCGGCGGCGGCACGATCTCCCAGCGGCGGCACGCCGAGAGGTGCGCGGCCCCGACCTCCACGAGCGGCGGCCGCGCCGTGGTGCAGGCCTCTTCGACGTAGGAGCAGCGCGGCGCGAAGATGCAGCCCGGCGGCAGCTCGTCCACGCGCGGGATGGCGCCCGGGATCGTCACCAGCGAGCGCTTCTCCGGCGTGGGGTCGAAGTGCGGCACGCAGCCGAGCAGGTCCAGCGTGTAGGGATGCAGCGGGCGGGTGAAGAGCTCCCGCAGCTCCGCCTGTTCCATGAACTCGCCGGCGTACATCACGCCGACGCGGTCGCAGATCTTGGTGATGACGCCGAGGTCGTGGGTGATGTACATGATCGCCGAGTCGAACTCCCGCTTGAGGTCGGCGACAAGGTCGAGGACGATCGCCTGGGTGGTGACGTCCAGGGCGGTCGTCGGCTCGTCCATGATGAGCAGCGACGGGTTGGTCATGAGCGCCATGGCGATGACGCAGCGCTGCAGCATGCCGCCCGAGAGCTGATGCGGGTAGCGCTTCATCACCGCCTCGGGATCGGGCATCGCGACCTTGGCCAGCATCTCGCCGACGCGCGCGAAGGCGGCGCTGCGGTCCATGCCCAGATGCTGGCGCGCCACCTCGGCGAGCTGCTTGCCGATGACGATCGAAGGGTTCAGGGCGCTCAGCGGGCTCTGGTAGACCACGCCGATGCGCGATCCCCACAGCTCGCGGAGCTCCTTGTCGGGCAGGCCGAGCAGCTCGACGCCGTTGAGGCGGACGCTGCCGTCGGTCACCTTGCCGTTGGAGGCGAGGTAGCGGATGGCGCCCATGACGAGCGTCGACTTGCCCGAACCGGACTCGCCGACGAGCCCGAAGCTCTCGTGCTCGTGCACGGTGAGCGAGACGTCGCGCACGGCGTGCAGCACGCCGAACTCGGTCGTGTAGTCGATGTGCAGGCCCTCGACCTCGAAGACGGTGCGCGGCGCGGCCACCTCAGTTCCTCCCGCCGCCGGGGAGCATCACCTGGCGCAGGCCGTCCGACATGAGGTTGGTGGCGACGACCAGCACGGCGATGGTGCAGGCGGGGAAGAGCAGCACGTGCGGCGCGATGGCGAAGAAGTTGCGCGCCTCGTTGATCTGCAGCCCCCAGTCTGGCGAGGGGGGCTGCACGCCGAGCCCCAGGAAGCCGAGCGAGGCGACCAGGAAGATCGAGTAGGAGAAACGCATCGAGGCCTCGACGAGCAGCGGCGGCAGCGAGTTGGGCAGGATCTCGCGGAAGAGCACGTAGCTGCGGCGCTCGCCGCGGATGCGAGCCGCCTCCACGAACTCCTTGTTCTTGAGGTCCAGCACCATGCTGCGCACCACTCGAGCCACCATGGGGATGTAGAGGACGGCGACCACGAACACGATGTTGAGGTTGGATGGCCCCACGGTGCTCAGCAGCACCAGGGCGAGCAGCAGCGACGGGAAGCTCAGGAGCACATCGAGCAGGCGCATCACCACCTCGTCGGTGGTGCCGCCCACGTAGCCGGAGGCGAGGCCGATGGCCGTGCCGATGACGACCGCCACCAGGGTGCCGAAGCCGCCCAGCAGGAAGATGTTGCGGGTGCCCACGATGATGCGGCTGAAGATGTCGCGGCCGAACTGGTCGGCGCCGAAGGGATGCGAGACGGTCGGGGTGGCCAGCCGCAGCTTGGCGTCCTGGGCCTGGTAGTCGTAGGGCGCCACCCAGGGGCCGAAGACGGCGAGGAAGAGGAAGATGCAGAAGACGATGGTGCCGATGAGCGCCGCCGGACGCTTCCTGAGGCGGCGCCAGTAGATGCGCCACGACTTGGGGCGCTCCAGAGGCGTCTCGATGGGGATGCCGCTGAGGGCTGCCTCTTCGGCGACGATCGGGTCGGTCACTGCTTCGTCCTCACTTCCCTTGTGGAGACACGAACGGTGAAGGGTGCGCACGACCCTCCGGGTCGTCGCGCGGAGTGCTGGCTACAGTGTGGTCTCCATTGTGACCGATGGAGAGGGGGCCGCAACCGGCCCCCTCTCCATCTTCGCGCCGCCGGCCGTCAGGCGAGGCGGCACTGGTCGAGTGCGTGTCATTCGGTGAAATGCGCCTCGCGGAAGAGCGTCTGCGGCCAGTCGGGCGCCATGGCGATGCCGTCGATGGTCGACGTCTGGCCGGCGACAGCCGTCTGGACCAGGAAGTTCATCATCGGCACCTGGTCCTGCAGGATCTGCTGCGCCTGCTTGTAGAGGTCGGCGCGCTTGGTGGCGTCGAGCTCCAGCGCGATCTGCTTGGCGATGCTGTCGAAGTCCGGGTCGCTCCAGCGCGAGTAGTTGTACGACCCGCCGGTCACGAGGGCGAGCTGGAAGTAGTTGTTGGGCACAGCCCGCGTGCCGTAGTCGACGATGCTGAAGGCGGCCTGGTACCAGTTGTCCTGGCCCTCCGTAGGCGTAGAACACGTCCGGCGGGACCTGCTGGATGGAGACGTCGATGCCGATCTCCTTCATCTGCGCCTGCCAGGCGGTGGCGATGGCGGGCACGGGGTCGGCGGTCTGTGCGACGAGCTTGATCTTGACGCCGTTCGCGTAGCCGGCGTCGGCGAGCAGCTGCTTGGCCTTCGCCTGGTCGAACGGCACCGGCGAATCGAGATAGTAGTCCTTGTAGCCGGGGCCGACGAGCGTGCCGTTGCCGGCCTCAGCCAGACCCGGCGCGACCAGATCGACGATGGCCTGGCGGTCCGTTCCGGCCATGATGGCCTGGCGCACCTTGAGATCGCTGCCCGGCTTCTGGTCGGTGCGGATCTGCAGCTCGAAGCAGTAGTTCGTGTTGGTGGTGATGGTCTTGAGCGAGGTGTTCGCCTCGACCGCCTGCTTCTGCTCGGCGGTGAGCCCGCCCACCCAGTTGAGTGTGCCGCCCTGCAGGCCCTCGATCTGGCCGGCGGGGTCTGGCGAGTAGACGATGTCGATCTCGTCCAGGTACGGGAGCTTGGTGCCGTCGGCGTCCGTGCCCCAGTAGTTCGGGTTCTTCTTCAGGATCGCGCGGTCCTCGGCCGAGATCGACTCGAGCACGAACGGCCCAGTGCCGACCGCGTTCTTCTTCGGGTCCGACACCGTCTTGCAGAGCATCAGCGTGTGGTAGTCGGTGAGTGACGCCGGGAACTCGGAGTCCACCGACTTGAGCGTGAAGGTCACCGTGGTCGGGTCGGTCGCCGAGACGTCCTTGATGTTCACGTACACGTCGGCCATGGCCGAGCCGAGCTTCTTGCTGCGCAGCCGGTCCATCGTGTAGACGACGTCGGCCGAGGTGAAGTCCTGGCCGTTGCTGAACTTGACGCCGTCGCGGAGGGTGAACGTCCACACCTTGCCGTCCGGGGAGTCCCACTTCGTGGCCAGGGTGGGCTGGACCGAGAGGTCCTGGCCCAGCGTCACGAGCTTCTCGTAGATCTGCTGCTGCAGCAGGATGTCGGGCACGGCGCCGGCGAAGAGCGCCGGGTCGAAGTTGACGTTGCCGGGCTGCGAGCCGATCTTGAGCACGCCGCCCGTCTTGATGGCGCCGCCGGCGCTCGGGCTGGCAGCGGTACCGCCGTCGTCGCCGCCGCAGCCCACGGCGATCGCGACCAGCGCCACGACCAGGAGCAGGGCGAGCAGGGCGACGAGCGTCCTTCCGGCCCTCCCGCTGGCGAAGCGCCTCCTCTGAGATGTGACCGACTTCATGTCTGCGTGATCCCCCTTGTCTCGGAGTCGGGCCGGACGGCTACCGTGCCGCCCGGGTGTCGCCGGCGGCCTGTCCGCCGACGACAGCTCGTCGTCCATTCGAACCCCCTGAGCCGCAAAGACTCGCATCGCGAGCCGGTTCGATCCATACGTGCGACCATACTGGCCGAGCCTGCGCTGTCAAGGAGACACCATGTTAGTCCAGAACGCCGGACACATGCGAGAGTCTCACAGCACTCAGGCCGGCGGTCGGCATGTCCGGTCAGCTGGACGCCGACCGCGCCGGCGGGGACCGGCCGCTCCCCGAGCCGCCGGACGCCGCCGCCCCGAGACCCGCCGCGCTCGCTCTGACGCCGGCCGCGCATCACGCCAGACAGTACGCGTCGAGCTGGCGGCGGACCACGGTGTCGAGGTCGTCCGGCGCCTCATAGGTCGCCAGCCGTCGCGCGACCTCGGCGGCGGCGGCGGCGCGCAGGTCGGCGGCGCCCTGCGCCCGCCAGCGCTCGTACGCGTCGCGCACGAGGAAGGTCGGGCGGTCGAGGTCGCGGGCATGCCGCCGGGTGTGCGCGTGGCCGAGGTAGTCGCCGCCGGGGCCGACCGACGCGATCACCTCCTCGGCGAGAGCGTCGGTGTCGCTCGCCGCCGGCTCTCGCAGGGCTCGCAGGACGCCGATGAGCTCGTCGTCGGCCACGAGCTTCTCCAGCGACAGGACGTTGAACGAGCTGAGGATGCCGGCGGCCTGGAAGAGGAAGTCGGCGCCGGCATCCACCGCCGCGGAGAGGCCCACGGCGGATTCCATGGCGGCCTGCGCGTCGAGGACGTGCGCGTCGGTCACCGCGCCGCCGGCGCGCACCGGCAGGCCGACGTGGTGCGCCAGCGCCACGGTGGCCTGCGCCAGGCGCGCGAACTCCGGCGTGCCGAACTGCGCGGCGCCGGTGCGCATGCTCGACATCGCCGACAGGCCGCCGTAGATGAACGGGCTGCCCTCGCCGGCGGCCTGGGACAGCACGAGTGCCGCCAGGACCTCCGCGTGCTGCACGACCAGGGTGCCGGCCGGCGTAGCCGGGCCGGTCGTGCCGCCCATCACGCAGGCCGTCACGCACGACGGCTGTCCAAGGCGCGCCCACCGCACCAGGATGCGCGCCGTCTCGCCCGAGAGCTGCAACGGCGAGTTCGTGTTGAGGATGACGAGGGCGCGCGGACGGCGCAGCCACTCCGCGCCGTACAGGATCTCGTTCATGGCGATCGCCTCGTCGAGGTCCTCGTCCACGGAGGCGATCCACTCGATCGACTTGTCGCTCAGCGTCAGACGCGCATGCGTGCAGCGACGGGTGCGAGCGTCCTCGGGCAGGTCGAGGGCCTCGATGCAGTCGCTGTTGAAGTCGATGTTGGGCGACAGGTGGCCCAGCTTCGCGGCGTCACGGGCGTCGTCCAGACGGCCGGGGCGCACGTCGTCGCCGTCGAGCACGTAGGCGGACCCGGATCCCGTCCCGTAGACCTGCGCGCCGTCCCCGAGGCGCAGGTCGCGCGACGGCGAGCGGCCGGCGAGGGTGAACGCCGAGGGCGCGGTGGCCAGGGCTCGCTGTACCGCGCCCTCGTCGATGTACACGCGCCGGCCCTCGGCGCGCGCGCCGTATGCCGCGAGGGTGCCGACGGCGTCGTCATCACGCACGACCACGCCGGTGCGCGCCAGCACGCGCAGCGCCGTCTCGTGGATGGCCACGATGTCGGCGGGCGCGAACACCGCGTCAGGCGCCCGGCACGAACCCGGCGACCAGGGCGTCGATGCGCGCCGCGAGGTCGGCGGGCAGGGGCTCGGGCCGGTGGGTCTCGAGCAGCTTGAGGGCCTTGCGGCGGGCTTTCTCACGCAGGTCGAGCCCGCCCTCCTCCGCCCAGCGCACGTGGCCCTGGCGGTTCAGGATCGTGGGCCGCCACTGCGCCGTGCGCACGTGCCTGGCGGTGTGCTTGGTGGAGAGGAAGTCGCCGCCGGGGCCGACCTGGCGGATGGTGTCGAGAGCCAGGGTCTCGGGGCTCACCTCGACGCCGGCGAAGAGGCGGCGGTTCAGGGAGAGGTACTCGTCCGTCGAGCACGATCAGCTCGAGCGAGCCGGTCATGCCGTAGTCGAGGTAGCCGATGTCGTGGTTGAGGTTCGAGCCGCAGGCCAGGCTGAGGAACGTGAGCTCCGCCGCCTCCATGCCGGCCTGGGCGTCGATCACCTGGGCGTCGGTGGTGCCCGCGTAGCCCCAGTTGGGCAGGTCCAGCCAGCGCGCCATCTCCACGGCGCAGACGTAGCCCATCAGGTACTCCGGGGCGTTGTAGGCGGACTGCATGGTGCCCATGTCCAGCACGGCCGGACCGACGCCGAAGATGAACGGCGCGCCGGGTCGCCGCAGCTGATGCACGACGAGCCCGAGCAGGGATTCGGCCGTGCCTTGCGCCACGTGCCCGGCGACCGTGATCGGCGCCGTGCCGCCCGCCAGCGGCGAGGTGGAGTACACGCAGGGGATGCCGTGATCGGCGCACAGCAGGAGCTTGGCCACGGCCTCCCGGGGATGCCGCAGGGGACTGGTCGGCTCGCCGTACAGCGTGAAGTACGGCTTGGCGCGCAGCTCCTCGGGGCCGCCGCGCAGCTCGCAGGCGATCGCCGCCATGACCTCGAGATCGCCGGCGTTCTCGGCGACCACCACGAGCGGCTTGGTGGTGTTGGCGACCATCGCGCGGTAGCTGTGCAGCAGGGCGATGTGGGGGTCGATCTCGCCCGGATGCGCGTAGGCCATGACGAAGTCGATCATCGGCAGCGCGTCGCAGAGGCGAGCGGCCAGCACGCCGTCGGCCAGCACCGTGGGGCGATGCTCGCCGGTCTCCAGGTCGTAGACGCTGGTCACGGCCGAGCCGTTGCCGAAGTAGGCTGTTGTCGCCGCCGAGGTCCATGGCCGGCCGGCCCTCGCGGTCGTAGACCGCGATCACGGCCGGCGCCGTGGCCCGCGCCCGTTCGACCAGCTCGCGCGGCACGCGCACCAGATCGTCCTCCACCGCGCAGCCCGCGGCGCGCAGCAGCTCCAGCGCCTCGGGATGATGCACGCGCTGGCCGACGGTGCTCATGATCTCCAGCGCCGCCTCGTAGATGGCCGCCTTGTCAGCCGCGGCGAGGTACGAGAGACGGGCGGTCATCGCTCAGCTCCCCGGCACGAACCCGGCGACCAGGGCGTCGATGCGCGCCGCGAGGTCGGCGGGCAGGGGCTCGGGCCGGTGGGTCTCGAGCAGCTTGAGGGCCTTGCGGCGGGCCTTCTCACGCAGGTCGAGCCCGCCCTCCTCCGCCCAGCGCACGTGGCCCTGGCGGTTCAGGATCGTGGGCCGCCACTGCGCCGTGCGCACGTGTTTGGCGGTGTGCTTGGTGGAGAGGAAGTCGCCGCCGGGGCCGACCTGGCGGATGGTGTCGAGAGCCAGGGTCTCGGGGCTCACCTCGACGCCGGCGAAGAGGCGGCGGTTCAGGGAGAGGTACTCGTCGACGATGACGATGAGCTCGAGCGACGCCGTGAGCCCGAAGTCGAGGTAGCCCGACGTCGTGGTTGAGGTTCGAGCCGGCGGCCAGGCACAGCAGGGCCAGCTCGCCGATCTCCATGCCCGCCTGGGCGTCGACGAGCTGCGAGTCCGACGTGCCGCCGTAGCCCCAGTTGGGCAGGTCCAGCCAGCGCGCCATCTCGATCTGGCAGAGGAAGGTCATGAGGTACTCGGGCGCGTTGTAGGAAGACTGCGACGTCGCCATGTCCAGCACGGCCGGGCCGATGCCGAAGAGGAAGGGCGAGCCCGGCCGGCGCAGCTGGTGGATGACCAGGCCGAAGAGCGACTCGGCCGTGCCCTGGGCGGTGTGCCCGGCGACCGTGATCGGCGCCGTGCCGCCCGCCAGCGGCGCCGGCGAGTAGATCGCCGGGATGCCCTGGTCGGCGCAGAACAGCAGCTTGTCGATGCTCTCCACCGGGTGGCTGAGCGGGCTCACCGGCTCGAGGTACATGGTGAAGTACGGCTTGGCGCGCAGCTCCTCGGGGCCGCCGCGCAGCTCGCAGGCGATCCTCCAGAAGACCTCGAGGTCGGCGGCGTTCTCGGCCGTCATGACCATCGGCTTGGTCGTGCTCGTCACCATGGCGCGGAAGCTCTCGAGATAGGAGCGGTGCGGCTCGACGTCGTTGGGGTGGGCGCAGGACATGACGAAGTCGATGTTGGGCAGCGCGTCGCACAGACGCGCGGCGCGGACCACGTCCGACAAGACGCTCACGCGGTGCTCGCCGGTCTCGAGGTCGTAGGTGCTCATCAGGTCGGAGCCGGTGCCGAAGTAGCTGTTCGTGCCGCCCAGGCTCATGGCGGGGCGGCCGGCGCGGTCGAACACCTCGATCACGTGCGGAGCGCTGGCGCGCGCCCTCTCCACGAGCTCGCGGGGGATGGTGACGAGGTCGCCCGCGACGTCGCAGCCGGCGGCGCGCAGCAGCTCGACGGCCTCGGGGTGATGGACGCGCATGCCGATGCTGCCGACGATCTCGAGGGCCGCCTCGTAGATGGCCTGCTTGTCTTCCTCGCTCAGGTAGCTCAGGCGGCCGGCGCGGGGCGGCTCGTGAGCGTCAGAGATGGGCACGATCGGATCCTCCCGGGAGCGTTCGGGTGTGTGGTCGCCCAACCCTGACGCCACGCGCCCAGCGCATCAAGCGCCGGACCGGCCTGTCCAGCTCGCTGAACTCGTTTTCGTTTGTCGTGGGTGAAGGTGGCCGCTATGCTGGATTCCGGGAGGTCGACCACATGCCACGCGGGCGAGGCCACGACGACGAAGGCACCACCTGGGGCGCGGCCCGGGTCCTGGACGTGCTCGAGTTCCTCGCGCGCCGCGCGAGCCCCGCGCCGGCCAGCATCATCGCCTCGTCCTGCGACATCCCCAGGTCGAGCACCTACGGCCTCCTCAACCTGCTCAAGTCCAGACGGTTCGTCGCCTACCGGGCGAACGAGCGCGCCTGGACGCTCGGCTCGGCGGCGTTCGAGCTCAGCGCCGACGCGCCCCTGTTCGCCCACGGCCTCGCCGTGCTGCGCGCGTTCGCCACGGCGTCCCGCGGGTTGACGCCGCACCAGATCGCCAGCGGCGCGGGCATGTCGCGGGCCGCCGTGTCGCGCATCCTGCCGTACCTCGTCGAGAGCGATCTGCTGCGCGCCGAGCCGGACGGCACCTATGCACTGGGGCTGGAGCTGGTGGGGCTGGCCTCGCGGGTCGGCTGGGTGGACAGGCTGCGCCTTGTCGCCAGGCCGCACCTGGCGCGCCTGCGCAACGCGACCCAGGAGACCGCCAACCTCATCGTGCTGGACGGCGACCACGCCATCTACGTGGACCAGGTCGAGAGTCCCTACGCGCTGCGGCACAGCGGGTGGGTGGGGCGCCGCATCCCACTGTCGGGCACGGCCGCCGGCGGCGCCTTCGAGGAGCGCAGCACGTCGCACGTCGCCAAGGACGCCGTGGAGGCGGGGCGTCACGGCCATCGCCTGCGCCATCGCCACGACCGCCTACGACGCGGCGATCGGCATCACGGCGCCGAGCTGGCGCATCGAGGAGTTCGGCATCGTGCGCGCGCAGCGCATGGTCGAAGCCGTGGCCCGCGAGATCTCACAGCGCCTGCACGCATAGGTCCCGACGCACGAGGGGCCGGCGGACCTCGGTCCGCCGGCCCCTTTCTGCTCTCCGACGTACGCACGCGCCGACGTCTACACCAGCCGCCTCACGAGCTGGACGGCTCCGCCGGCGTCCGGCGCGTACCCGGCGGCGCCGATCTCGTCGGCGTAGGCCTGGGTCAGCGGCGCGCCGCCGACGATCGGCTTGGCGTCGGATCCGGCGCCGTGCAGGGCGTCGATGACGACCTTCATCTTCGGCATCGTCGTCACCATCAGCGACGACATGGCGACGACGTCGGCGTCGTGCTCCTGTACGGCCGCGAGAAACGCGTCCGCGCTCACGTCGACGCCGAGGTCGACGACGGTGAAGCCGGCCCCGTCGAGCATGAGGGCGACCAGGCTCTTGCCGATGTCGTGAACGTCGCCCTCGACGGCGCCGATGACGACCGTCCCGCGCGTCACGCTCCCCTTCCCGGCGATGAGCTGCGGGCTGATGACGTCCATCGCCGCCTTCATCGCGTCGGCCGCGACGAGCACCTCGGGGATGAAGAGCTCGCCGGTCGCCATCTTGGCGCCGGCCTCGTCCATCGCGCTGATCAGAGCCGCGTCCATGATCTCGGACGCGGCGGTGCCGGCTTCGAGCTCCGCGCGCGCCAGCTTGGCGGCGCCTTCCTCGTCCCCGGCCAGAACAGCTTTCCTGATGTCGTTGATCGACACGGTTCCTCCTAGCGTCCCAGAGACGCGGATGGTCTCGTTGATGCGTGCCTCGCGCTCGCGCACGTCCAGCTGCCGCGACAGGTGCTCACGGGCACAGGGCCTTGTCGGCGCGAGCGACCACCGCGTCCATGTCGCGCCGAACGTCGTCCGGCAGGTCGACGGGCTTCAGCTCGGCCTTGAGCCTCCGGTACTCATCCACGGCACGCTCGTAGAGGTCCTTCTCGCCCTCCGCCTCCCACGTCTGTTGCAGCTGGAAGCGGAACAGGCTGGGCTCGACGTAGTCGCGACAGTGGCGCAGCGTGTGCTTGCTCTTCACGAAGCTCCCGCCGATGCCCGCCGCGACGATCTCGTCGATGGCCAGGTACTCGTCGTCGACCTGCACGCCGCCGACGTACTCCTTGAGCAGGGCGATCAACTGATTGTCGATCACCAGCTGGGCAGGACTGGCCAGACTGGCGCCGCCGAGCCTGCCCACGCCGTAGGCGATGTCCATGCCCGCCATGACGCTCATGAGGCCGCCGAGGGCCTTCTCGGCGACCGCCCTGCCGTCAGAGACGTACGTGTCGGTCATGATCGGGCACCCGGAGACCGGGATCCCGAAGCCTTCCTTGCACAGCTGCACGCCGGCGGAGCGCTGGATGTTGGCGGCCGGAGTCGCGAGCGTGGAGAAGCCGGTGGCCATGTCGCCGGGCACGTTGAACTGGGTCATCATGGCCGGGTGGCCGGGCTTGACGACCTGGCTGAGGATGATGTGCGCGAGCACCTCGGCGCAGTTCTGCACCACGCTGCCGGCGACCGTCACGGGGCTGACGAAGCCGGCCATCACGTGGCCGTCGGCCGAGATCGGCACGCCGTGATGACATGCCTGGATGATCTCTTCCGCGTCCATCGCCTTCATGATGAACGGCGAGACGGTGCCGGGATTGATGATCGCGACGCTCTGCGCGCGCAGGGCCTCGACACCGCCCATGCGCGTGACCATGAGCTCGAACATGAACGGCACGGCCTCGAGGCTGAAGGCGTGCATCCAGAGTGGCTTGGTGGTGTTCTGCATCTGGATGCTGAGGGCGTGGACCTCGGCGCTCTCCGCCGGCACGTCCATCGGCGTCTGGATGGCGCAGATGTCGGCGTGGTCGAGGATCTCGATGAGCTGGCACCACTCGGCGAACTTCTCGGCCGTGTTGTCCACGAACCGCTTCGAGTCGACGTCGTGGTGCAGCATGCTCTGGATGTTGGTGCACGAGTAGAACAGCCCGTCGGGATGCGGGATGGGGCAGTCGTGACTCGGGTCGGCGCCTTTGACGGTCAGCTCGGAGGGGACAGTCTCGAGCGCCGTCTCGATGAGGTCGACCGGGAACCGCACGACGTGCGTCTCGCGGTCGACGTCCGCGCCGGCGCCGTCGAGGATCCGCAGCGCGCCGTCGTGGTCGATCCTCATGCCCATGGTGGAAAGCAGGTAGAGGCATCTCTCGCGCATCGTGCTCACCTGCTCTGAGGAAAGCAGTCGCAGCTTCAGTGTGTCTCCCATGTGGTGTCTCCTAGGATGCGTCGCAGGGCGCGCCGAGGGGCGCGCTCTGAGGTGCGAAAGAAGGTGAGGGTCGGCGCCGGCCTCGGGTGGCGCGGCGCGCGGCGGTCGGTCTACGGACCCCGGGAGTCGAAGCTGGTGCTGTCGGGCGTAAGGACGTAGGGCGGAGGGCCCGGCTCGAGAGCAAGGCGATCGATCTTCGAGAGAAGCGCGTTCTGTCGATCGGTCATCGGACGATCCCCCTGGCCGCCCCGGCCGGGCGGCCCTGTGCGCGTCGCAGGCGATGACTCCGCAAGTACGCACATGCTACGGCCCCGTCCGTCGCCGCTCAAGTGCAGACGACCTCAGTCCAGTGCGGTGGACGGAACCTGGGTCGCCCTCCATGCCGCGGCGCATTTGCGTCCGGAATGCCGGACATCGGCCGCCCGCTCTTGCATCAGCGAAGGCTCGCCTAGTCTCGGCGTGAGACAGTCCCGGCGCCGGGGCTGGCACACTCGTGCCACGACGCGGCGCCTCCGCCCTTTCCCGAGGAGGTACCGACCGTGTCCATCGTCCTGGACGGCAGCTCGCTGACCATCGACAAGCTCGTGCGCATCGCCCGCGACCGCGAGACGGTGGAGCTGGACCCGGCCGCGCTGGAGCGCATCAAGGCCTGCCGCGCCATGCTCGAGGAGAAGATCGCGGCGCGCGAGATCATGTACGGCACGAACACCGGCATCGGCGAGTTCTCGGAGATCGTCCTCTCCGACGAGCAGGTGCAGCAGTTCCAGCGCTTCCTCGTCTACAACCACGCCGCCGGCATCGGCGAGCCTGCCCCCGAGGAGGTCGTGCGCGGCGCCATGGCGGGACGCATCAACGTCCATGCCCACGGCAACTCCGCCATCCGCCCCGAGATCACGCTCACGCTCGTCGAGATGCTCAACAAGGGCGTCACGCCGGTCATCTGCGAGAAGGGCTCGGTGGGCGCCTCCGGCGACCTCGCCCCCATGGCCCAGCTCGCCCTCCTGCTCATGGGCGAGGGCGAGGCCTTCTACCAGGGCGAGCGCCTGCCCGGCCGCGAGGCCATGGAGCGCGCCGGCATCCCCGTCCCGGGGCTGGAGGCGCGCGACGGGCTCGGCACCATCAACGGCTCCAACGTGCTCACCGCCATGAGCGCGCTCCTCTGCTACGACGTGGAGCGCTGGCTTCGCCAGGCGGAGATCGCCTGCGCCATGAGCCTCGAGGCGCTGCTCGCCAACCTCAAGCCCTACAACGCGAAGCTGCACGAGCTGCGCGGCTTCCCCGGCGCGGTGCGCAGCGCCGCCGCCATCCGCGCGTGCGTCGAGGACAGCGACCTCGCCACCGGCAAGATCAAGACGAAGGTGCAGGACGCCTACTCGATGCGTTCCTCGCCGCAGGTCATCGGCGCGGCTCACGACGCCCTCGCCTGGGCCCGCACCCAGGTGGAGATCGAGCTGAACGGCGTGGGCGACAACCCCATCTGGGTGCCGGAAGAGAAGCTCACCCTCACCGGCGCGAACTTCCAGGGCACGCCGGTATCGCTGCCCATGGAGCTCGTCGGCCAGGCCGTCACGATGGTCTGCGTGCTCTCCGAGCGCCGCATGAACCGCCTCGAGAACCCCGCCCTCAGCCAGGGTCTGCCCGACTTCCTCACGCCCGAGCCGGGTTTCTACTCGGGCCTCATGCTCAGCCAGTACACGGCCGACGCGCTCATCGTCGAGCAGCGCATCCTGTCGGCGCCGGCGGCGACGATGAGCATCCCCGCCGCAGCCGACCAGGAAGACTTCGTGTCCATGGGCATGAACACGGCGCTCAAGAACCGCCAGATCCTGGACAACGCCAACGCCGTCGTCGGCATCGAGTTCATGGCCGCCGCCCAGGCGCTGGACTTCCGCGAGTTCACGCCGGGCAAGGGTGTGCGGGCGGCGCACGAGGTCATCCGCAAGCACGTCGCGCACCTGGACCAGGACCGGCCGCTCTTCCCCGACCACAACACGATGAAGGCGCTCGTCGCGAGCTGCGAGATCCTCGACGCCGTCGAGGCCGTCGTGGGACCGCTTGGCTGAGGGACCGGGAAGCCGGAGCGCTGAGCCGCTCGTCGGAAGAGGAACGTGGCGGGAGCGACGGGGCTCGAACCCGCGGCCTCCGGCGTGACAGGCCGGCGCTCTAACCAGCTGAGCTACGCCCCCGCGACTGCGGCGCCGCCCGTCCTTCGGGACAGGCGGCCGTGCAGCGGGAACGGAGTGTAGCACACGGCAGTCAGCGCGGCAAAACAGGCGCCGGGACCCTGAAACGTCAGGCCGAGCGGCCGGCGCCGGCGTCCCGAGCGGGCGCCGCGGCATCGGCGGAGCCGTCTGGCGCCGGCGGACCCGCCAGGCCCGGCGCCGTCGGCCGTGTCGCCGCCCCCACAACGCGTAGTCGAGCATGGCGCGGCCGAACCACGGGCGCCCCGGCAGCCCGTGCCTGCCGCGCTCGAACGGCCGCGCCACGGCGTCCTCGTAGGCCTCGACGATGCTCTCGCTCACGTGCACCCACGAGAGCGCGTCGGCGGCTGCTTTGCCGGCGGCGGCGAACCGCTCGCGCGAGGCCGCGTCGCTCAGCAGCTCGACCAGCGCCGCCGCCAGGGCGGCGGGTTCCGCCGGCGGCACCAGCCTGCCCACCGTTCCGTCCCGCAGCACGGACCGGTAGCCGGGAAGATCGGAGGCCACGACGGGCACGCCCGCCGCCATGGCCTCCACGAGGACGATGCCGAAGCTCTCGGCGGTGAGCGACGGAGCGCA
This sequence comes from uncultured Thermoleophilia bacterium, assembly GCA_963707335.1. Taxonomy (GTDB): domain Bacteria; phylum Actinomycetota; class Thermoleophilia; order UBA2241; family UBA2241; genus CAIXSE01. The sequence goes on along the minus strand of CAVPQD010000014.1, from coordinate 10,621 downwards.
CACCACCTCGGCCGCGCCGAGATGCTCGAGCTTCTCGTGGTCCTCGACCCAGCCGAGCGGTTCGATACCGTCCAGATCGAGCGGCGTGCGAAAGCCGTTGCGCGCCGCGTCGAGCGTCTCGCGACGCGACGCGCCGGCGATGACGAGCGTGGCGTGTGGCAGACGCTCCCGCACCAGCGGGAAGGCCCGCACCAGCACGTCCAGGCCTTTGCGCGGCTCCGCCCGTCCGATGAACAGGATGCGGCCGCGCACCTTGGGCTTGTCGTGGCACACGGCGAACCGCTCGACGGGTATCCCGTTGGGGATGATCCGGTACTCGCCGGGGAAGCGGCTGGCCGGGAACTTCTTCGCCGCCTCGGACACGGCGATGCGCACGTCGATGCGCTCCATCACGCGGCCGACGAGCCAGGCCCAGTCGTCGTAGCCGCGCGAGCTCTCCAAGGCGGCGTGGAAGGTCGCCACCACCGGCGAGGCCGCGAGCAGCACGGCCGCCATGGCGACCGCGGGCGTCCCCGGCTCGTGCACGTGCAGGACGTCGAAGCGGCCGTAGCGGACGGCGCGGTCGATGCGCGTCACCGTGCGCGGCGAGAAGGCCAGGTAGGCCCGCGAGCCGTTGCTCGGCACCGGGATCGCGCTGCCCAGCGGGATGAAGCGTTCGGCGAAGGGGTGACGGGCGCTGTCCACGGAGCGCCGGATGGTGAAGGCTCCGGCGCCCACGGGCGCGAGGATCCACGCCTCGTGGCCCCGCTCCTCAAGCTCCGCGGCGAGATGCTCGACGTGATGGTTCACGCCGCCCGGCACCGTCCACGAGTACGGCGTCACCAGCCCGACGCGCATGCCCCTCCCGAAGTCAGTCGTCCCTGTCCAGCCAGACGCGACGCCGCCAGCCCTCCAGGGTGGTGGGCGCCGGTACACCCTTCGTACCCCGTAACCGGGCGGCAAACAGCACGCCGATGAGCAACAGCGCCCACAGACCGGGGCGCAGGCGGCGGCGCAGAGCCCAGCGGACCAGCGGCAGCGAGAGCGCCGTCACCGCCACCGCCTGCGGGTGACGGTGCAGCAAGCTGCCGCCCACGAGCGGCACCAGGCAGATCGTCATCATGGGCGGGTCCATCGCGAAGGCCGCTCCCAGGGCGCAGGCAGCGCCCCGTCCGCCGACGACGGTGATGTGGGCGGCCATCGAGGTGATGCCCATGGCCGCTATCATGTCGTCGCTGGCCCCGGAGAGCCGCGCCAGCGTCGCCGGCGCGTACGCCTTGCCGGCATCCAGCCCCAGCACGGCGGCGCCCGCGCCCCAGCCAACGCTGCGCGCGACGTTGGCGCTGCCCGGTTTGCCGTCGCCCAGCTCGTCCAGCGACCTGTCGGTCAGCGCCCTGGTGAGGATGCGACCCGTCGGGATGGACCCGACGGCAAAGGCTCCCGCAAGCCACGCGGCCTTGCGGACCATGCCCCAGTGGCGTCGCTCAGGCGACATGTCCCGCCCCCTTGAGCCGGAGCGTCTCATGCCTGCCGCTCACCGGCCCGCGGCCCGGCGCAGCAGAGCGCGGTACCGTTCGCCGACAGCGGCGGGCGTGTGGCGGGCGATCGCCAGCTCGCGCCCGCGCGCGCCCAGCTCGCGGCGGCGCTCGGGCGACATCCGCAGGATGGACCCGAGCGCCGCCGCGACCTGCTGGGCGGAGCGGCCGTCGATGACGGTCCCCGTCTGGCCTTCGAGCACGGCCTCGGGCGCGCCGCCCGAACGGCCGGCGACGACCGGAAGGCCTGCCAGAGCCGCCTCGGCGAACACGATGCCGAAGCCTTCCACCTCGAAGCCGCCCCAGCGGCTGCGGCACGGCGAGGCGAACACGTCGGCCGCCTTCAGCCAGTCCTTGACCGCGCCGTCGGCCAGGGCGCCGGTGAGGTGCACGCGCTCGCTGACGCCGCGCCGCCAGGCGCGGTCGTACAGGCGCGTGGCCAGGCGACCCTCGCCGATGAGCGCGAGATGGAGCTTGGGGAACTCCTGGCGCAACAGGGCCAGGGCGTCGACGAGCTTGTCCTGGCCTTTGCGTGGCACCAGGCGTCCGACGCAGACCACGAGCTCGCCGTCGATGCCGTAACGCGCCTTCAGGGCGGCGGTCTCCTCAGGCGTGGCCGGCGAGAACTCGTCGACCGGCAGAGGCGGGCGCAGCACCTCCGCCGGCACGCTGCCGCGCACCTGCTCGGAGGCCGCGCGTGCCGTGTAGTCGCTCACGGTCAGCAGCATGGAGGCGTTTCCGAGCACGTGGCGCAACAGGTTGTTGGCGCCGGGGATGGCGCCGGGCAGCGTCACCTCGGCGCCGCCCAGGAACACGATGTACGGCAGGCCGGCGGCCTCCTTCAGCTTCGGGCCGATGAGACCGGCAGGCAGCGGGTGGCCGAGCTGGATGAGATCGGCGCCTTCCTGTCTGGCGAGATCCCGCACCTGTCTGAGCATGCCCGGTGTCGGCCACAGCACGGACGTCGAGGCGCGGACCACCTTGTAGGGATGCGTGGCATCGAACGCCGCCGCATCGACATGCGCCGGCGCGAAGACGGTGACCTCATCGGGATCGAGGGTGCGGATGGCGCCCCAGTAGTACGACTGGGCGCCTCCGATGCGTGGGGGGAAGTCGTTGGTGACGAACAGTGTCCGCAACGCGCGTCCCCCTGCGGGGCTGTCTGCCAGGCCGTCCTCCCGTGGTCGGCATTCCGCGCCCCGCGGAGCGAGGCCGGTCAACTCTACCATGAGGCAGCGCCGCTCATCCCGGCCGGGCGGCGTCCACGGCCGGGACCGCTACGCGCCGGCGCGCTCGCTTCCGGCGGCCGGCAGGATGACGCTCACCGTGGTGCCGGCACCCGCGGCGCTCTCCACGACGATGACGCCGCCCATGCTCTCCGCCAGGCGGCGACACACCCACAGCCCGAGCCCAAGGCCCTGGGCATCCAGCTCCCGCGCCGCCGAACCGCGGTAGCCGAACTCCGTCACCCGGGACACCTCGTCGGCGGGGATGCCCGGCCCGACGTCCGTCACGCGGAGCGCGACGGTCGCGTCGTCCGGGCCCGGCTGCACCGAAAGCGTCACCGGCCCGGCGTCCGGCCCGAACCGTGCGGCGTTGTCGACAAGATCATCGACGATCTGCAGCAGCCGGTCTCGATCGACGAGCGCCGCCGGGCGCGCCTGCCGCGACGCGCGCCTCCAGCACCGGCCCGTCGTAGCCGCGCAGGCGCTGTCGCGCCGTGTACTCCTCCACCAGCTCGCCCAACGACACCCGCGCGAGCACGGCCGGCGCGGCGCTGCAGTCGAACCAGCCGCTGTCGGCCACGCTCGCGATCATCGCGTCGAGCCGCCGCACGTTGCGGTCCAGAGTCTCGAGCTGTCTCCCGCTGCACCTCCGTCAGCTCACCGCCTTCGAGCATCAGCGACAGCAGCGGGTACATGACGGCCAGCGGCGCGCGCAGGTCGTGACGCACCTGCGACTGTCGCTCGAGCGCGGCGCGCGTCTCCGCGGCGGCCTCCGTCTTGCCCTGCGATGCGATCTCGTCCATGGAGCTACCCTATCGCACACCGCGCCGGACCGATGTATCGGCGCCGCGCGAACGCACGTCCGGCGCCGAAGCGTCAAATGGGGTCTGGAGCCGTCTTGGCAGGTCGCGACGGCGATTGACGGCGGCGCTCGTCGCGGCGGCGCACGTCGCGGCCGCGAAGGGATTGGTGGGCGATGCTGGATTTGAACCAGCGACTCCCTGCTTGTAAGGCAGGTGCTCTACCCCTGAGCTAATCGCCCGCTGGGCCGGAGTATACACGCGGGCAGGGTAAGCTATCCGACGTGGAGCGCGGAGCCTCAGAGCGGACGTCAACGGACACCCGGGATGGCCCCGTGCCGGCCGGCGGCCGACCCAAGATCGCCTTGGAGGGCGTCTCGTACCGGGCGCCGGGAGGCGCGGGTGCGCCGCGCCTCATAGTGGACGACGTCAGTTTCGCCGTCGAGCCGGGGCACGTGTTCACCGTGCTGGGCCCGTCCGGCTCGGGCAAGAGCACGTTGCTGCGCACCATCGACCGCCTCATCGAGCCCACGTCGGGTCGCGTGCTGCTCGACGGTGTGCCCACCACCGACCTTCCCGTGCAGCAGCTGCGGCGACGCGTCGGCATGGTCTTTCAGACCGCGGCGCTGTTCGACGGCACCGTCATGGACAACGTGCTCTACGGTCCGCGGCTGATCTCGGGCGACGGACGACGCGCCGGGCGCGGCGGGCGGCGGGCGATCCGGCGTCGGGCAGGCCGACGCGGCGCACGACCAGGCCTGCGGCCTGCTGCGCCGCGTCGGCCTGCCCGACTCGTTCTGCGACAAGCCGGTCGACGAGCTCTCCGGCGGCGAGGCCCAGCGCGTGGCGCTCGCCCGGGCCCTCGCCAACGACCCGGAGGTGCTGCTCCTGGACGAGCCGACGGCCGCGCTCGATCCGTCCTCCAGCGGCCTGATCGAGGACCTGCTGCTGCGCCTGGCCGGCGAGACGGACCTGACCTTCGTCTTCGTCACCCACAACCTGGCGCAGGCCCGCCGCATCGGCGACAGGGGCCTGCTGCTCGTCGACGGCCGCGTCGTCGACGCCGGGCCGCTGCCGGCCTTCCTCGACGACCCCGGCAGCGAGATCACCCGCCGCTTCGTCACCGGCAGCTCTCCTCGAGGAGCACGCCGTGACGGCCGCTGACCATGCCATTCGTTCGCCGTCCAGGGCTTCAGCTACTGGAACGTCGCCGCCGCTCTGGTCCTGGTCGCCATCGCCATGCTCCTGTCGTGGCGCGAGCGCCTGGACCTCGAGAAGGACATGACGATCGCCTGCATCCGGGCGTTCGTGCAGCTCATGGCCATCGGCTACGTCATCCACCTGATCTTCAGCACCAAGAGTGCCTTCTGGGTCGACGCTCATGATCGTCGCGATGCTGGTGTTCGCGGCCGTCACATCGGCCCGGCGCTCCCGACAGCTGCCCGGTTCGCTCACGCTCATGCTCGTCGCCATCGGCGGCTCCACCGTCATCACCCTCGGACTGATGCTCGTGCTGGGCATCATCCCGACGGGGGCGCGCTACGTGATCCCCATCGGGGGCATGATCGTGGGCAACAGCATGAACGTGGCGTCGGTGACGGCCGTGCGCCTGCTGGAGGACGCGCGCGGCAGGCGTGCGCAGATCGAGGCGGCTCTGGCCCTGGGCGCGTCGCCGCGCCAGAGCGCCCAGAGCCTCGTGCGCCGGGCCGTCCGCCTCGCCATGGTGCCCGTGATCGACAGCACCAAGACCATGGGCATCGTGTTCCTGCCCGGCGCCATGACCGGCATGATCCTCGCCGGCGCCAACCCGCTCGACGCCGTGCGCCTGCAGGTGGTGGTGATGTTCATGCTGCTGGCGGCCGTGTCGCTCACCGCCACGCTCGTCGCGTGGCTCGGCCCCGGCCGCCTCTTCACCCCCCAGCAGCAGCTGCGCCGCTTCGCGGAGTAGGTACACGTCGGTGCGGCACCAAGCCGACGGGGCAGCACGAAGAGGAAGGGGCGGGGAGGCTTTCGCCTCCCCGCCCCTTCCTCTCAGAGACCCCCTGTGCTTCGCCTTCGGCTCAGCGCGTCTTCACCTCAGTTCACAGGAAGCTGCTGCCACGATCCCGGCACCGTCTCGGTGACCAGGATGGTCGTCTTGAGTGAGGAGGTCGCGATCGCGCCGACGACGGTCTGGTCATAGGCAATGCTGGAGTTGCCATTGAGCACGATATCGCTCTTCGACAGGCCCGACGTATAGGTCGGGTCGTAGGGACAACCGGCGAAGACGGCCCCCTGGACGGACGGTGTGCCGGAGACCCCGTTGGTGACGTTCATGGTCGACTCGTTGATCACCATGAGGCCGTAGTACGTCCCCGTGCCTGCACAGTCGAACACCTGCGGGTAGATGCCGTTGTTGTCGCACATGAAGAAGAAGACCATCGGCTTCTGCCGCGTGCCGTAGTTGACCCGGCCGCTCCATGAGCACTTCTCGGTCGTGCACAGCAGCGGGCACATGATCGAAGAGGTCCCCGTGCTTCCGAAGACGACACTGGTGCTGGAGTTGCCCGGGACCCACACGTTGCCGTACTCGTCCTGGTATGTGCCGGTGCGCGACCAGTACTGCCCCATCCACATGGGCAGAGGATCCGCAGTGGGATCCAGGTAGTTCCTCGACGTCACCGACGCTGTGCCGCTCCACACGACGCTACCGGTGGCCGGGCTGGCCGCCGGCCGGGCCTGCACGTAGACCTGCCCGAGCCAGTCCTTGACGGCCGTGGTGGCGCCGCTGATCTCGAAGTCCCCGTTCGCTACCACGGCGGTGGACCTCATCTGCACGTTGCCTGACAGCATGAGGGTGCCGCTGGTGGCGTTCGTGTAGACCAGCCCGAAATCATGCGTGACCGGCGTGCTGGACGTGTTCGCGATCGTCGCATTGGTGCCGGCATACAGGGACGACGCCGCGCGAGTCGCCACATTGCCGGAGACGCTGAGGGCGCCGACCACATAGAGCTGGCCGAACGACATCCGTGAGGGCCGTGGTGGTGGAATTCGTGATCGTGAACGCTCCGCCCAGTCGAGCCGACGTCGTGGTGATGTTCACCTTGCCGGTCGCGCTGCTGGCGCCGGTCCCGTTCACATAGAGCGGACCGAAGCTGTCGGTAACCGTCGGCGTGTTCGTGGTGGTGTTGTTGATCGTGAGAGTCCCGCCCACGTAGAGCGACGTAGCGTTGACCGTCACCGGGCCCGTCAGGGTCAGGTTCCCCGCGACGTACAGTCGCCGGAAGTTGAAGATACGGCCGGTGGTGCTCGTACCGCGCGAGAGAGTGAGATTGCCGCTGTTGAGAGAGGTAGGGCAGATACAGGTCCGACGTGGCGTTGTAGGTCGTGGTCGACGAGGTGCTCTGCAGCGTGTTCAGAACGGTGCTCGTCATGGTCGTGTAGCCAGTGGAGGTCCAGGGCGCCGGCGCCGTCGGCGCCGCCGCATGGACCCCACCGATCTGCGACTCATCGGCGAGGTCGGACTGGGCCTTCTGGTCGAAGTAGTCGCTCAGATACCCGACCACCCCTGGCTTGATGAGGACATGGTCGAAAGTGTGACCCGCCCCGGTGATCGAACCGCTGGGCGCCGAGTTGAAGATGGTCCCCGCCAGACTGACCGAACCGTTGGTCGTGATACCGAGGGACTGGGTGGTAGAGCTGGGCGCCGCCAGATTGGAGGATGCGTTCGTCGTGAACCTCCCGATCTCGGCGTTGCCGGAGGGCGTGGTCGTCAGCCATGTCCCGCCGGCCGTGATCGACGTCGGGTACGGCGGCCCCGAATTGTCCGGGTTCCCGTTCTCGTCCACTGCGTAGATGTCGCTTTGGTCCTTCAGCATGATGCCGGTGTCGCTGTAGGTCACCGCCTTCGGAAGCGCCTCCGCGAACGGCTTCCTGCGTCTGCGACACCAGGACGCGAGCGCGCGTCGTCTCGCCCTTATAGTCGACCGTCGCCTCGACCCACACCATGTGGTCAGGGGTCGTCGGCGAGGTCGGCCCACCCTGGTCCCACTTGATGTTGTAGTCCACGGTCGCGAGGTTGTCGTACACGCGGTACGTCACCGTCTGCGCCCGCCGGGAAGCCGGCGCCGGCGAACGCCGCCGCCAGATCTTCGGGCGTGAGCCACTCGCCGTCGTCGACATCACCTTGTCGACCTTCGCGAGCCGGACCCCTGTGTCGAGCGCGCCTTCGGCGGCGTAGAGGGACTGCTTCTCGACCGCACCGTAGCCGTCGCGCGCTGCTGGTTCGATATGCACGAAGACGAGGGTGGACGTGAGGATGGCCAGCGTCGCGATGATGCCCAGGAGCAGGATGAGAGCGGCTCCCTTCTGGCTCGTGTGCCTGTGCATCGTCTTCCTCCTACTTGATGCTCGCGTTGCGCAAGCGCACGGTGGTCGTGATGTCGACGTACTTCGGCGCGCCGCGCCATCTTCGCGTCGATGATGAGGCGCACGCGGACGGCGACGATCGACGCCATGGCCAGGACTGGAGCTCGTCGTTGTCCGTCCACAGGATGCCCGCCGGCGGTGGCGCGGTACGCGTACCTGAACACCGGCGTGTCGACGTCCGGACGGTCCGTGCCGTCGTCGGGTCCGCGGATCGACGTTGTTCACGACGTTCCTGGCCAGCACGATCGCCTGTCGCCCGCAGTCGGTGAACGTGCCGTTGGAGTTGATGTCGCGCTGCAAGTACAGGGTCCTGCCCTGCGGGTTCCACGGCGCGGCCGGCACCGTGGCGGTGTCCAGCCAGATGCGCGTCAGCCGTACCGCGCTGACGCCGCTGCCGTCGGTGTTGGCGAGGCCGAGTTGTACGCCGAGTAGAACGCACCTCCATCGGCTCCGCCACCGTCACCGGCGGCGACGGCGTGGGCGTGCCCGACGTAGCCATGGGCGTAGGCAGCGTCGTCGGCTGCGCACCGCGCAGTTCGCTGGAGATGCGGTCATCGCGTCGCGCGCCGTCGCCCGCGCGTTGTTCGTGCTCACGACGCGTCGCGGAGGCGCGCTGCAGGTTGATCCAGCCGGCGATGAGCATCGTGCTCACGATGCCGAGAATGACCATGGAGACGAGCACCTCGACGAGCGTGAGGCCCGCCTCGCCGCCGCGTCGCTCTCTGCGCAAGGGTCGCCATGGCCGCCCTCAGTCGCCGCCGGGATACGTGTCGAACTTGATCTTGCCGCTCGTCCACAGGCGGAAGGGCGGCGCCTCCAGGACGTAGGTGCGCCTTCTGCTGGAGCAGAAGATCGTGTAGGTGTAGTTGGGGCCCGGTGAGGCCTGTCCACGATCACCTCCGGGTGACCTGCAGTCGGCATCGGGCCGACCGGTGCGCAGGTGATCGTCACGGCGGGGTTCACCCTTGGTCGCACGCGCTTGAGGACGACGCCCGGCGACGTCACGTAGCTCGAGGTGTCGAACCAGACGGTCAAGGAGAGGTCGGTGGGCTCCGCATCCATGACGAGTCGACGCCGGCCGCATTATCGACGATCGTGTCGGCGGTCGTCACGTAGGTCTCTGAACCAGGACGGCCCACTGACACGCGAACATACTTCGCGTTCGCATCCGGGAGGGGGCTGACCACGTATGCGACGGTGAACGGTCTGCTCTCGCCGATCTGTGTGTAGTTGGGACCGAAGCGGCCGTCGCCGAACGAGCTCGAGGAGGTGTTCAAGTTGCCGACGTGATGTCGACGTACGGGAGCAAGCGCACCTGCTCGATGCGGTCCTGCGCGATGTTCGTTGCATCGACTCGGAGTTCGTCGCCCGACGTCCGCTTCAACGCATTTGCGAAGAACGGCACCATGGCCGCGAAGATGATGCCGGCGAGGACGACGGTGAAGAGCAGCTCGACCATGCTGAAGCCGGCCCGCCTGTGTGTACTATGGGTACCCATGCCTGCCTCCGGAATAGCGAAGGACGCCCTCTTCGCGTCTATCGGCCCAAAGTGCGGATTACGTTAGCCACTGGTGTTGCCCCGCCGGACGTCTTAAACCCTTCGTCTGAACCGGGTTTAGCCCTTCACAGTCGGTCACGTTTGCCCCCCTGGCCACACCTGTCGCCGGTCCGCCGCCTTCAACGCCCCGCGAAGTGCCATCCAGTGACCCGCACGAGCCTGACGGAGCGGCGTCGTGGTGATCCATGATTGTCACACGACGCCGCTCTTATGAAGCTGGTACATCCGTCTAGCGGAGACGAGCGGAGGACCGTGACGGGCTGATGCGCTCCGGGCGGGCGACTGCGCCGTGCAGGCGAACGCGCGTCGCCGCAGGCAGGGCGCGAGCGGGAGCTAGATGCCGCCGGTTACTGCTGCAGGGCCTGCAGCTGGCGCAGCGTGCTCTGCAGGGCCTCGACCTGGCGGCCGTACTCGGCGAAGTCGCCGGCGCGGAGCGCCTTCTGCGAGGCCTTGAACTGCTGGTTGGCCTGCGCGATGAGACTCTGAGCCTCAGCGCTCAAGCCGCCGCCGGTCGTCGGCCCGGTGGGCTGGCCCGTCGGGCCCTGCTGGCCGGGCGTCTGGCCGGAGGTGTTGCCCGGCCTTGCGGCCTCGCCGAACGCCGCGACCAGCGCCTCGCCCAGCGTCGGCCTCATGGCCACGACCTGTGTGGCGTTGCCGCTGCCGCCGGCCGGCGCAGGGGCGCGGTAGAACACGATCACGCGCTTGAGCTGCGGCAGCTGCGTCTGGTCGGACTGCAGGTAGAGCGGCTGCACGTACAGCAAGCGAGTCCTCGATCGGCACCACGAGCAGGTTGCCCATGATCACCTCCGACCCCTGCTGCCCCCAGAGCGTGCGCTGCGCCGAGATCTCCGGGTCCTGGTTGATGGTCGCTTCTACCTGACTGGGCCCGAAGACGACGGTGCTCTTGGAGAAGATGAAGTTGAGGGCCTTGCCGTAATCGGGCACGTCGGAGCGCGCCGAGCCAGGAGATCATGTTGCTGCGGCCGTTCGGCACGAACGGCAGCATCAGCAGGAACTCCTCCTTGTCGGCGCCCGGCAGCTTCATGATGACGTAGTAGGCCTGCATCGGTCCCGGCCCGGACAGCGACACGTTGTCGGGGACCTGCCACTGGTCGC
>CAVPQD010000013.1:0-33764 GCA_963707335.1 uncultured Thermoleophilia bacterium | reverse complement strand
GGCGAAGAAGCGCCCCTGCCGAAGTGGATGAAGGCGCTCGACAGGTTCACACCAGGCAGGGCGCTGGCGATCGCCGCGCTGCTCTCGGGCGTCAACCCCAAGAACCTCGTGCTGAACGTCACCGCGGCAGCCGACGTCGCGCAGGCGGGTCTTTCCGGGATCGACCAGGCCATTGTGATGATCGTCTTCGTCCTGGTCGCCAGCCTCGGCATCATCACCCCGGTCGCTGTGTACCTCGCGATGGGCGACAGGTCGGAGAGCGTGCTCGCGGAGTGGAAGACGTGGCTCTCAGCCAACAACGCCACGGTCATGTTCGTTCTGTTCCTGGTCTTCGGGTTCGTGCTCATCGGCAAGGGGATCGGCGGTCTGAGCTGACCGCAGCGGTCCCCCAAACACCTGCGCTGGGTAGGGTACGGCCTAATACTGATCAAGGGGAGGTTTCGCAGCCAATGGACGCACAGAAGGTAGCGCACCCGAGCGTCGAGGAGCGCAGAGCTGCAGGCAAGGCACTGCGCAAGGAGACGCCCCCGTCCAGCCACGCCAAGTGGAAGCCGGCCGCGGACCGTCCCGATCCCGTCGCCCTGCTGGAGGAGCAGAACGCCAGGCGAGAGCCCGATCTCGTGCCGGTCCGCCACGGCCGCATGATGGTCTCGCCGTTCACGTTCTACCGCGGGGCCGCCAGGATCATGGCCGCCGACCTCAAGGACACCCCCCGGGCGGGCCTGCACGACGCAGCTCTGCGGCGACGCGCACCTGTCGAACTTCGGTGTGTACGCGTCGCCCGAGCGGACGCTGCTCTTCGATCTCAACGACTTCGACGAGACGCTGCCCGGTCCGTTCGAATACGACGTGAAGCGCATGGCCGCGAGCTTCACGATCGCCGCGCGCAACAACGGCTTCAGCAAGGCCGACGCGCGCGAGGCGACGCTCGCCTCGGTGCGCGCCTATCGAACGTCCATGGCCGAGTTCGCGGAGATGGGCGTCATGGACATCTGGTACGCCCGCCTGTCCGAAGACGAACTCATGGCGGCCATCAAGACCATGGAGCGCACGCTGAAGGGCAAGGCGCAGAAGAAGGCGGCGAAGAAGGGCGAGAAGGCGGCGGCAGGCGGCGGCGCAGAAGGCCCGCACGCGCGACAGCCTGCAGGCGCTCTCCAAGCTCGGCGAGCTCGTCGACGGCACCTACCGGATCGTCAGCCAGCCGCCGATCGTCGTCCCGGCGCGCGAGCTCATGAACGTCTACGGCATCGCACCGGACGAGTTCCAGCACGTGATCCACGACCAGTTCCGGGCCTACCGGGCCACGCTGCAAGCAGATCGCCGCCACCTGCTCGAGCGGTTCGAGATGGTCGACATGGCCCGCAAGGTCGTGGGCGTCGGCAGCGTCGGCACCCGCGCCTTCATCGTGCTGCTGCAGGGCCGCGATCAGCAGGATCCCCTGTTCCTGCAGGTGAAGGAGGCGACGACCTCCGTGCTCGAGGACCACCTCCCGAGGAGCCGCCACCAGCCCGGCTCGCGCGTCGTGCACGGCCAGCGCATGATGCAGGCCGCGAGCGACATCTACCTGGGGTGGACGAAGGGTGTCCAGGAGAACCGTTTCCTGTACTGGCGCCAGCTGCGCGACATGAAGGGCTCCGCGGACGTGGAGGCGATGAAGCCGCTCGCCCTCTCGTTCTACGCCCGGCAGTGCGGGTGGACGCTGGCTCGTGCGCACGCGCGCTCGGGAGACCCGATCGCGATCGCCGCGCTATCTGGGCAAGGGCGACGGCTTCGACCGGTCGATCACCGATTTCTCGGAGCGCTACGCGGACCAGAACGAGAAGGACTACAAGGCCTTCGTCAAGGCGGTCCGCTCCGGGCGGCTGACGGCGCTCGAAGGGCGTCTGACAGCGCCGGTCGTCGATCCACGACTGATGGCGGCGGGGCGGCCTCCGGCAGCCCCGCCGCCGTTCCATTGGGACCGCGGCGCGGCGCCGGACGGTCACCTGGACCGGGACGCGGTGAACTGCTCGATCGGCAAGTAGGCGATCTCGGCCGGGTTGAACAGATCGCCGATCCAGTCGAGCCCGACCTGCACCTTGCGTGAGAACCGCGGGAGCTTGCCGAGGTAGATGCCCCGCCACATGAGCCAGGCGGGAAGGCCGGACACCCTGATGCTTCCGATCTGGGCCACGGCCTCGCGATGACCGAGACTCGCAAGGCTTCCGATAGGTCTGTAGTCGAACGTATGGCTCGGCCGCCCGCCGCCCATGATGGCGAGGATGTTCCTCGCGACGACCGGGCCCTCGCGCACGGCGTTCTGGGCCGTCGGCGCGTAGAAGGACCCCGTCGCGTCGGGGACCGCGGCGCAGTCGCCGAGCGCGAACACATTGTCCAGACCCTGGACCTGGAGGTCGCGTCCCACCCTGACGGCGCCGTGCTGGTCCAGGGGCAGGTCCAGCTCACGCAAGAGCGGGCTGGCCTCGATCCCGGCAGCCCACATGACGGTGCGCGTCGGGACGACCTCGCCCGTGCTCAGCGTGGCGCTGCGCGCCGTCACGTTCGTGACGCCCACGCCGAGACGCACGTCGACGTCGCGCCGCTCGAACCGCTTGAGCACGTAGTCGCCGAGCTTCTCGTCGATCTGTTCCAGCAGGCGGTCGCCGTGCGGCGCAAGGATGAAGCGAGGCTCCCCCGGCTCGATCGAGGGGTAGTAGCGCAGGGCCTCGTGGACGAGGTCCTCGATGGCGGCGGCGCCTTCGATGCCAGAGAAGCCGCCGCCGCAGAACACGAAGGTCAGCAGTTCGCGCCGCAGGTCCGGGTCGCGGCTCACGGCGGCCAGCTCGAGCACCTCCAGCACGCGACTGCGCAGCACGTAAGCGTCGCCGATCGTGTACAAGGGCAGCCCGAACTCCGCCGAGCCGGCCCCGTGGCGGAAGCTGGTGGTCGCGCCGAGCGCGATCACGAGATAGTCGAACGCGCGCTCGGCGCGGCTGCCGTCCGGCAGTCTGACGTGCACGTGTTGCCCGGCGATGTCGACGCCCTCGATCTCGGCCACCTCGTGCTCCGCCAGCGGCGCCATGGTGCGGACCGGCGGCGCGGCGTGCGCGACCGCCAGGGTGCCGCCGGCGACGTCTGCCAGGAAGGGCGTGTAGGTCAGGAAGTTCGTCCTGTTGATGAGCCTGACCTCGATGCCCTTGTCGTGCCTCGCGGCCTTGGAGAGGTGGGTCGCGGCGGCGACGCCGCCAAACCCGCCGCCGAGTACGACGACCCGAGTCACGGCCTGCCCAGTCATAGGCTTCTTCTTGCTCGCGGCGCCGCCCGGGATAACCCGTTACCCAGTGGCTCGAGCGCGGCCGTACCCGAGACGTCGTCAACGGACTAGGCAACACACGGCGCCGGGCATGACGCACAGTACCGTCCCGATGGACCGGTCGTCAGAGCACGCTCACCCGATGCAGCCGGCGCGACCTGACGCGGACCGTGCACAAGGAGGCAGCCATGGCAGACCAGGCAGCGACCTTTTTCAAGGAGCTCGGGGAGAAACACCACGTGAGGCTTCTCGAGGGGGCCTCGGGCACCGTGCTCGTAGAGATCACCGGAGAGAAGAAGGTCGACCGGTGGTACGTGGTCATCAAGCGGGGAGACGTGAGCGTGTCCCACAAGGGCACCGCCGCCGACTGCGTCATCAGGACCGACAGGGCCACCTTCGAGGGGATCCTGACCGGTCAGATCAACACCGTCGCCGCGGTGCTGCGCGGCATAGTCGAAGTCGAGGGCAAGGTCGCCCTGCTGACGGCCTGCAGGCGTTGTTCCTGCCGTCGACCGGTGCGGCCGACCAGCCGGTCGCAGGCTACGCGGGGAGGCCGTCGTGAGCGCCGACGTGAAGATACTCGACGGCAACACCTTCGTCGTGAGCGACAGCTCCGGCGACATCGAGGCCTCCATGACCGACCCCACCGGCCTCTTCTCGTTCGACACGCGCTTCCTGTCGAAGTGGATCCTCACCATCAACGATCAGAGGCTCAACCCGCTCTCGGTCGACGACCTGCAGTACTTCGAGACGCGCTTCTTCCTCGTCCCCGGCACCGGCACCGTGTACGTGGACGCGAAGCTGTCCGTGATCCGCCAGCGGGCCGTGGGCGGCGGCTTCCACGAAGAGCTCACGATCCTCAACCACGACGACAAGGCCGTCGACCTGGCCGTGCGCATCGAGGCCGACAACGACTTCGCCGACCTGTTCGAGGTCAAGGACGCGCTCAAGAAGAAGGGCGAGTACTACCGTAAGGTCGACGACGACCGTCTGACGCTGGGCTACAAGCGCGACACCTACGTCCGAGAGACCTGGATCTCGGCGACGGAGTCGTGCCGCATCGACGAGCACGGACTCAGCTTCGACGCTCACGTCGAACCGCACGAAGGATGGACGACCGACCTCCACGTGACCATCGGAGGGGGCGTCATGGGGTTCCAGCAGCTCAAGTACGAACGCGACTCCAAGAAGGCCAAGCCCAACATGGAGCGCAGTCTCGACCGGTGGCTGGACGAGGCGCCGTCGCTGCTGTGCGACTGGGATCCGCTCAAGGCCACCTACCAGAGGAGCCTGGTCGACCTGGCGGCGTTACGCTTCTCGCCGCCCGTGCTGGAAGGCCACAGCCTGCCGGCCGCCGGTCTGCCCTGGTTCATGACGATGTTCGGCCGCGACAGCATCTTCACCAGCCTGCAGGCGCTGCCCTTCACTCCCGAGCTGGCTGCGAGCACGCTGAAAGCCCTCGGCATCTGGCAGGGCACGCGCCTCGACGACTTCCGCGACGAGGATCCTGGGCGCATCCTGCACGAGATGCGCTACGGCGAGATGACGGCCTTCGAGGAACGGCCGCACTCGCCCTACTACGGCTGCGCCGACGCCACGATGCTGTACGTCGTCCTGCTCGACGAGTACGAACGCTGGACGGGCGACAGGACGCTCGTGCGGCGGCTCGAACCTCAGGCGCGTGCCGCCCTGAACTGGATCGACGAGTACGCCGACCTGCAGGGCAACGGCTACGTCTCCTACAAGCGCCGCAACGAGAAGACCGGCCTCGAGAACCAGTGCTGGAAGGACTCCTGGGACTCGATCTCCTACCGCGACGGACGCCTGCCGGGCTTCCCGCGCGCCACCTGCGAGCTGCAGGGCTACGCCTACGACGCCAAGGTGCGCGGCGCGCGCCTGGCGCGTCTGGTCTGGAAGGACGCCGACTTCGCCGAGACGGCTGGAGAAGGAGGCGGCCGACCTCAAGCGCCGCTTCAACCGCGACTTCTGGGTCGAGGACGGCGAGTACTACGCCCTGGCGCTCGACGCCGACGGCGCGCAGGTGGACGCCCTGGCCTCCAACATCGGCCACCTGCTCTGGAGCGGCATCGTCGACAAGTCGAAGGCGAAGGCCGTGGTGAGCCATCTCATGTCGTCGGCCATGTACTCGGGCTGGGGCGTGCGCACGCTCGCGGAGGGTCAGGGGCGCTACAACCCCATCGGCTACCACGTGGGCACCATCTGGCCCTTCGACAACTCGTTCATCGCCTGGGGCCTGCGGCGCTACGGCTTCAAGGAGGAGGCGGCGCGCATCGCCGCCGGCATCCTCGACGCCGCCCAGTTCTTCGACGGCCGCCTGCCCGAGGCCTTCGGCGGCTACCTGCGCGAGCAGACCAAATACCCGGTGCAGTATCCGACCGCCTGCAGCCCGCAGGCCTGGTCGACGGGGACCGCGCTCCTGCTCCTGCGCACCATGCTCGGCCTGGAGCCGATCGAGGACCATCTCATCGTCGACCCGGCCCTGCCGCAGGGCATGGGCCACCTGGCGCTGCTCGACATCCCCGGCCGCTGGGGCCATGTCGACGCGTTCGGCCGGGGCACCATCGACGTGGAGCGGATCGGCCGGCCGCGCCGGCAGCTCGGCGTGGTCGCGCAGACCGGCGCCAAGGCCGGCGCCCGCAAGCGCGGCAGCGCCGGCGCTGACGTCGTTGAGGGCGGGGCGGCCTCGGCCGCCCCGCCCCCGAGTGACCGCAATTGGCGCGGCATGCGCCCGACGACCTGAGGTTTGGCACCACCAGGTCACTGAGAAGAATAGCCGGGTAACCCGTTGGTCACCGGCGTCGTCGTGCACTCGCCGACGCCCCCGAACGCACATCGACAGAAGGAACCGACATGGCAGACCAGCCCGTATTCCTGTTCTTAGGCGTCTACAACGATCCCGCCGTCGCCCGCGACGACCTCGAGGTCGTCCGCGACCTGCACTTCCAGGGCGTCATCGGCACGTACGATGCCGCCATCGCCGTCAAGGATGCCGACGGCAGCGTCCACGTGGACAAGTGGGAGAAGCCGACCCAGCACGGCGCCTGGTGGGGCATCGGCGCCGGCGCCGTCGTCGGCATCCTCTTCCCGCCGTCGCTGATCGGCGCGGCGGCCGTGGGCGGCGTCACCGGCGGGCTCATCGGGCACTTCCACGGCGGCATGTCACGCAAGGATGTGAAAGAGCTCGGCGAGCTGCTCGATTCCGGCGAGGCGTGCCTCATCGTCATCGGCAAGGACAAGCTGGAGGAGGCGCTGGAGAAGGCCGATCTCAAGGCGCAGAAGAAGATCGAGAAGCAGCTGGCGATGGACGGCAAGGACCTCGACAAACAAATCGCGGAAGCCCAGAAGACGGCTAGCTGAGACGTACGACTCGGTGCCGGTGCCCTGCGGCGACGATGTCGTGACGATGGCCCCGCCTGACGACGCGACAGCGACAGCACACGTACTAAACGGGTTGAAGACCCGTCTGCGGCGAAGAATGTCGTGACGATGTGCCGGATCGCGTTCGACGAGAGAGAGGTTGACATGGCAGAGCAGAAGGCGGAGGGCACCCGGGCCGCGGGTGGTGCGGAGCAGGGCCTGAGAAGGGGTCGTGCGCTCCTGGAGCTCGAGTTCGGCAAGGCCTGGGACTTCGACGACCCGGCCCACGAGTGGCGCCGCCTGTTCTCCGAGTTGCTCGGCACCTTCTTCCTGGTCCTCGTCGGGGCCGGCGGAGCCGTCGTCAACGCGCAGTCCGACGGCGCCATCAGTCGCACCGCTGCGGTGACGGCCCCGGGCCTCATGGTGATGGCCATCATCCTCTTCATGGGCGCCGTCTCGGGGGCGCACCTCAACCCCGCCGTCAGCATCGCCTTCGCGGCCCGCGGCGACTTCCCCTGGCGACGCGTGCCCGGCTACATCATCGTGCAGCTGCTGGGCGCGACGCTGGCCTGTCTCTTCCTGTGGGCGCTCCTGGGCAAGCTCGGGATGCTCGGCGCGACCGAGCCCGGCCCCGGGATCAGCGCGACCCAGGCGATGTTCATGGAGCTGATCCTGACGGTCGGTCTGGTCAGCGTCATCCTCGGGACCGCGTCGGGCGCCCAGAACGTGGGCGTCTTCGGCGCCATAGGCGTCGGCGGCTACATCATCCTCGCCGGCCTCTGGTCGAGCCCCATCAGCGGCGCCTCGATGAACCCGGCGCGGTCGTTCGGCCCAGACATGGCGCTGCTCGACTTCACGAACTACTGGGCCTACGTCGTCGGGCCGATCGCGGGAGCGCTCATCGCCGTGGGCTTCGCCTGGATCCTTCGCGGGCCGGGCGGGGGACGGAGCGGTTCGGCCGCGGCGCAGGGCCGGATGGGAACACTCAGGACGGAGCGCGACCAGCAGTAGTCGGACACGGCGGGCGCGCCCGATGATTCCACGCTCCAGGTACGGTCGAGAAGGCTATGTTGAGAGGCGAAGCGATGCACGATCATCGATCCGGCGGCCAGCCGCCGTCACCACCATCGGACGCATCGTTCGTTCTCAGACGACAGGCGAGCGCGATCCGCGTGCGACCGCTCGACCGGCGATCCGGATCGCTCATCGCCGCTCAGGGCGCGGACGACCCTGCGCGACCGCGCCCCGCCCGGAAACCGGCCGCGCCGCCGCCTTCACAAGGCGGGTCCGCATCTCGCGGAGCGGCCAAAGGACAGAAGGCAGACAAGCCCCGGCGAAGTGTCGGCAGCGCCTCCGCGGAGGCCGCACAGGCCGAAGGCGCGCCGGTCTCGGCGCGAGCCGACGTGCGCATCGGCGTCATCAGTGACAACCACGGCTATCTCGACCCCGTCGTGCTCGAGATCTTCGCCGGCGTGACTCACATCATCCACGCCGGCGACATCGTCGACCCCGGGATACTGACCTCGCTCGGGACGGTCGCTCCCGTGACCGCCGTGGCGGGCAACATGGACACCGGCGAGCTGGCGGCCGGGCTGCCGCGTGAGGTGGCGGGCGACGTGGCCGGCGTGCGCTTCGTCGTCGGCCACAAACGCAAACGCCTCCTGAAGCGCCTGGCCACCGGAAGGATCGCAACTGGCCCCGAGGGTGCGGCGCCCGACCTCGTGATCTACGGCCACGACCACGTCGCCGCGGCCGCATGGGTCGACGACACGCTGTTCCTGAACCCGGGCACGGCCGGTTCACCGGATGACGAGGACGACGGCCCGACGGTGGCCATCGTCGAAAAGAGGCCCACGGGGCTGGCGGTGCAGTTCATCCCGCTCGTGCGCAGAGACGTCGACGAGACGGCAGAGCGGCCCGAACGCTGACGAGCTGACGGGGTGTGACAAGAGGGCCGCGTGGGAACCGAACGGTGACGCGCGGTCACCAGACCGGCGATGCTCCACGAAAGGACGCTCCATGAGTGACGACATCGAGAAGACCCTCGAAGACATCGAGGCCCTGTTCGCGCAGACGGCGCGCGAGATGACGACCGACGGCGACCGCGTGACCTTCCACGGTCTCTCGCCCGCGACGCTGTACTTCTCCGACCGCCCGCAGCGCGTCGTCGGGCACCTCACGACGAAGCAGTTCGTCGAGGAGTGGGGCGTGGGCGAGAACAGCTTCGCCGAGGACCCGCCGAACGCCGTGATCTCCTTCGTGGAGAAGGGCGACGAGACGCCCGAGGACGCCATCGTCGTCCTCAAGGACCCGCAGATCGAGGGCGACTCGCTCACCTACACGGTCGACATGCTCGAGGGCAGCCTGCCGCCCAAGGGCGAGCTCGTCTCCGTGTTCATCGACCCCTTCGGCCGGCCGCTCTCGCCGGTCTCGCTGGCCGGCATGAACCGGCGTTCGCGGCGGCGGGGACGGTAGTCCGGGGCGCCGACGCGTTCACGCGAACGCGACGGGGCGGCCGGATGCCGCCCCGTCGCTTTCCGCTACACTGAGCCGAGGGCGGCGACCGCCGCCCGGTGACGAGGGAGACGAGCGCGTGGACGACGCACCGCAGCAGCGGGCAGAGGAGAGCCGGGCGAGCATCCCGGCCGGCGCGCCGCCCGCCTTTCACCTGCTGGCCAAGCCCACGGGATCGGTCTGCAACCTCGACTGCGCCTACTGCTTCTTCCTGGAGAAGGAGAAGCTGTATCCGGGCTCGCGCTCGCGCATGAGTGACGAGACTCCTGGAGCGCTACATCCGGGAGCTCATCGATGCCCACCGCACGCCCGAGGTGACCATCGCCTGGCAGGGCGGCGAGCCGATGCTCATGGGCCTCGAGTTCTTCCGCCGGGCCGTGGAGCTGGCGAAGCGATACGCACGGCCCGGCATGACCGTCCAGCACACCATCCAGACCAACGGCACCAAGATCAACGGCGACTGGGCGCGCTTCTTCGCGGACAACGGCTTCCTCGTCGGCCTCAGCGTCGACGGGCCGCGCGAGCTGCACGACGCCTATCGCCGCGACAAGGCCGGCAGGCCCACGTTCGACAAGGTCATGCGCGGTCTCGCGGCCCTGCGCGAGCACGGCGTCGAGTGGAACGCGCTGACGACCGTGCACGCCGCCAACGCCGCGCACCCCGGCCGAGGTCTACCGCTTCCTGCGCGACGACTGCGGCTGCGGGTTCATCCAGCTCATCCCCATCGTCGAGCGGCCGACCGAGGACGGCGTGCCCTACGGCGCCACGGTCACGGACCGGTCGGTGACACCGCGACGGCTGGGGCGCCTTCCTCATCGGTGTGTTCGAGGAGTGGGTCCGCCGCGACGTCGGCGAGGTGTACGTGCAGCTGTTCGACGTCGCCCTGGCCAACTGGTACGGCGAGCCGCCGGGCTCTGCGTCCACTCCGCCACCTGCGGCACGGCGCTGGCCATGGAGTTCAACGGCGACGTCTACGCCTGCGACCACTTCGTCGAGCCGGACTACCTGCGCGGGAACATCGGCGAGCAGCACCTGGTCGAGCTCGTCGGCTCGCCGGCGCAGCGGCGGTTCGGGCTGGACAAGCGCGACAGCGCTGCCGCGCTACTGCCTGGAGTGCGACGTGCGCTTCGCCTGCCACGGCGGCTGCCCCAAGGACCGCTTCGTCGCCACGCCGGACGGTGAGCCGGGGCTCAACTACCTCTGCCCCGGCTTCAAGGCCTTCTTCCACCACATCGACGCGCCCATGAAGCGGATGTGCGAGCTGCTGCGCGCGGACAGGGCGCCGGCGGAGATCGTGCGGGAGTACGCTCCAGGCAGCTGAGCGGCCATGACAGGCCGGCGCCGGCCGGCCGCATGACCGTCCCGCCCGCTCAGCCGTTGCCCCGCCATATCATGCGGACAGCGTCTCGGCGGGCTCACCGAAGGGCCGCCCGCCATGCATGAGGTCGTTCGTACCCCGAGGACCGGACCGTGCGCCTCGCACGGGCGAAGGAGTGGTGGGAGATGCGCGAACCGTTCAAGGGCGTCATCAACGTCGACATCCGCGACTCGAAGCCGGACTGGGCGCCGTTCGAGCCGCCGAAGGCGCCGGATGGGGCGCCCAACGTCGTCTACATCGTGCTCGACGACGTCGGCTTCTCCGCGATGAGCTGCTACGGCGGCCCGATCCCGACGCCCAACATCGACAAGATCGCCGCCGACGGCGTGCGCTACACGCAGTGGCACACCACGGCGCTCTGCTCGCCGACGCGCTCGTGCCTGCTCACGGGCCGCAACCACACGCGCAACTCGATGGCCTGCATCACCGAGGCGGCCGTCGGCTTCCCCAACGCCAGCGGCACCATCCCGCCGGAGAACGGCATGCTCTCCGAGATCCTCGGCGAGCTGGGCTGGAACACCTACATGGTCGGCAAGTGGCACCTCTGTCCGACCGACGAGATGAACCTGGCCGCGCCGCGCCGCAACTGGCCGTCCGGGCGCGGCTTCGAGCGCTGGTACGGCTTCCTCGGCGCCGAGACCAACCAGTGGTATCCCGACCTGGTCTACGACAACCACCCGGTGGACCCGCCCAAGACGCCGGAGGAGGGCTACCACCTCACCGACGACATCACCGACAAGGCGCTCGAGTTCATCAAGGACGCCAAGGCGATCGCCCCCGACAAGCCGTTCTTCCTCTACTACGCGCCCGGCGCCTGCCACGCGCCGCACCACGCGCCCAAGGAGTGGATCGACAAGTTCAAGGGCCAGTTCGACAGAGGCTACGAGGCGATGCGCGAGGAGACGCTGGCGCGCCAGAAGACGATGGGACTCGTGCCGCCCGACACCGAACTCCCGCCGATCAACCCCATCGGCACGCCCGAGACGCGCACGGGGCCTGAGCGGCAAGCCGTTCCCGCTCATGGACGTGACCAAGCCGTGGGACTCGCTCTCCGACGGCGAGAAGGAGCTCTTCTCCCGCATGGCCGAGGTCTACGCGGGCTTCCTCGCCCACGCCGACCACCACATCGGCCGACTGCTCGACTTCCTCGAGTTCTCCGGCCAGCGCGAGAACACACTCGTGATCCTCGTGTCGGACAACGGCGCCAGCGGCGAGGGCGGCCCCAACGGGTCGGTGAACGAGAACAGGCTGTTCAACGGCATGCCCGACGACCTCGACTCGGCCCTCGCCATGCTCGACGAGCTCGGCGGTCCCAAGACCTACAACCACTACGCGAACGGCTGGGCGATGGCCTTCAACACGCCGTTCAAGATGTGGAAGCGCTACGAGTTCAACGGCGGTACCAGCGACCCGTGCATCGTCTCGTGGCCGGCCGGCATGAAGGCGAAGGGCGAGATCAGGGAGCAGTACCACCACGCGATCGACCTCGTCCCGACGGTCCTCGACTGCCTCGGCGTCGAAGCCCCGCAGACCATCAAGGGGCACGTGCAGAGCGACTTCGACGGCGTGAGCATGCGCTACAGCTTCGACGATGCCACAGCCGACGGGGCGCGCAAGACCCAGTTCTACTCGATGCTCGGCTCGCGCGGCATCTGGCACGAGGGCTGGAAGGCGGTGACCACCCATCCCACGGTCGCCGGGTGGAGCAACTTCAACGATGACACGTGGGAGCTGTACCACATCGACGTCGACCGCTCCGAGCTCCACGATCTCTCCAAGGAGGACTGGGGCAAGCTCAGGGAGCTCCAGAGCCTGTGGTTCGCCGAGGCCGGCAGAAACGGCGCGTTCCCGCTCGACGACCGTTCTCCGCTCGAGATCATCCTGACGCCGCGGCCCCTGCTCGCGGCGCCGCGCAACCGGTACACCTACTTCCCCGACACAGCCGACGTCCCGGAGCAGCAGGCCGTCAACACCAAGAACCGGTCGTACGCCATCGGGGCTCTGGTGGACATCCCGGCGCCCGGCGCCGAGGGCGTGCTGTTCGCCCACGGGGCGCGCTTCGGCGGGCACGCCCTGTACATCAAGGAGAACCGCCTGCACTACGTCAACAGCTTCGTCGGCATCGTCGAGCAGAAGATCGACGCGACCGAGGATGTCCCGACGGGCGAGGACCTGATCCTCTCCGCGTCGTTCGACAAGGACGGCGAGGACCCGCCCGGCGTGGCCACCGGCATCCTGTCGCTCTACTACGGCGAGAAGAAGGTGGGCGAGGGCCGGATCAAGACCCAGCCGGGCGCCTTCTCGCTTGCCGGCGAGGGTCTATGCGTAGGACGCGACAGCGGCGAGGCCGTGACCGACGACTATCCCGGCGAGTCGCCGCACCGCTTCACCGGTGGCACGATCAAGCGCGTCGCAGTCGATGTGA
The DNA here is from genome assembly GCA_963707335.1 of uncultured Thermoleophilia bacterium. Classification (GTDB taxonomy): domain Bacteria; phylum Actinomycetota; class Thermoleophilia; order UBA2241; family UBA2241; genus CAIXSE01. The sequence continues at coordinate 20,777 of CAVPQD010000013.1, read as the reverse complement.
GCGGCGAGCCCTACCTCGATCTGGAGCGCGAAGCGCAGGCGATGCTGTCGCGCGAGTGACGCCGACCCAGGCCTGCGCGCGTCGAATGGCGACAGGCCGACGCCCTGCCCGTCGCGAGGGACGAGCATGAAGCGAGGTAACGGCCGGCGCGTGCACAAAAGAAGATGCGTGACGCGAAGGAGACTGGTTCGTCCACCTCCTGCGGTGGCCGACGATTCCGGCCGCTTGAGAGGGAGCACGCGCATGGTCGAAGAGGCGTCGACGTCGGAGAACGTGCAACCCGTGGTGGGCGAGGCCCGCTGGCCGATGGCGGCCGCGGTCCTCGCCGTCATCGTGCTGACGCTCCTCCTGCCACACAGCCTCGTCGTCCGCCCGCGCTGGGGGGTGCCGATCGTCGAGTGTGTCCTGCTCGTCGCCGTGATCATCGGCGACCCGGGCAAGATCGACCGTCGCTCCAGACCGGTGCGCGCGCTCTCCATCACGCTGATCGCGCTGCTCGTCGCGACGACGCTGTGGTGCACGACGCAGCTCATCGACGGAGCTCATCCGGGGCGGATCGGCCACGGCCTCCGGCGGGTCGCTGCTGGCCGCCGGCGGCATCGTCTGGCTGTCCAACTGCATCGCCTTCGGCCTGCTCTACTGGGAGCTCGACAGCGGCGGGCCGGCCGTCCGCGCCCACGGGCTGCCGGCCCATCCCGACTTCGCCTTCCCGCAGCAGCTCTCGCCGGAGCTCGCCCCGAAGGACTGGCGGCCGCGGTTCGTCGACTACCTCTACCTCGGCTTCACCTGCGCCACCGCGTTCAGCCCGACGGACGCCATGCCGCTGCGCCCGTGGAACAAGATAGCCATGATGGCCCAGTCCACCATCTCGCTGGTCCTGCTGGGCCTCGTGATCGCCCGCGCCGTGAACGTCCTGACGTGAAGACAGGCTTCTGTTGACGACGGGGGAGGATGTGACGACCGAAGAGCGGCGCAGGGAGCGACCGGGAGGCAGGTGGTGGCGGCGGCACAACGGCAGCCCAGTCGGACGCCGACCGAAGCGGGCTGGACAGCGCGCCGCGACGCACACTCCTGGCCGCCGAGCGCACCTACCTCGCCTGGCTGCGCACCGGCCTGGGAGCGATCGGCGTGTCGCTCGCCGTCGGGCGCCTGGTCCCGGTCCTTCTGGGCAGCTCCCACATCGGCTACGCGCTGCTGGGAGTGGGCTACGGCCTGCTCGGCATCTTCCTCATCGCCTACGCGCTGCTGCGTGCCCGACGGCTCCAGACGGTGCTCGACACAGGCGAGCGCATGACGCTGGATTGGTGGGCGCTCACCGTCGTCACCGCCGCCGGCCTCGCCCTGGCGGTGGGCACGATCGTCATGGTGCTTGCGGAGGTGTGACGGGCGCCAAAATCGGCCCGGTGATGGGCGACAGGAACCTACTATCGCGTTAGGGTGACCGGGGGGTTACTATTCACGCACCACTGCTCCAGGCGCGCACGTCGGGCGCCACGACGCGCCGACACAGGGGGACCATTGGTGAACGCTCAGGATTTCGGCGACGGCCGTGGGACGCAGGGACGACTGGCCGAGGAGTCCGCCTCCGGTGCGAAGGCGAGCGCTTTCGCCCCACCCGACTGGGCAAGAGACGCCGGTCGCTGGGGCTGGATCCTCATCGGCATAGGCGTCGTGCTGCTCGCGGTCTTCGCGGTGGCAGCGGCGGCGAGACTGCTTGTGCTCGCGGCGCTCTTCGCGGTCCTGCTCGGCGGCACATTTCTGCCCGTCGTCGATTGGCTCGCCCGACACCACTTCAAGCGATGGATGGCAGCGCTGCTCATGGTCGCGTTGAGCATCCTGTTGGCCATCCTCATCTCACTCGTGATCCTGTACGGCATCGTGAAGCAGGTACCGACCATCCAGCAGAATCTCAGTTCGGCGTGGGACTCCATCCAGAAGCAGCTTAGCTCCGGCCTGTCCCAGGACCAGATGGATCAGATCAAGTCCGGGGTGCAGAGCGCCGCGAAGAAGGCAACAAGCGGGGCGGCGGGCAGCATTGGTACGCTCATCAGCGACGTCGGCAGCCTCATCTTCGGCATCTTCATCAGCATCAACATAGGCGTGTGGGTGATGATCCGAGGCCGCGAGATCGGCGACTGGGCCTCCCGCCACGTGCCTCCCGTGCCGCAACCCGTTGCCTACCGGATCTTCGCCAACAGCGCGCGCTTCTTCCGCGGCTACATCTACGGCAGCACCATCGTCGGCCTGTTCAACGGCGTCGTGGTCGGCGTCGGCGCCCTCATCATCGGCGTGCCGATGGCCGCCACCATCGGCATCGTCGCCTGGCTCCTAAACTACATCCCGTACTTCGGCGCCATCATCAGCGGCGCGTTCACGGTGCTCATCGCGTGGGGAGCAGGAGGTGCGTCCATGGCCGTTCCCGATGCTGATCGTCGTCATCGTCGCCAACGGCTTCCTGCAGACCCTCATCTCGCAGTTCGCCCTGGGCTCGGCGCTCGACCTGCACCCGCTGGTGGTGCTGTTCGCGACCACGGCCGGGGGCATCCTGTTCGGCGCCGTCGGCGGCGTCTTCGCGGCGCCCTTCGTGAAGATCACCATCGACGCCTACGCACGCATCAAAGAGGCCGGGGTATTCGGACCCGTGGCGGCGCCGGGGCCCGCCCCGGCGGCGCCCGACGCGAATGGGCCGCCGGGGTTCGTGGACGCCGCGCCCCCGGGCCTTGTCGATCTGCCCGCCGAGACCTGAGGGCGGCCCGACCGGCGCCGGCCGCTGCTCGGCTCGCACGGCGCTCAGAGAACGGACGGACATGCGACCACTGATTGACGGAGGGACCCCATGGCACTGAAGCACCCGAAAGGGCCGCGGCTGCCCGACAAGGACATCGAATTCGAGCCGCTGTTCACCGTCGAGGGCGACCGCGTGCCGCGTCACGAGCTGCCGGCCGGCGAGATGCCGCCGGCCGTCGCCTACCAGATCATCCACGACGAGCTCATGCTGGACGGCAACTCGCGCCTCAACCTGGCCACCTTCGTGACCACGTGGATGGAGCCCGCAGGCGCAGCTCCTCATGGGCGAGTGCGCCGACAAGAACATGATCGACAAGGACGAGTACCCGCAGACGGCCGAGCTGGAGATGCGCTGCGTCAACATGCTGAGCCGGCTGTGGAACGCGCCGGATCCGGACAAGGCGACGGGCTGCTCGACGATCGGCTCGAGCGAGGCCGCGATGCTGGGCGGCCTCGCCCTCAAGCGCCGCTGGCAGCAGCGGCGCAAGGCCGAGGGCAAGCCCGCGGACAAGCCCAATCTCGTGATGGGCATCAACGTCCAGGTGTGCTGGGAGAAGTTCGCCAACTACTGGGACGTGGAGATGCGCCTCGTGCCGATGGAAGGCGACCGGCTGCACCTGTCGGCCGAGGAGGCCGTGAAGCGCTGCGACGAGAACACCATCGGCGTCGTCGCCATCCTCGGCTCCACCTTCGACGGCTCCTACGAGCCGGTCAAGGAGATCTGCGAGGCGCTGGACGCCTACCAGGAGCGGACCGGCATCGACGTGCCGGTGCACGTGGACGGCGCCTCGGGCGCCTTCATCGCGCCGTTCGTCGACCCCGACCTCCTGTGGGACTTCCGGCTGCCGCGCGTGCAGTCCATCAACACGTCGGGGCACAAGTACGGTCTGGTGTACCCGGGCGTCGGCTGGGCCATCTGGCGCGACGCCGACGCCCTGCCCGAGGACCTCATCTTCTGGGTCAACTACCTGGGCGACGACATGCCGACCTTCGCGCTCAGCTTCTCGCGGCCCGGGCGCGCAGGTCATCGGCCAGTACTACAACTTCCTGCGCCTCGGCTTCGAGGGCTACCGCAGCGTGCAGCAGTACGCGCGCGACGTCGCCACCTACACGGCCGGCGAGATCGACAAGCTCGGCCCCTTCGAGCTGCTCACGCGCGGCGACGAGCTGCCGGTGTTCGCCTTCAAGATGCGCGACGACATCGACAACTTCTCGGTGTTCGACGTGTCCAACGCGATGCGCGAGCGCGGCTGGCAGCTGCCGGCGTACACGTTCCCGAAGAACCGCGAGGACCTGGCCGCGCTGCGCGTCGTCGTCAAGCGCGGCTTCACGCGCGACGTCGCGGACCTGCTCATCAAGGACCTGAAGCGGCAGCTGCCGCGCCTGGAGAAGCAGCCCGAGCCCGTGCACGACGCGGCCTCGGCGGCCGGCTTCCACCACTGAGACACGAGAGCGGCGGCTGCGGCCGTCGAGCGAGCTCGGCCGCGCCGTCGCGCGGCTCGCGGCCAGGGCCTGAGCCTTCGCTCGGCTGCGAAGCGGCGTCCTCTCGGAGTCGCCGCGCATCGGCGCTCGATGGCGGGCTTACGGCGCCGCTCCTTGCAGCGCCGTCCGGCTGTCTGCTAGCTTGGTCATCGACGAGCCGACGGGAGGAGTGCTGCGTTGAGCGAGCTGAACGGAGTCCCGAATGACGAGGTCTGACCCCGGATCTCCATCGCTTGGTCGTCGCGCGTTCGCCGTCCTCGCGATGCTGGCGACGGCCGTGCTGGTCGTGGAGCTCGTCGTCTTCGTCGCAAACAATATCGGCTGGCTCATCGTGGCCCTCGCCGGTCTGGCGATCGCGGCGGCGGGCGGCTGGTGGGCCCTCACCGAGCGTCTGCCGCGCCGGGCGGTCGGCATCGCGGGCCTGGTCGCCGGGGCCGCCGTCATCATCGTGGCCTTGGTCCAGGTCGTGCAGGGCTCGCAGAGTCCGCTGTGCGCGGATCGCGCTCGTCATTGCGACGCTGGCCGTGGCGCTCGTGGCGGCGCGCGCGGCGCTGGCGCCGGACCTGCGCGAGCTCGAGCGCCTCCGCGGTGAGACACACGTTCATCCGCGGAAGCCCGTGTTGCTGTGCAATCCGTGGTCGGGCGGCGGCAAGGTCTCCAAGTTCGGCCTCGCCGAGATCGCCAAGGACATGGGCGTGGAGGTCGTCTTCCTCGACAAGGGCCTCGACCTCGCCGAGCTGGCCCGCGACGCCATCGCCCGCGGCGCGGACTGCCTGGGCATGGCCGGCGGCGACGGGTCCCAGGCCCTCGTCGCCTCCATCGCCCACGAGCACGGCATCCCGTTCGTCTGCATCTCGGCGGGGACGCGGAACCACTTCGCCCAGGACCTGGGGTTCGACAAGGAGGACCCGCGCAAGGGCATGGCGGCGTTTCGCGACGGTGTCGAACGCTTCATCGACTTCGCCACCGTGGGTGACCGCCTCTTCGTCAACAACGTGTCGCTCGGCATCTACGCGACGATCGTGCAGCAGGACTCCTACCGCGACGCCAAGCTCGAGACGGCCAGGGAGATGCTCCCCGAGATGCTGAGCCATCAGGCCGAGCCGTTCGACCTGCAGTTCACCACACCCGATGGAGTCGAGGTCGATGACGCCTTCGTCGTCCAGGTGTCGAACAACCCCTACGTGCTGGGTCCTTCACTCGACCTCTCCCAGAGGCGCAGCATGGACTCCGGCAAGCTCGGCGTGTTTGCGATCAACGCCAAGAGCGGCCGGGAGGCCGCGGCCGCGGTCACGCGATCCACGATCGGGCTGGCCGGCCGTGACCCGCATCTGCACGAGTTCACCGCCGAGACCTTCGAGGTGCGGTCGCGCAGCGGCAAGGCCTTCGCCGGCGTCGACGGTGAGGCGCTCGAACTGGACACGCCGCTCGAGTTCCGCATCCACGCCCGCGGCCTGCGGATGCTGGTGCCCGAAGACGTGCTGGTCGCCGCGGAACGCCGGCGTGCCCGCGGCTACAGTCCGAGAGAGCTGCTCGCCGTGGCGCGGGGTCGGCGGCCGGCGGCGCTCACTGCAGAGCCGGCGGCCGGCGGCCGGGAGGCCACGCCGCGGTGACGACGGCGACGCCGATAGCCGCGGCGGCCATCGGCTTCGACCTCGGCGAGACGTTGTACCACTACCGCGACGCACCCCTCAGCTGGATCGAACTGGGACGACCCGCCCTCGACAAGGTCTACCTGGCCTGCGGCGTCGACCGCTCCAAGGCGGACATCGCCGCCCATCACCAAAGCGTGCCGAGCTACAGAGAGTACTTGCGCGCTCGCATCGAACGGACCTCCGCCGCCGACATCATGGCCGGCGTGCTGGCCCGGATCGGCGGCGGTGCCGCCGAACGCATCGAGACGACGGTCGACGCCTGCTTCGGCCTCTTCCGCAGAGGTATCGCGGCGTACCCGGACGCGATCGAGACGCTCGCCGTCCTGAGGCAGTCCGGGTTCACCCTGGGCGCGCTCAGCAACGTGCCCTTCGGCCTGCCACGGCGCACGATCTACGCAGACCTCGAGCGCACCGGCCTGGCGCCTTACCTCGACGGCTTCGTCACGTCGGTCGACATCGGCCTGCGCAAGCCGCACCGCGCCGCGTTCGAGTGGCTCGCGGCGACGCTCGGCGTCGCCCTGCACGAGATGGCCTACGTCGGCAACCTGCCGACCGACGTCACCGGGGCGCTCGCCTGCGGCTGCACCCCGATCTTCCTCGACCGCACCCGCAGCGGGACCGACTACGGACAGGCGGCGACGGTGCACAGCCTGCGTGAGGTCCCGCCCCTGCTCACGTTGGCACCACGCCGCTGACCCGCGGTAGCCGCCGGCGCTGCCGCCTTCCGGTTCAGTCGCGAGACGACTCTTCCGCGGCGATGGCCTCGAGGGCGTGTGTGATCGATGGGTAGAAGTGCGCGCGGTCGAGCGTCTCGAACAGGCCGTAGCGGAGCACGAGGTCCTGGAGCCGCGTCCTGAGGTCGACGAACGCGATGTGCACGCCCTTGGCGTTGAGCTCGAGGTCCAGGTCCTTGATGATGTCGGCCGCGGTGACGTCGATGTCGGTGATCGCACCGCAGTCGAGGACGATCCAGCGGGGCTGCTCGCGCAGCACGAAACGTCTGACGCTCTGACGGAACCTGCCCGCGTTCGCGAAGAACAGCGGCGCCTCCCAGCGATACACGACGATGCCCGGCGTCCGCGTGGCCTCCGGATGCCGGCGCAGGTCGTGCCACCCCTGCAGCGACTCGTCGTAGCCCAGCACCTCGCCTTCGGGCCACCAGCTGCGCCGGAAGAACAGGAAGATGGAGAGCGCGACGGCGATGAGGATGCCCTGCAGCACGCCGAAGAAGACGACGCCGAAGGTCGCCGTGAGCGAGAGCGCGAAGGCGGTGGGCCGTACCCTGACGTACGCGCGCAACGCCCTCAGGTCGGTCAGGGAGAGTGCGGCGGCGATGACGACCGCGGCCAGCGCCGCCGACGGCAGGTTCTTGAACAGCGAGGGCAGGAAGAGGAGCAGCGAGACGACGACGCCTGCCCCCACGAGACCGGTGACCTGCGTCTTGGCGCCGGCCTGGGTGGCCACGGCGGTGCGCGACCCGCTCACCGAGATCGCGAAGCCCTGGAAGAACCCGGCCGCGATGTTCGACGCCCCGACGCCGATCATCTCCTGGTTGGGATCGACCTCGTCGCCACGCCGCGAGGCGAAGCTCGTCGATGTGGCGATCGTGTCCGCCAGGGAGACCAGCACGATGCCCAGCGCGGCGAGCGTGAGGGTCGCCGTCTGAGAGGCGCCCGGCCAGGGGAAGGAAGGTACGGGCAGGCCCTGCGGCAGCGTGCCCACTGTGGCCACGCCCTCCTTGGCAGACCGAGAGCGGCGGTGACGACGGTCGCGCCGACCACCGCGACGAGCACGGCGGGAACACGCTTGGTCAGGTACGGCAGTCCGAAGAGCACGGCCAGGGTGCCGAGCCCCACCGCGAGGGTCGTGCCGTTCGTCTGGGACAGCCCGGTGACGAAGGCTTTGATCTCGGCGAGAAAGCTGTCGGCGTCCGTGGAGAACCCGAAGAGCTTGGGCAGCTGGCCGACGATGATGGTGATCGCCAAGCCGTTCATGTAGCCGACCTGGACCTCCTTGGACAGCAGGTCGGCGACGAAACCGAGCTTGCCCAGCCCGAGGCCGATCTCGATAGCGCCGACGAGCAGCGCGAGCATCCCGGCCAGGGTGATGGCGACGGCGGGATCGCCACCGGCCGCCAGCGGCACGATGGCCGCCAGGATCATCGGCGAGACCGACGAATCCGGGCCGAGCACGAGCACGCGCGAGGGGCCCAGCAACGCGTACGCGACGAGGCAGGCGACCGTCGTGTACAGGCCGGTCACCGGCGGCAGGCCGGCGAGCTCGGCGTACGCCAGACCTTGCGGGACGAGGATCGCCGCCAGGACGAGGCCAGCCACCAGGTCGAAGCGCAGCCAGGACGCCTGGTACGTCGCGAGCATGCGCACGCCCGGGACGTGACGCACTATCCCGCTTTCAGTCGACTCTTGCGCAGTCGATGTCGTCATTCAAAGCCTCTCGCGAACCGCAACTGCGTCAGGCGGTCGCGGACGCCGCGTCCGCCCGTGGCCATGCGCTCCCTGACGTCGCCCCGCAACCTTATCGACCCGGCAGGTCGCAGCTCAACTGGGCACCTGACTTGGGTCTTGAAGATCATGATCACGGTCGAGAAGAGGTACTCGTGATGCCGATCCTGCCCGAGCTCTCGCACACCGCCGTCCGCAGGCTGTCCCGCCGGCGCGGCGAATAGGGACAGGCGAGGAAAGCACCTTCGTCCCGTCACAGCAGACAGGAGGGTCGACGATGGCCGGCTCGCGGCGTCGCACATGGATCATCGTTCTGATCGTCGTCGTCGCGGCCGCCGCCGGCGTCGCCGCGTGGCTGCTCCTGTCGGGCGGCGGCGTCACAGTGCCGGACGTCACCGGCAAGAGCCAGGCCGATGCCACGCAGCTGCTCGAAGGCGCGGGGCTCACGGTGGGCAAGGTCACGCCGGCGGCCGACCAGAACGCGGCGGCCGGCACCGTCACGGCTCAGGACCCGGCCGCCGGCGTCAAGGTCGACGACGGCTCGGCGGTCGCGCTGACCGTCTCGTCGGGACCTGGCACCACTGCGGTGCCCGACGTGACCGGCTTGGCCGTCGGCGACGCGCAGGACACGTTGAAGTCCGCCGGCTTCGAACCCATCACGACGTTCCAGTACGACGCGCAGACGCCCGAGAACGAGGTCATGGCGCAGCTTCCCGGTGGCGGGGACCAGGCCTACACGGGGTCGTCCGTTGGCCTGCTCGTCTCCCGCGGCCAGCCCGACCGGGTCGACGTGCCTGACGTGACGGGGATGAGCCAGCAGGACGCGACGGCCGCCCTGGCGGACGTCGGGTCTGCAGGCCGTGCCGGTCGATGTCGTACGACGACACGGCGCCCAAGGGCACCGTCGCCGCCCAGGATCCGGCTGCGGGCACCACGGTCACGCCGCTCACCGAGGTGCTCATCACGGTGTCGCTCGGCAAGGGCGCCACGACCGTGACCGTGCCCGACGTGGTCGGCCAGACCCAGAAGGAGCGCCACCGACACCCTGAAGGCGACGGGACTCGACGCCACCGTGGCCGAAGCCTTCAGCGCACAGGTCGACAAGGGCGTGGTGATCAGCCAGGAGCCGGCGGCCGGCGTCAAGGTGGAGCAGGGCGGCACGGTCGGCCTCCTCGTCTCGCTTGGCCCCGCGGCGAAGCCGACACCCACGCCCGACGCCAACCCCGACGGCCTCGGGCTCGTCCAGCCCGACGCCGACGCCCTCGGCATCGGCGAGGCCGCCCATCGCCATCAAGCCGCCGGGCGACATCGGCGTGGAGCTCGTCAAGGTGCCGGACGTGGTGGGCATGACGAGCGATGAGGCGCAGGCGGCGATCACCGACCTGGGCCTGCGCCCCGTGCCGCTGCAGGCGCCGAGCGAGACGCAGGCCAAGGGCACCGTCTTCGCACAGCTCCCGGCCGCCGGCATGCGGCTGCCGCAGACGTTCCCCGTGCTGCTGCTCGTCTCGCTCGGGCCGCCGGCGCAGGTGAACCCGCTGCCGGCGAGCGCCCAGCCGTCCGCGAGCGGCAGCGCGAGCAGCCCCTGACAGCCGGGCGGCGCCGGCGCCGCCCGCCGCGAGTCGGTAGCCCTCCGGCGCGGCTACTCCTACGAGCTCTGGGCGCTGCGTCGGGCGATCAGCTTGCCGAGGTCCCACAGGAAGAAGAGCGCCACCGCAGGCAGCAGGGCGAGCGACCACTGGGCGAGCGTGAGCTGCGTGGTCCCCAGCAACGTGCGCAGCGCATCCATCTGGGTGATGAGGACGGCGATCACGATCTCGATCAGCGCCGTCCGGTTGAGGTGCTTGTTGTCGAAGGTCTCGGTCGAGAGAGCCGAGGCCGTCAGGCTGCGGCTCTGGAACGCTGCCGCGACAAGGAACAGTGAGAACGCCGTGATCCCCATCGACGTCCCGACGGTCTCGCTGTGGTAATGGTTCGTGCCGTAGGTGATCAGCCCGAGCGTGCACGTGGCCATGAACAGGCCGACGAGACCGGCGGTGGTCAGCAAGCCCGTGCTCATGATCGAGGTGTCGCGGGAACGGGGTTTCAGCTCCATCAGGCCCGGCGCTTCCTTGTCGAGGCCCAGGGCCACGCCCAGCGCAGCGTTGACGACGAAGTTGATCCACAGGACCTGGACGGACGAGAAGGGCTGGCCCGCCGCGATGTTGAGGATGCTGGCCCCGAGGAACGTGATGACGTAGGCGACGAGCTCCAGCATCACGAAGCGGATGAACTTGTTGAGGTTGTCGTAGACCTTGCGACCCTCCTCCACGGCGTGCACGATCGTGGCGAAGTTGTCGTCCTGGAGGATCATCCGGGCGGCGTTCTTGGCGACCTCTGTGCCGGTGCCCATGGCGATGCCGATGTCGGCGGCCTTGATGGCGGGGGCGTCGTTCACGCCGTCGCCGGTCATGGCCACCACCTGGCCCTTCTTCCTGAGGGTCTGCGCGAGCAGCACCTTGTGCTCTGGGGCGACACGGCCGACGACGCCGATGTCGTCGATGCGCCGCAGCCGCTCCTGCTCGCTGAGAGCGGCGAACTCCGTGCCGAGCATCGACTCACCGGGGATGCCCAGCTGCTTGGCGATGGCCGCCCCCGTGGTCACGTCGTCGCCGGTGACCATCCGCACCCTGATGTGCGCGCTCTGCGCATCACGCACGGCGGCCTTGGACTCCTCGCGCGGCGGGTCGACCATCGCGACGAGCGACGTCATCTGCAGGTCTGTGACGTAGCCGAGCAGGTCACCCTCGGCATCGAACGCCGCCGGGTCGAGGTCGCGCTGCGCGGCGGCCATGACGCGGTGCCCCTCGCCGGCCATGCGCGCGATGGCGTCCTCCGCCCTCTTCCCGAGCTCGTCGTCCCATGGGACGCTGGCCCCGCCGGAGAGCGCCATCTTCGCCCGGCCGATGACGGCGGGCGCGGCCCCCTTGACGAAGCAGCGCACCACAGCCTTGCCGGCCTTGTCCGTGGCGGAGCTGAACGTCGCCATTAGCTTGTAGGTCGGGTCGAACGGCAGGGTCGCCAGCCGCGCGTAGTGGTCTCGCGTGGGGTCGATGGCCAGCCCGGCCTTGTGAGCCATGCACGAGCAGGGCTCCCTCGGTCGGGTCGCCCACGACCTTGCCGTCCTGCAGCGTGGCGTCGTTGGCGATGACGAAGGGCAGGATGGCGTCGTCGATGGAGGGCGAGGTGCCCGGCTGCGTGCTTGACCTCGCCCTCGAGGCCGTAGCCCATGCCGGAGACCGTGTAGCGGTCGACGGGGTCGACGACCTCGACCACGGTCACCTGGTTCATCGTCAGGGTCCCGGTCTTGTCCGAGTTGATCGCCGAGGTCGACCCGAGCGTCTCGACCGACACGAGGTCCTTGACGATGGCGTTCTGCCCGGCGAGGTCCTTGGCGCCGATCGACAGGATCACCTGCAGCACCGTGGGCAGCGCCGTCGGGATCGCCGCGATGGCCAGGGCGATCGCCGTCACGAAGAGCGAATCCAGGCTCTGGCCCCGCGCGATGCCGGTGGCGAACATCACGATCATCGTCCCCAGCGCGGCGGCGCCGATCCACAGGCTCATCGTGTTGAGCTGCTTCGTGAGCGGCGTCTGCTCCTTGGCGGTCGTCGCCAGCATGCCGGCGATCTTGCCGACCTGCGCCTCGGCGCCGGTGCCCGTCACGATCAGCGTGCCGCTGCCGTGCGTGACCGGCGTGTTCATGAAGGCCATGTTCGTCTGGTCGCCGGGGCCCAGGTCGGTGTCGGCCAGCGTGTCCGTCTCCTTCGACGCCGGCGTGCTCTCGCCGGTGAGCGCGGACTCGTCGATGTCGAGCGAGTGCGCCTCGAGGATCCGCCCGTCGGCCGGCACCTCGTCGCCGGCGCTGATCAGGACGATGTCGCCGACGACGACCTCCTCGATGGGGATCACCGCCTCGGCCCCGTCGCGGCGCACGCGAGCCGTCTCCTTGATCATCGACTTGAGGGCGTTCATCGCGCTGGCGGCCTTGCCCTCCTGGCGCAGCCCGACGACCGCGTTGAACACGGTCAGGGCGATGAGGATCACGCCCGTGCTCCACTCGCCGATGATGAGTGAGACGACGGCCGCGACGACCAGGATGATCTGCATGTAGGCGCGGTACTCCGCGAGGAAGCGTCGCCAGCCGGGCTCCGACTTCTCCTCCGGGAGCACGTTGGGCCCGTTCCTCGTCAGCAGCTCGGAGGCCTGCGCCGCCGACAGCCCCGTGGCGGGATCCACGCCGAGCTTTTGCGCGGCCTCCTCCGGTGAGAGCGCGTACCAGCGGTCCGCCGTGGTCGTCGCCTCCGCCGCCGCCGCCTGGGCTGTCTCTGCCATCACGTCTCCTCCGCCGCGCGATCCCGGCCGGCTGCTCCGCTGGATCCGTCGCGCTCGAAGACCTCGGTGCGGTTGACATCGGCGATCTCCTCGGCCGCCCGCGTGCCGACCTCAGCTTCCTCGTGCTCCTTGCGGTCCTTCTTGTCTGCCTTCCGCGCGGCCTTCTTCGCTTTCTTTGCCGCCTGCCTGGCGGCCTTCTTCGCCTTCTTTGGCGTCGTCTTGTCCGCCTTCTTGCTCTTGTCTCCGGCCTTCGCCGCCGCCTCACCCTGGGCGGCCCCGGCGGCGAACGGGTCGGGGGCGGCTCCCTTGGGCGCCTGCTCCTCGAGCTCCGTCTTGATCTGGCCGAGCTCCTTGCGCTTCTCGGGCGTCACCCTGGGGAAACGGGGGTCGATGTCGATGAGGGCGTCGGCGACGACGGCCCCGGCACAGATGCGCGCGAACCACTTGTGGTCGGCGGGGATCACGTACCACGGCGCCCAGTCGGTGCTGGTCGCCGTCAGCATCTCGTTGAAGGCCTTCTGGTAGGCGTCCCAGAAGCCGCGTTCGCTGACGTCCGCCGAGGAGAACTTCCAGTTGTGATCGGGGAGGTCGATGCGCCGCAGGAAGCGGATGCGCTGCTCCTCCCGGGAGAGGTTCAGGAAGAGCTTGACGACCGTGAAGCCGTTGTCGGTGAGGTATCGCTCCCAGTCGTTGATGTCGCGGTAGCGGCGCTTCCAGACGTCCCTGCCGCGGGCGCCCTTGGGCAGGCGCTGTCGGAGGAGGTTCTCGGGGTGTACGCGCACCACGAGGACCTCCTCGTAGTAGGAGCGGTTGAAGATGCCGATCGCGCCGCGCCGCGGCAAGCTCTTCGCGAAGCGCCACAGGTAATCGTGGTCGAGCTCCTCGGAGGAGGGCACCTTGAAGGAGTGCACGGAAACGCCCTGGGGGTTCACGCCGCTCATCACGTGACGGATGGTCCCGTCCTTGCCGGCGGCGTCGAGGGCCTGCAGCACGACGAGGACGCCGTGGGTGTCCTGGGCGGCGAGGCGCGCCTGGTACTCGCTGAGCAGCTCGATGCCCCGGTTCAGGATCTCGATGCCGTCCTTCTTCTTGACGAAGTCCGCCTTGTAGCCGGGGTCGAAGTCCTTGGCCAGCGTCACCTTCGACCCGGGCCTGACGCGCAGCGGCTCGATGAATTCCGCGATGCGCTTTAGCCTCTCGTCGGCCATGTTCGCCACTCCTTCCGCGGTCCTGTCGCCACACGGCGAACAGGTTCGATTACCCAAGTATGCGCAACCTAACTCGGTCGCAACGATGTACGCAGACGGAGCACGATCCTCGTGTGTGGCGCTGGGCCGGCAGGCGCATAAGATAAGCCCCGCGGGGTGCCGGGGTGCGGTGCTCCCTGCAAGGACATGATCCCGCCCGATGACTGACCGGCGCCGAACGCCGACGCCGGGCCGCTTCCTCGCCAGCGGCCCAAATGGGCGAGGACGAGTTCTTCGATGCCGCGAAGCGGATAGACTACGTCCCAAGTCGACTGGGCGGAGCAGACGACGTTCCCTCCGCCCCACTCGCCTCGTTCGGCCCTGCCGCCGAGGCAAGACGGCCAGACGATTGCTGTGTGGCTCGACTGAATCGGCCCGACCACAAGGAGGACAACATGACGCAGGGCGGCACAGGTCAGGGACAGTCGCGGCAGGGGACGGTGTGGGGAGTGCTCGGCGGCATCCTGGGGATCGGCCTCATCGCGTTCATCGTGCAGAATACCGAGAGCGTATCGTTCGACTGGCTGTTCTGGACGTTCAGCGCGCCGCTGTGGCTGATGCTTCTCGTGACCTCGCTCGTAGCGTTCGTGATCGGCCAGTTCGCGCTCATGTGGCGCCGTCACCGTCGCCGCCAGGCGCGCCGCGACGCCCGCTGACGCCGGCCCGGATCCGCTGGCCAGCGGGTGAGCCGGTTGGATAGGATGCCTCGGCAACCGGCTCACTCGCGAAAGGACACGCGCCGATCATGTTCACCATCATGGGCTTCATCGTGCTCGGCATGGTCGCCGGCTGGGTCGCGAGCCTGCTGGTCCGCGGCGAGAAGCATCCGCGGGACTGGGGTCTGCTCTTCATCGTCGGCGTCGGCGGTGCTCTCATTGGCGGCATCATCGTCAACCTGCTTGCCGGCAACGGGCTCCAGTTCAAGCCCGCGGGGTTCATCGGCTCCATCGCCGTGGCATGCCTGCTGCTGTGGCTCATCACCCGTGCCCAGAACAGGACGCGGCAGCGGCAACGCACCACCGCAGAACGGTACACACCGCGAGCCCAAGGGCGGGCAGCGACATCACAAGCGCCGCTAGACCGGCGGCAGTGAGGAGCTGAAGCGATGACGACTCTCGCCGTCCTCGGCGCCACCGTCGGCGCCGTCCTGCGGCTGCCGCTCCCGTGGTGGCTCGGCATCCCGCTGCTGGTCTACTGGGTGGTCGTCGCGGTGCTGCTCATCATGGACGACCGCGAGCCGTCGCGAACGCTCACGTGGCTGTTCGTGCTGCTGCTCTTCCCCATTCTGGGTCTTGTCTTCTTCCTGTTCTTCGGCAGGGACTGGAAGATCATCACGGCGCGGCGTCACTCCACCGAGGACTTCATGGAGTCGGTCGTGGCCAAGATGGAGCCCATCTACGAACGCAACGCCGCCGCCGCCGATCGCTTTCAGCGCGAGTACCGCGACACCGCCGCCGGCGGCATCTCCTCCACGATCGAGAAGGAGAACCGCGCCGGGATCCTGCCGGCGGCGACGCTCGAGATCTACCCGGCGGGCGCGCTGAAGTTCGCGCAGCTCAAGAAGGACCTGGCGGCCGCGCAGCGCTTCATCCACCTCGAGTACTTCATCTGGGAGAAGGACGAGCTCACGGCCGAGATCACGCAGATCCTGCTCGACCGTATCGCCGCCGGCGTCGAGGTCCGCATCATGTACGACTACGTGGGCTGCATCTCGTTCAAGAAGGACGAGCTCAAGCAGCTGGCGGCCGCGGGCGCCGCGGTGAGCGCGGACGTGACCAACGCCATGAAGCTCAACTACCGCAACCACCGCAAGATCGTCGTCATCGACGCCGAGATCGGCTACACCGGCGGCATGAACATGGGTCAGGAGTACATCGACGGCGGCGAGCGCTTCGCCACCTGGCGCGACACCCACATGCGCTACACGGGACAGGCGGTCGCAGAACTGCAGAAGCTGTTCGCCATGCGCTGGTTCGAGGACGAGCACGACGACCTGCTGCGCGACGAGTACCTGCCGGCGCCGGACGGATCGGGGGACGGCGGCGTGCTCACCCAGACCGTCGCCCACAGCATCGAGGATGTCTGGGAGGCGAGCCGCAGGGCGCACATGGTCGCCATCGGCAGCGCGCGACGCACCCTGCGCATCCAGTCTCCCTACTTCGTCCCCGACGAGGCGATGTTCGAGACCATCATGAACGCGGCGCTGCGCGGCGTGGACGTGAAGTTCATGATGACCGGCAAGATCGACAAGAAGCTGCCGTTCTGGGCCGCCCAGACCTACTACGAGCCGCTGCTCAAGGCGGGAGCGCGCATCTACCAGTACGAGGCCGGTTTCTTCCACGCCAAGACCATCGCCGTGGACTCGCTGTTCGGCGCAGTCGGCACCATGAACATGGACATCCGCAGTCTGCGCCTGCACAAGGAGCTCATGGTCTGGATGTACGACGAACAGAAGGCGCTGCAGCTGGAACAGATCTTCGACCACGACCTTGAGCAATGCCGCGAGATCACGCTCGCCGAGGTCGCCGCGGTGCCGAAGCGCCAGCGCTTCCGCAACTCCTTCGCACGACTGTTCTCGGCCCAGGTGTAGGGGGGCGCGACGACGCGCGTGCCGCCCGCCCTTCGCCGCGCCTCCGTCCTGCCGTAGAATAGGCGGCGTGCGCGGCAGGAGGGGTCCCGCGCCTCATCAGGGAGCGACGGAGTCAGATGGCCGACGACCAGTTCACGTACAAGCAGGCGGGGGTCGACGTGGAGGCGGGCAACCGCGCCGTCGACCTCCTCAAAGAACGCCTCAAGAGCACGAAGAACCCGCTCGTCCTGGGCGGCCTCGGCGGGTTTGGCGGCGCCATGCGGCTGCCGCGGCTCAAGGACCCGGTGCTCGTCGCCGGCACCGACGGCGTCGGCACCAAGATCGAGATCGCGCGGGCCATGGGCAGGCTGGACACGGTGGGCATCGACCTAGTCGCCATGAGCGTCAACGACGTGTCCGCGTGCGGCGCCGTGCCGCTCTTCTTCCTGGACTACCTGGTCGTCGGCAAGGTCGTGCCGGAGGAGGTCGCCGCCATCGTCACCGGCGTCGACGAGGGCTGCCTGCAGGCGCAGTGCGTGCTGCTCGGCGGCGAGACGGCCGAGCACCCCGGCCAGTTCCCGGGCGGCGACTTCGACATGGCCGGCTTCGCCGTGGGCATCGCGGAGCGCGACGAGCTGTGGGGACCGCAGCTCGTCGCGACGGGTGATGCCCTCATCGGCATCGACTCGTCGGGCGTCCACTCCAACGGCTTCAGCCTCATCCGGCACCTCCTCAGGGAGCACGCCATCGACGTGCACAGCAAGTTCCTGAGCGAGGGCGGCGGGCCCGGCGCCTGCGCCGACCCCGACGCCGGCATCGCACCGTGCTACGACCCGGCGGCCTGCGTGGGCGACGTGCTGCTCACGCCCACGGCCATCTACAGCCCGGTGCTGCACGACCTCGGCCACGCCGGCGGCGTGCACGCCGCGGCGCACATCACGGGCGGCGGTTTCCCGGACAACGTGGGCCGCGCCGTGCCGGGCGACCTGGCCGCGGCCCTCGACCTCGGCAGCTGGCAACCCAACCCGGTGTTCGCCTGGCTGCACGGCCTCGGCGTGAGCAAGGCCGAGCTGCTCAAGACGTTCAACTGCGGTCTCGGCATGGTGCTCGCCGTCGACGGCGAGCACGTCGCCGGGGCCCTGGATGTGATCGCCCGCGGCGGGCACGAGGCCCGCGTGGTCGGCGAGGTCGTGCCGCGCGGCGACGGGCCCGCCGTGCGCTACAGCGGAGAGCTCGTGCTGTGAGGCAGCTCGACCTTATCGGCTGCGGCGCCCTCAACCTGGATCTCATCTACCGCCTGCCCCGCAGCTTCCCGCTGTGGGACGAGCTGGGGCCGCCCGGCACCGAGCAGCTGCTTGAGCCGGCGGTGCGCAAGGCTGTGGACGAGGCGCTCGCCCACGTCACACCCGTGCGGTCGGGCGGCGGACAGGCGGCCAACACGGTCTTCGCGATGGCCCGTCTCGGCTACCGCGCCGCCATGCTCGGTCGTGTCGGCGGCGATGAGGACGGCGCCTACCTGCTGCAGGAGCTCGGCCCGGCCGACGGGCAGCTGGTGCGACGCGACGGCGAGACGGGCCGCGTGTACGTGCTGCTCGACGAGGACGGCGAGCGCCGCAACCTGGTGTGGCCGGGCGCCAACGACGCCTTCGCGCCCGCCGATCTGCCACGGCGGACGCCACGGACACGGTTCGCCTACTTCTCCAGCTTCGTCGGCGACGAGCCGCTGCAGACACAGCTGGCGTTCATGAAGCGGCTCCCCAAGGAGGTCGAGGTCGCCTTCGATCCCGGTGAGATCTACGCGCGCAAGGGGGTCAAGCGCTTCCTGCCGCTACTGCGGCGTTGCGCCTACCTGTTCGCCACCGAGAACGAGCTGCAGATGCTCTGCGGCCTGGCCCTGCCGGAAGCGCTCGACTTCGCGCTGCGGGCCGGGGTCGGCCTGGTCGTCTGCAAGATGGGCGGCCGCGGGGCGCGCCTCGTCGGCAACCGCGTCGACCTGTACGTCCCACCGGTCCCGGCCGAGGTCGTCGACGTCACCGGCGCCGGCGACCTGTTCGCCGCCGGCTTCCTGGCGGCCATGCAGGAGCAGGTCGGCCTCGAGTCGGCCGGCCGCTTGGCGGCCTGGGCGGCGTCGCGCGGCATCGCCGGGCTGGGGCGCAGCTCTTACCCGGACGCCGAGGCCTGGCGCGCGCGGCTCGCCGAGGAGAGCGGCGAGGACGAGGGCGCAGTGCTCGGCGTGCGGCGCGACGACGCCGGGCGGGGCGGTCCGCGACCGGCGGCGCCCGGCGACCGAGGCCGGCGATGAGGATCGGCTGGCTCTCCACGGGGCGCGACCAGGCGGCCAGCAATCTGCTGGCGGACGTCGTCGCCCGCGCCCAGCACGACGAGCTTCCCCTGGACATCGGCGCCGTGTTCTGCGACCGCGAGATCGGCGAGTCGGACGAAAGCGACCGCTTCCTCAAGCTCGTCCAGCGCCTCGGCTTCCCCATCGTGACCCACAGCAGCGCCGCCAGCTGGGCTGCGGCACAGGAACAGGGCCTCAGCCGCGTGGCCTGGCGCCACGACTTCCACGAGGAGGTCTTCGAGCTGCTCAAGCCGTTCCGCCTCGACGTGCTCGTCATGGCCGGGTACATGCTCATCGTCAGCCCGGCCCTGTGCCGCCGCTACGTGCTGCTCAACCTTCACCCGGCGCTGCCCGACGGCCCCAGGGGTACATGGCAGGAAGTGATCTGGACGCTGCTCGACAGGGAGGCGACCGAGACGGGCGCGATGATGCATCTCGCCACCGCGGAGCTGGACCGTGGCCCTGTGGTGTCGTTCTTCCGCTTTGACCTGACGGGCGGCGACTGGGACGTGCTCTGGGAGCAGTTCCGGGAGAAGCGGCGGACCATGAGCGTGGCTCAGATCGCCGCCGCCGAAGGCGAACAGGAGCCGCTGTTCGCTGAGATCCGGCGGCACGGCGAGGTCCGCGAGATCCCGCTGCTGTACCAGACCCTGCGCCAGTTCACCCAGGGGCAGCTCAACACCGCCGCCGGCGCCGTGTTCGCCGAGTCGGCGCGCCTGCCCCTCGACCTCACGGAGCTCGTCGAAGAGGAGCTGGCGCGCCGATGACCCGCATCTTCGTCACGGACTGCGAGGGACCGCTCACCACCAACGACAACGCCCTGGAGCTCGCGGAGCGCTTCATCCCGGACGGCGGCGACTTCTTCGCCCGCCTCAGCCGCTACGACGACTTCCTGGCCGACGTGGTGCACAGGCCCGGCTACAACGCCGGCGACACACTGCGCCTGCTGCCGCCCTTCCTCAAGGCCTACGAGGTCACCGACGAGGACGTGGAGCAGTTCAGCGCCGAGCGCGTCCTCATGGTCCCGGGCGCGCACCCGATGCTGCAGAGGGTGCGCGAGCTCATGCCGGCCTTCATCATCTCCACGTCCTACACGCCGTACATCCACGCCCTCTGCGACCTCACCGGCTTCCCCGTGGAGCACGTGCGCTGCACGGAGCTGCGCCTCGACGGCTGGGATGTGCCGGACGGACGAGAAGGCATGGCTGCGCGAGCAGGCGGAGCGCGTGCTGGACCGCGAGCTCCTCGACATCCCCGACGACGCCACGACGGCCAAGGACCTGTCGCGGCGCGACCGGGAGACGGTGGCACTGCTGGACGACCTCTTCTGGGAGCAGTTGCCGGGCACGGTGAGCGGCGAGCTCATCGCCGGCGTGCACCCCGTGGGCGGCGGCATGAAGCTCGCAGCGCTGCAGGAGATCGTCGCCGGCCTGGGCGACGGCGGCGCCGAGGTCATGTACGTCGGCGACTCCATCACGGACGTGCCGCCCCTCGGCGAGGTCAAGGCATGGGGCGGCATCTCGCTCAGCTTCAACGGCAACGGCTATGCGCTGGCGGCGGCCGAGATCGCGGCCGCCAGCCCGGATGCCGATGTCGTGGGCCAGCTGGCCGCCGCCTTCGCCGAGGGCGGCCGCGAGGCCGTCCTCAAGACGGTGAGTGCCTGGCCCAGGCCCAAGAAGGGCGTACGGCCCACGGGCAAGGCGCGCGCCCGCGTGGGCCTCGTCGCCGAGGAGCCGCAAGCGCTCGCCGAGGCCTCAGCCGCATCGCGGCTGAGCGTGCGCGGCGAGCTCATCGCCCGCCTCGGCTGAGGGCTGCGGGGCGGGCGCCGTTATCGCAGCCGGCGCCGTTCGCGGCATCACCCGT
>CAVPQD010000012.1:0-62180 GCA_963707335.1 uncultured Thermoleophilia bacterium | reverse complement strand
CCCACCGCCTTCGTGTCCTCGCTGCCGTAGTCGATCAGGTACTCGAGGAAGGTGCTCAGGGCGTTGGGGTCGCAGTGGTGCTTGATGTCGCCGGGCTTGGCGAGGTCCATGAAGTCCATGCCGGTGCGGCCCAGCCGGTAGCAGGCGGTGCAGAAGGACGGCACGTAGCCCAGCTCGGCGACGTCCCGGATGACCTCGTCCAGCGAGCGGTGGTCGCCGAGCTGGAACTGCGCCGCATCGAACTTCTCGTTCTCCGCGTAGCCGCCGGGGTTGGTGCGGCTGCCGGCGGAGATCTGGCTGACGCCGAGGGCGAAGGTCTCGCGGCGCAGGTTGGACGTCTCGCGGGTGCTCATGATCATGCCGGTGTAGGGCACGGCCAGCCGCAGGATGGCGACGATCTTGCGGAAGTCGATGTCGCTCACCGGATGCGGGGGCTCGCTCGCCATGTCGGAGCCGATGGCCGGCTCGAGCCGCGGCATGCTGATGGTGTGCGGCCCCACGCCGTAGGCGCGCTCGAGCTCACGGATGTGCTGCAGCATGGCCAGGATCTCGAAGCGCCAGTCGAAGAGGCCGAACAGCACGCCGATGCCGACGTCGTCGATGCCGGCCTCCATGGCGCGGTGCATGCCGGTGACGCGCCAGTCGTAGTCCCTCTTCCTGCCGCCGAGGTGCACGGCCTTGTAGGTGTCGCGGTGGTAGGTCTCCTGGAAGAGCTGGTAGGTGCCGATCCCGGTGGCCTTGAGCGCCCTGAAGTCGTCCACCGAGAGCGGCGCCACGTTGACGTTGACGCGGCGGATCTCGCCGTTGCCGCGCTTGACCGAGTAGATGGTGCCGATCGAGTCGAGGACGTAGCCGAAGCCCTGCTTCGGATAGGACTCGCCCGCCACGAGCAGCACGCGCTTGTGTCCCTGGTCGACCAGCAGCTCCGACCTCGTGCCGGATCTCGGCCTGCGTCAGAGCGCGCCGCTTGAGCTCCTTGTTGCGCACGCGGAAGGCGCAGTACAGGCAGTCGTTGCTGCAGAGGTTGGAGATGTAGAGCGGGGCGAACAGCACGAGGCGCGCGCCGTAGATGGCGTCCTTCACGTCGCGCGCCGTCTCGAACAGCTCGCTCGAGCAGTTCCGGGTCGCTCACCGAGCAGAGGACCGCCACCTCGTCCATCTCCAGGCCCTTGAGCTCGCGGGCCTTGGCGAGGATCTCCCGCACGCGGCCGGCGTCCTTGGTGGTCGCGGCCTGCAGCGCCTCGTCGATGCGCGCCTCTTCGATGAACGCGCCCTGTCTCTGCGACTCCAGTGGTCATGTCTGTGCTCCAGTCGTCGCTGCGGCAGGCAGTGGACAGTCCGCCACCGCCGGTATCTCGAAACAGAACTTGGCCCACTCACCCTGCTTTGACTCCGCCGTGATGCGGCCGCGGTGAAGCTGGACGATGCGCCACGAGTTGTACAGCCCGACGCCCGTGCCGCGCCTGCCCTTGAGGGCCGGGTCGTCCAGCCGCGAGAAGCGCTTGAACAGCTTGTTGCGCTCCGAGGCGGGGAAGCCCGGCCCCTCGTTCCAGACGCACACCGCAGCTTCTCCGGCTGGCCGCGGCGCCCGGGCGCGACCTCCGCGCTCAAGCGCACCTGCCCGTGCTCGTTGCCGTACTTCACCGCGTTGTCCAGCAGGTTGACGAGGACGATGCGCAGCAGCGTCGCGTCGCAGCAGACCAGCGGTTCGTGCGGCATGTCCGTGATGAGGCGCATGTCGCGCGCCTCGAGCTGGGACCGCACCAGTTCAACGGCCTCGGCCACGACGTCCCTGTTGATGTCCACGCGGGAGCGCGGCTCGATCTTGAGGTCGCTGCCCTCGACCCGCGCCAGGTCCAGGTACTCGCGCACGAGACTCAGCAGGTACTGGCCCTTGCGCGCCAGGTTCTCGAGCTTCGCCCGCTGCTCGTCCGTGAGATCGCCCAGGTAACCCTGGGCGAGCAGCTGCGCGTCCGTGACCATCGAGGCCACAGGGCTCTTGAGCTCGTGGCTCACGAACCCGAGCATCTCGGTGTAGGCGTTGTTGGCCTCCTCGAGCTGCTCGATGCGCCAGGCCTTCTCCACAGCCTGACTGAGCCGCTCCGAGATCGCCATCTGCAGCTCGATGTGGCGCGTGCGGTAGGTGTTCGGCTGCCGGGAGCTGCGGAACATGAAGCCGACGATGCGGCCCTCGACGCTCAGCGGGCACGTGAGGCTGGAGCGTACCCCTTCGCGACCAGGAGCCTCGTCGAGTGGCTGCGCGGATGCTGCTCCAGATAGCGCTCGAGGTCGTCGATGATGCGCGGCTGGCCGCTGAGCATGATGCGCTCCAGCGACGTGCCGTGCAGCGGCTCGGAGTACTCCTTGTCGATGAGCAGGTCGTCGTAGGACGCCCTGTTGTAGTAGCTCGTGACGCGCTCGGCCTTCTCGTCCACGAACGCGAGTCCGAGACGGTCGCAGGGGATCAAGCGTCTGGGTCTTGTCGAAGAGATAGTCGACGATGGCGCGCAGCGACGGCCGCGCCGCGATCTTCTGGTTGACGGTGCGCAGGATGCGCCGTTCCTCCGGCCCGATGGGCGTGAGGGCGCCTGCGTCGCGGAACGGGTCGACGTAACGGACCCCGGAAGACTGTCGATGCTCTTCTGCCATGACCTCACTCGCAGGAGCGGCCGACGCGTGGCGCGCCGCCGGGCTGGGTGTCCTGACCTCTCTAGTGTAGTGGAAGCGGACGGACCGTGCCCGGTGGGGATGGGGCGGGCGGGCCGCTGCGCGGCCCGCCCGCCCTCACGTGGTCGGTGTGGGGACCACCTGCGGCGGTCCCCACGTTGGCTTCCCTGCGGCGGCTAGTGTGTGGCGAAGGGCCTTCGGCCCGCTCCACGTTAGCCCACCTGCGGCGGCTAATCCTGCGGGATGTGCCGGCCGCGGGCCACGTACTCCGTGTGCAGGAGCTTGTGGCTCTTGTGCCCGCACGGGCCCTCGGTGAGGAACTCCGCGTAGGTCTGCAGCACCGCCGGGTTCTCGTGTGACTTGCGCACCGCGTAAGCGCTGTCCTCGGAATAGATGGCCTTGGCGCGGGCCGCCCGGATCTCGGCGTTGGTCGGGATGGGCTGACCGCCGCCGCCCAGGCAGCCGCCCGGGCAGGCCATGAACTCGATGAAATGGCACTCGCTGAAGTGGCCGCCGGCCTTGATGTCGTCCATGACCTTCTTGGCGTTGGCCGTGCCGTGGGCGACCGCGACCTTCAGCGTGGCGCCGTTCAGCCAGTCCCAATTGGGCACGAGGTGCGCCACGATCTCCGGCACGGGGCCGACCTTCGGCGACCGTGATCTCGGCGTACTTGACGCCGTCGAAGCCGCGCACGGGGACGATGTCGCCGTGCGTCGTAGATGCTCTCGACCTTCTCGCCGGTGACCATCTCGAGCACCGTGCGCAGGGCGGCCTCCATCACGCCGCCGGTGGCGCCGAAGATGACGCCGGAGCCGGTGGCGGAGCCGAACGGGTCGTCGAAGTCCGACTTGGGCAGGCTCGGCACGTGCAGACCGGACTCCTTGAACATCTTGCCCAGCTCACGCGTGGTGAGCCCGAAATCGACGTCCTTGAAGCCGGAGTCGTGCATCTCAGGCCGGTTGCACTCGAACTTCTTGGCCGAGCACGGCATGAGCGCGACGCTCACGATCTTCTCGGCGTCGACCCCGAGCTTGTCGGCGTAGTACGTCTTGATGAGCGCGCCGAACATCTGCTGCGGGCTCTTGGCCGAGGAGGCGTTGGGCAGGTACTCGGGATAGAAGTGCTCGAGATACTTGACCCAGCCCGGCGAACAGCTCGTGAACTGCGGCAGGGCCACGCTGGCGTCCTTCTCCACCAGAGCCTTGTAGAGGCGCAGGATGAGCTCCGTGCCCTCCTCGATGATGGTGAGGTCGGCGGTGAAGTTCGTGTCGAACACGCGGTCGAAGCCGGCCCTGCGCAGGGCGGTGTTCATCTCGAAGGTGACCGGCGTACCGGGCTCGAGGCCGAAGAGCTCGCCCATGGCGGCGCGCGGCGCAGGAGCCGTCTGGATGACGACGTGCTTGTCCGGGTCGTCGATGGCGGCCCACACGGCGTCGGTCTCGTCCTTGGCGTACAGGGCGCCCGTGGGGCAGCGGTTGACGCACTGGCCGCAGTTGATGCAGACCACGTCGCCCAGGGGCAGGTCGTCGAAGGTGACGATGGTGGTCTGGTCGCTGCGGCCCGCCGCCTCCAGCACGCCCACTTCCTGCAGGTCGATGCAGGTGCGCACGCAGCGGCGGCAGCGGATGCACTTGTTCATGTCGCGCATCACGGAGTAGCTCGAGTAGTCGGGCTCCGCGACGGGCTCGTCGGGATGACCGAAGGCGAACTCGGTGATGCCGTACTCCTCGGCCAGGGACTGCAGCTCGCAGTTGCCGTTGCGGACGCAGCTGTAGCATTCGCCGTAGTGCTCGCTCGAGCAGCAGCTCGAGCACGTGGCGGCGCGCCATGCGCACCTTGCGGCTATGTGTGTTGACCGTCAGCTGGTTGGTGATGGGATAGGCGCAGGCGGGCTGCAGCGTGCGCTGACCCTCCACTTCGACGACGCAGATACGGCACACGCCGGCGACGTCCAGGTCGGGATGATCGCACAGCGTCGGGATCATGATGCCGGCGCTCTTGGCGGCCTCGAGGATGGTGGTCCCGAAGGGCACCTTGGCCTCGATGCCGTCGATGTTGACGCTCACCAGGGCGCCGATGGCGTCCGGGCTGGTCGTCGTGATCACGCGCCGGTGCTGCTGCGACAGCGGCGCGCGATGGATCGGGGTCGTGGGATTGCTCATCTTCACTCCCTCGTTCTCGTCACGCGCTCACGGCGCGGTTGCTGATCTCGTCGTCGAACGCGTCGACGATCGAGAGGAACGCGCTCGGGCTGGTCTGCCCGAGGCCGCACTTGGACGCGACCTGCATGGTGGCGCCCAGGGCCTTGACGTTGGCCATGAACTCCGGCGGGCAGGCGCCCTCCTTGAGGAGCTCGACGCACTTGAGCATCTGAGCGTTGCCGAGACGGCACGGCGTGCACTGGCCGCAGCTCTCCTCGACGAAGAACTCGAGGAAGTTGTGGGCCACGTCGAGGATGTCCCGCTGCGGCCCGATGACCATCACGGAGCCGCCGGTGGGGATGTCCTCGAAGGCCAGGCGCCGCTCGAAGTCGCGGGCCGGGACGCACACGCCGCTGGCCCCGCCGATCTGCACGGCCTTGGCGCCTTCGCCGCCGACCTCCTTGAGCAGCTCGGCCACCGTGATGCCCCAGGGGAACTCGTACACGCCGGGGTGCTCGCAGTCGCCGGAGATGCTGAACAGCTTGTAGCCGGTGGACTTGTCCGTGCCGAAGCCCTTGAACCACTCCGCGCCCTTGGCGAAGATGCAGGCCACGCTGGCGAGCGTCTCCACGTTGTTGACGACGGTGGGGTTGTTGAGCAGTCCCGCCACCGCCGGGAACGGCGGGCGGTTGCGCGGCTCGCCGCGGAAGCCCTCGAGGCTCTCGATGAGGGCCGTCTCCTCGCCGCAGACGTAGGCGCCGGCGCCGAGGGCGGTGATGATGTCGAAGTCGAAGCCCTTGACGCCCATGACGTCGTGGCCGAGCAGGCCGCGCTCGCGGCGCGACTTGATGACGTCGTTGAGGTGCGGACGCAGGTAGCGGTACTCCGCCGCGCAGGTACACGATGCCGAGGGTCGCGCCGATGGCGCGGCCGCCGATCGTCATGCCCTCGAACACGAGGTCGGCGTAGTTGGTGAGGATGACCCGGTCCTTGAAGGTGCCGGGCTCGCCCTCGTCGGCGTTGCAGATGATGTACTTCTGGTCGGCCTTCTCCGCGGCGCAGAAGTTCCACTTCATGCCGGTGGGGAAGCCGGCGCCGCCGCGACCCTTGAGGGCCGAGTCGCTGACGGTGTCGACGATGTCGCCGCGGGAGATGGCGAGCGCGGCCTTGAGGCCGGCCTCCGGCTCGATGGTGGCGTAGGTGAGGGCGTTGCCCTGGGTCTCGATGACGCTCGTCATGCGTCGGCCCCCCTCGTGGCGGCGGCGATGCGGCAGGAGGCGACGATCTCGCGTACCGACTGCGGCGTGACGCGCGTGTGGATCTGGTCGTTGACGAGCAGGGCCGGGCCCTGGTCGCACATGCCGACGCAGCTCGCCCACTCGAGCGTGAACAGCCCGTCGCCGGTGGTCTCGTCGAAGCCGATCTTGAGCTCCTCGGCGAGCGCCTGGGCGACGGCGTCCTTGCCGGAGAACTCGCAGGACAGGGTGCCGCACAGGCGGAAGACGAAGCGGCCCTCGGGGGCGCCGTGCAGGAAGGCGTAGAACGAGGCCACGCTGTGGACCTCCACGGGGTGGATGTCCAGGGCCTCGGCGATGACCTGCATCGCCTCGCTGTCCACGCCCTGGTACTGGCTCTTGACTTCTTGGAGGATCGGTATGAGAGAACTCCGACCGGGCCCGAGTCTGTCGACGAGGGCCGTCACCTCGGCGCGGAGCTGCTCCGGGGAAGTGGCGGACATATGGTTCAACTCTCCTTTGCGAGCAGCTTCTGGACCTTGGCGATCAGCGTCTGCGGCTCGACCGGCTTGGGCTGGAACTCGTCCACGGGGACCATCTCTTCGTCCTTGTCGATGTTGAGTCCCATGGCCGCGTTGACGCTGGTGAGCATGATGATGGGGAGGTCGTGACCGGCCTTGCGGATGTCCCGCGCCATGCGCAGCCCGTCGTCCGGCTCTTCCATCATGACGTCGAGGATGAGCAGGTCGGGCCTGCCTTCGTCGAGCATCTTCATGCCCTCGGCGCGGTTGGGCGCGCCCTCCACCTGGTAGCCCTCGCGTTCGAGGACCAGGCGCCCGGCCTCCACGATGTCCGGGTCGTCGTCGATGATCAGGATCTTCGGCACCACGGTCTCCCTTGTTCGCTTGACATCACGCGACGCCTCGCGCCGCGCCCCCTCCAGTGCCTCAGCACGTCGTGCTTCTCCCTCGGACACGCCGGCGCTCGCGCGCGGGCGCAGCGTGGGCGAGTGAGGAAGCGAGGTGATGAGCGCTGGCCTTTTCCACTGGTCCCACGGTCCGTACTGGCCTTGGCTTGTCGCTGATCATCTAACGCGTCGCGACACTTTGTGCAAGAGGTCACGAGCGGCTCTAGTATGGCACAGCAACGCCGTCGAGAGAAGCCGGAGGTGCGCCGGCCGCCGGCTCAGGCGAGCCGGCGCGTGCGTCAGGAGGGGGTGGAGGCGGGCGCCGGGGTCCCCGCCTCGGCCGCGACGTCGCGACCCGCGTCGATGGGGCCGTCCTGCGGCTCGTCGTGCAGCGTCACGGTGAACGTGCTGCCCACGCCGGGCTCGCTGGCGACCACGGCCTCGCCGTCGTACATGTTGGCGATCTTGCGCACCGTGGAGAGGCCGAGGCCGCTGCCGAGGATCTTGACGGTGTGCTCGTTCTTGATGCGCGTGAACTCGTTGAACAGCTTGCCGGCTTCCTCGGGCGAGAGGCCTATGCCGGTGTCCGTGACCGCGATGCGTGTCGTGTCGCCCTCTGCGGCTGAGCTTCACGGTGACGGTGCCGCCGTCGCGGTTGTACTTGACGGCGTTGGAGATGAGGTTGTTGAGCACGATCTCCACCTCGCCCGGGTCGGCGAGCAGCTCGACGTCGTCGTCGGCCTCCAGCCGCATGGCGATGCCGCGCCGGTCGGCGTCGACGGCGAAGAGCTCCATCGACGCCTTGGCCAGCTGCGCCATGTCCACCCGCTTGATGACGCGCTCGCGCTGTCCCGACTCGATGCGCGTCAGGTCGAGCAGGTCGCCGATGAGCTTCTTCATGCCGTCCACGCGCACGATGCTGCGTTCGACCATCTGCAGGTTCTGGTCCTCTTCGACGGTGCGCAGGATGTTGAGGTAGCCCTCCACGGCGTTGAGCGGCGCCTTGAGCTCGTGCGCCAGCACGGAGATGAAGTTGAAGCGCACCTGGCGCTTCTCCTCGGCCAGCTTGCGGGCCTGCTTGCTGAGGATGAGCTGGCTCGTGGCCTTGCGCAGGGCGTAGCGCAGCTCGTCCGGCGTGAACGGCTTCGCGAGGAAGTCGTAGGCGCCCAGCTTGGTCGCCTTCACGGCCGTCTCGAAGGTCGCGTAGGCGGTGATCATGATGGTGAGCACCTCGCGCCCCTGCGCCTTGAGCGCGTCCAGCACGTCCATGCCGCCCACGCCGGGCAGCTTGAGGTCGAGGAGCAGCAGGTCGACCTCGCCGCCCTCCGCCAGGTAGGCCAGGAAGTCCTCGCCGCTCGTGAAGTACCTGAAGCTGTAGGAGGCGTCCACGAGCACATCGGCCACGTGCACCTTGTACTTCTCGATGATGCGCCGCACGCCCAGGCACAGAGGCCTCCTCGTCGTCCACCATGACGACGTGCAGGGTCGCCTGCTGGGGGTCCATCAGGGTCTCGTGGGCGAGGACGTCGGCGCTCATCTGCTCAGCTCCCCGTGATCTCCTGCAGGCTGGCGGGCGGTGTGAGCTCCGTCTCGTAGCGCGGCAGGACGATGGTGAACGTGGTGCTGCGTCGGGCCCGCTGTCCGGGTCCGCGTTGGACTCCACGCTGATCTGGCCGCGGTGCATCTTGACGATGCCGTGGGTCACGGCGAGTCCGAGGCCCGTGCCCTTGCCCACCTGCTTGGTGGTGAAGAACGGGCTGAAGAGCTTGTCCAGGTTCTCGTCGGGGATGCCGCAGCCGGTGTCGGACACCGTGATGACCACGTCGTCCGCGGTGCCGTCCAGCGTGACGACGATGCGGCCGCCGTCCGGCATGGCGTGCTGCGCGTTGGTCAGCAGGTTGGTGAGCACCTGCACGATCTGGTCGGCGTCGAGCTCGGCGACGGGGTCGGTCAGGCGGTCGTCCACCTCGACCGCGATGGCCTCCTCGATCGGCACGGTGCGGATGACGTCCGCCACCAGGGCGCGCAGGTCGGTGGGCTGCCGCACGACGCGGCTCTGCCGGGCGAAGTTGAGCAGCCCCGAGATGATCTTCTTGCAGCGGTTGGCCTGGTCCACGATGAGCTTGAGGTCGCCGGCGACCGCGGGGTCGTCCTCGCAGTCCTCCAGCAGCAGGTTGGCGTGCAGCAGCAGGATGCCGAGCGGGTTGTTGACCTCGTGGGCGATGCCGGCCGCCAGCTGACCCATGCTCGCCAGCTTCTCGCTCTTCACCAGGGCTTCCTTGGTGCTCTCCAGCGAGCGGTGCGACTCCTGCAGCTCGTCCACCGTCTTGTGCAGCTCCTCGACGGCGTATGGCAGGCACATCTCCACCTCGGCCAGGCCCTGCCAGATGGCCACGGCGTGGTGGCGGCAGGTGTCGTAGCCGCAGGCGCCGCAGTCCAGCTCGTCCTCGTCCGTGGACTTGTTCATGCGGGCCAGGATCTCGCGCAGCTCCTCCGGCGTGGGCATGTCGTCGAAGCGCTGGTCGTAGACGGCGAAGGTGCGCGACAGGTCGAGGTCCTTGAACTCCTCGATCGCGTCGTCCCACGCGGCCTGCGTCGAAGCCGTCCTGCCGCGCGCGGGTCTCGCGGCTCACCTCCGAGCGGCGCTTGAACACCGGGTCCTCGCAGCTGAACCCGGCGCCCATGATGCAGCCCTCGCAGCACAGGATGTCCAGCAGGCGAGCCTCGGTGGAGCCGTCCTCGAAGTCGGCGATGGCCTCGACGAGGTTGCCGCGGCCGTCGGCGCTCACGATGTCGCCGGTGAGCAGGTCCTCGCTGAGGTCGGCGGCCTGCAGCATGCCGCGCGGTGATGGGGAAGAGGGCGCCGAGGCTGCCGTGCGGCGGGTCGAAGTCGTCGTCGCCGCGTCGCCGTCCAGGGCGATGCCCCGCGCCTCCAGCATCGTCGCGCAGCTCGACGTAGGTGAGGGCCGCGTCGCACCTCGCCCGTCGAACTGCTCGTAGCGCATCTCGCCCTTCTTGGCGATGCAGGGCCCGACGAACACGACCTTGAGGTCGGCGCCCGTGTCTGGCGTGCAGCACGCGGGCGACGGCGAGCATGGGCGAGACGATCGGCGCCAGCCGGTCGAGCAGGTCGGGGTGGTACTTGCGCACGTAGCTGACGACGGCCGGGCAGGTGGTGGCCATCTAGCGGCCGTCGCTCTCCGTCGAGCAGGCGGCGTG
The DNA here is from genome assembly GCA_963707335.1 of uncultured Thermoleophilia bacterium. Lineage (GTDB taxonomy): Bacteria > Actinomycetota > Thermoleophilia > UBA2241 > UBA2241 > CAIXSE01. The sequence continues at coordinate 52,011 of CAVPQD010000012.1, read as the reverse complement.
TACTCGGCGGCCACCAGATCGGCGCCGAAGGCGACCTCGTGCACGGAGGCGAACCCGAGCGCGCGCAGCGCCGCGACGAGGCCGGCCGTGCCCGTCTCCTTGAACTCGGCCGGGTAGCTCGGCGCCACGATGGCCGCGACCGGCGCGGGGCCGGCGAGCAGGGCCTCCGCGTCCTCGATGGCGCTCAGCACCTGCTTGGCGTTCTGGCTGCAGACGGTGACGCAGTTGCCGCAGCCGATGCAGCGGGTCTGGATGACGCTCGCCTGGCCGTCCAGGACCTGGATGGCCTTGGCGGGACACTCGCGCACGCAGGTGTAGCACAGGCGGCAGCGTTCGCCGATGGTGGTCACGAGCTGGAGGTGGGGGACGCGGTCCTCGTTCATATGCGTGTCAGCGGCGCGGGCGCCGGTTCAGACGGCCTGAGATAGGAGCTCCTCGACCTTGGCCAGCAGAGCCGGCGCATCGAGGGGTTTGTCGAAGTAGGCGTCGACCTGCATCTTGCGCAGGTCGTCCGCGGAGTCGGGCCTGAAGTCCAGGCCCGAGCTGGCTGCTCACCGAGGTCGAGATGATGATGGGCACCGCCGCGGTGCGCGGGTCGTCCTTGAGCGCGGCGCGAAGGAGAAGCCGGCGTCGACACTGGTCATCATGAGGTCGGTGATGATGAGGTCCGGCTACTCTCGGCCGCGATGCGCTGCATCGCCTCGGAGGGGTTGGTGGCGGTGACGACCCGGTAGCCGGCGCCCTCCAGGATGAAGCGGTTCATCTCGAGGAAGTCGTAGTCGTCGTCGACCAGGAGTATGAGGGCCTTGTCACCGGTCATCTGTCGTCCAAGTATAGCGTCTCGTCTCCCGTGACCCCGGAAGCGGCCCCGGTCGCCCGGGGCCGCTTCCGCGACGGGCCAGCGGCCCGCCGGGTCACCGTCACGCCGCGCCTCAGACGCGGTCGTTCTCGAAGTAGTGGGTGTGCAGCAGGTGGTGCGAGATCTCGCCGCAGCGGCGCCCCGAGGTACTCCTCGTAGAGCTTGCAGACGTCGGGGTTCTCGTGGCGACTTGCGCAGCTCGCGGTCCTCGTCCTCCGGCGTAGATCGCCGCGGATGCGGCCTCGCGCACCGCGTCGGAGGTGAGGCGCGGCTGGCCGCCGCCGCCGATGCAGCCGCCGGGGCAGGTCATGACCTCGACGAAGTGGTAGCTCGGCCTCGCCGCTCTTGACGCGGTCGATGACCTTCTGCGCGTTGCCGAGGCCGTGCGCCACGGCCACCTTGAGGGTCGGCGCCCTTGAGGAACGCCCAGTCCGGCACTGGTGCCCGTCGATCGTGACCGAGGCTTCCTTGACGCCGTCGAGGCCCTGCGATGGGCGTCGACGTGCAGGTTGGCGAAGGGGAACGGCGTCGCCGGTGACGATCTCGTAGGCCGTGCGCAGGGCCGCCTCCATGACGCCGCCGGTGACGGCGAAGATGTCGGCGGCGCCGGTGGAGATGCCGAGCGGCGCGTCCATCTTCTCGTCGGGCAGGCTGCGGAAGTCGATGCCGGCCTGCTTGATCATGCGCGCCAGCTCGCGCGTGGTCAGCACGATGTCGACGTCCCGCACGCCGCTGTCGGTCATCTCCGGCCGCGGCGCACTCGAACTTCTTGGCCGTGCAGGGCATGACCGAGACGACGACGATGTCCTCGGGCTTCATGCCGAGCTTCTCGGCGTAGTAGGTCTTGGCCAGCGCGCCGAACATCTGCTGCGGGCGACTTGCAGGTGGACAGGTTGGCGCAGCATGTCGGGGTTGAAGTGCTCCATGTAGTTGATCCAGCCCGGGCGAGCAGCTGGTGAACATGCGGCAGGGCCACCGTCTCGCCGTCGACCAGCGCCTTCTTGAGGCGCGTGAGCAGCTCGGTGCCCTCCTCCATGATGGTGAGGTCGGCGGTGAAGTTGGTGTCGAACACGGCGTCGAAGCCGAGGCGGCGCAGGGCGGCGACCATCTTGCCGGTCACCAGCGTGCCGGGCGCGTAGCCGAACCCCTCGCCCAGGGCGGCGCGGATGGCCGGCGCCGTCTGCACGACGACGTGCTTGGTCGGGATCGTCGAGCGCGGCCCAGACCTCGGTCGATCTGGTCGCTGCTCGGTGATGGCGCCCACGGGGCAGACCGCGGCGCACTGGCCGCACTGCACGCAGACGACGTCCGACAGGTTGCTGGCGAACGCCGGGCCGATGAGCGTGGTGAAGCCGCGGCCCTGGGCGAACAGGCGCGCCGACGCCCTGGATCTCGTTGCACACCGTCACGCAGCGACGGCAGGCGACGCACTTGCCGGTGTCGCGGATCGAGGGCCGGCGTGCTGTCGTCGATCATCTTGCGGGTCTTCTCGCCCTCGTAGCGTGATCTCGCCGATGCCGAGGTCGTCGGCCAGGCTGCGCAGCTCGCAGTCGGCGCTGCGGACGCAGGTCTGGCAGTCGCCGTCGTGCTCCGAGAGGAGCAGCTCGACGACCGTCCGGCGGCCGTCGCGCACCGCGGCGCGAGTTGGTCTGCACGACCATGCCGTCGGTGGCCGGCTGCGCGCAGGAGGCGACCAGCGTCTTGGCGCCCTCGACCTCCACCAGGCACACGCGGCAGGCGCCGATGGCCTGGACGTCTTCCAGGTAGCAGAGGGTGGGGATCTTGGCGCCGGCCTGGCGGCAGGCCTGCAGGACGTGGTGCCCTCGGGCACCTCGACCTTGATGTCGTCAATGGTCAGGGTTGGCATCACTTCAGCTCTCCTTGCTTGCAGAGGTCGCCGGGATCTTGCCGTAGTCGCAGCGCAGGCAGCGCTTCGCTTCGGCGCAGGCCGTCTGCGCGGTCCAGCGACAGCTCGACCTCGTCGAAGGTGCACGCGCTGCGCCACGGGCCAGGCACTCGACGGCGTGCGCGCGTCCACGGACACCGGGTCGGCGTCGGGGTCGAAGAACACGTCGACGGCGATGTCGCGGCGCCAGAAGGCGTGGTTGGCGCCGGTGAGGTAGCTCGTCGATGGCGACCGCGGCGCGCTCGCCGGCGCCGATGGCCTCGACCACGGAGGCCGGGCCGGTGACGGCGTCGCCGCCGGCGAAGACCCAGTCGACGATGGTCGGCGCCGGTGTTCGGGTCGGTCTTGAACCAGCCGTCGTTGCAGCTCGACCGGCAGGTCGCCGACGAGCGGCCTGCGGCGTCGAGCGACTGGCCGATGGCGGCGATCACGTGGTCGGCCTCGCACGATGAAGTCGGGGTTGCGGCCGGCCACCGGACGGCGACGGCCGCTCTTGTCGTAGTCGCCCAGCGCCATCTGCTGGCAGCAGCACGCCGGTGACGTTGCCGGCCGCGTCGCGCAGGATCTCCTCGGGCGCGTCGAGCGGCATGCACGGTGATGCCTTCCTCGTCGGCGGCGTCGATCTCCTCGGCCCAGGCGGGCATCTGCTCGCGCTGGCGGCGGTAGAGGATCGTTGACCGCTCGGCGCCGAGGCGCAGGGCGGTGCGGGCGGCGTCGATGGCGGAGTTGCCGCCGCCGATCACGGCGACCTGCTTGCCCACCGGGGCCGTGCCGTCGCACGTTGTACTCGCGCAGGAAGGTGAGGCCGTCGGTACACGCCGGGGCCGTCCTCGCCGGGGACGCCGAGGCCGTGCCCGGCGGGGCGCCGACGCCGAGGAACACGGCCTCGTAGCCCTCGTCCCTGCAGGCTCTTGCAGGGTGAAGTCGCGGCCCAGAGCCTTGCCGGTCTCGATGTCGACGCCCATGCGCTCGATCATGCTGATCTCGCGGCCGAGCTCCTCACGCGGCAGCCGGTAGGCCGGGATGGCCTGCACCAGCATGCCGCCCGGCCGCTGGCTCCGTCTCGAAGACGGTCGGCTTGTAGCCGAGGCGGGCGAGGAAGTAGGCGCAGGAGAGGCCGGCCGGGCCGGCGCCGATGACGGCGACCTTGCGCGTCGGCGTTCTCGGCGTTCTCGCGGACCTCGGGCAGCTGGACGGCTCGGTCTCCTGCTCGGCCATGAAGCGCTTCAGGTCGCGGATGGCCACGGCGTCGTCGAGGCGCGGCGCGCTGGCACTTGCTCTCGCAGGGGTGGAAGCAGACGCGGCCGCAGATGCTGGCCAGCGGGTTGCGCTCGCGGTGCAGCCGCAGGGCCTCGTCGAAGCGCTTCTCGCCGATGAGGCTGACGAAGCCGGGCACGTTGACGCTGGCCGGGCAGGCGTTGCGTGCACGGGCGCCGTGAACATGCGCGGAGCAGACGCCGGCCTCGCAGTGCTGGTCCTTGATGTGGGCCTCGTACTCGTGGCGGAAGTAGCGGATGGTGGAGAGCACCGGGTTGGGCGCCGTCTGGCCGAGGCCGCAGAGCGCGGTGTCCTTGATGATGTTGCCCAGGTCGATCGAGCGCTCGATGTCGCCCTCCTTGCCCTCGCCGTTGCAGATGCGGGTGACGATCTCGAGCATGCGCTTGGTGCCGACCCGGCAGGGCGGGCACTTGCCGCAGCTCTCGTCCTGGATGAAGTCCAGGAAGAAGCGGGCGACGTCGACCATGCAGGTGTCCTCGTCCATGACGATGCAGGCCGCCGGAGCCCATGATGGCGCCGAGCTCCTGCAGCGACTCGTAGTCGACGGGCACGTTGAGGTGCTGCTTGGGGATGCAGCCGCCGGACGGGCCGCCGAGCTGCGCGGCCTTGAACTCCTTGCCGCCGGGGATGCCGCCGCCGATCTCGTAGATGATCTCGCCGAGCGGCATGCCGATCGGGCACCTCCACCAGGCCGGTGTGCTGGATGGCGCCGGCGAGGGCGAAGACCTTGGTGCCCTTGCTCTTCTCGGTGCCGGTGCTGGCGAACCACTCGGCGCCCTTGAGGATGATGGGGGCGATGTTGGCGAAGGTCTCGACGTTGTTGAGCACGCTGGGCTTGTCCCACAGGCCCTTGACTGCGCCGGGAACGGCGGGCGGGGCCGCGGCTCGCCGCGCTTGCCCTCGATGGAGCGTCATGAGGGCCGTCTCCTCGCCGCAGACGAAGGCGCCGGAGCCCATGCGGATCTCGAGGTCGAAGTCGAAGCCGGTGCCCATGATGTCCTTGCCGAGCAGGCCGTAGCTCGCGGGCCTGGTCGATGGCGTGGCTGCAGGCGCTCGACGGCCAGCGGGTACTCGGCGCGCACGTAGACGAAGCCCTGCTGTCGCGCCGATGGCGTAGGCGCCGATGGCCATGCCCTCGATCACGCTGTGCGGGTCGCCCTCCAGCACCGAGCGGTCCATGAAGGCGCCGGGGTCGCCCTCGTCGGCGTTGCAGAGGATGTACTTGACGTCCGACTCCGGTCTGCCGGGCGAAGCTTCCACTTGAGGCCGGTGGGGAAGCCGGCGCCGCCGCGGCCGCGCAGGCCGCTGCGCCAGCACCTCGCTCGACGACCTGCTCGGGCGTCATCTCGGTGAGCACCTTGGCCAGCGCCTGGTAGCCCTCGCGGGCGATGTACTCCTCGATCTTGAGCGGGTCGATGATGCCCGCAGTTGCGCAGCACGATCTTCACCTGGCGGTTGAAGAACGCGATGTCGCTCATCTCGGCGACTGGGTCTTGTCGGTGCCGGGCGCGTGGCTCACCAGGCGCTCGACGATGCGGCCCTTGAGGAGGTGCTCCTCGACGATCTCGGGCACGTCGTCGACCTTGATGTTCTGGTAGAAGACGCCGTCGGGGTAGACGAGCGCCACGGGGCCGACGGCGCAGGGGCCGAGACAGCCGGTCTCGATCACGTCGACCTCGTCGGCCAGGCGCCGTCGTCACCAGTTCGGCGCGCACGGCGCCGGCTCACGTCGAGCGCACCCGAGGCGATGCAGCCGCCGCCGGTGCAGACCAGGACGTGACTTCTCACGTCAGTCATAGTCGCGTCACTCGCTCTCAGGTCTGGATCAGGTAGACCGCGACGGGCGTGCCGCCTACCAGGTGGTTGACGACGATCGTGTGCACCTTGTCCTTGTCGAGGAGGCCGTAGCGGTACATGGTGCCGTCGGCCGCCGTCACGGTGGCCATGGGCTCCTCCTCGCAGAGGCCGGCGCAGCCCGTCTGGTGGAGGCTGACGTTCGTCACGCTCGGCGTCGGCCATCTCGGTCATGAACGCGGCGACGATGTCGCGCGCGCCGGCGGCGATGCCGCAGGTGCCCATGTGCACGGTGACCTTGCGTGTCCTTGCGCGCCGGCGCGCAGGTCGATGTCGCTCCTTGGCCTTCTCGGCCAGAGCCTTGCAGGTCGGTCAGGGCTCGTGATCTTGTCGGCCATGTCAGGCGCTCCTTCTCGGCCGCCGACCGGCTCCGGCGGCGTACTGGGCGAGGATCTCGTTGATCGCGCTTGGGCTTGACGCGGTGGTGGACGTCGTCGTCGATGGTGATGACGGGGGCCAGGCCGCAGGCGCCGAAGCAGCGCGCCACCTCGAGCGAGAACTCGCGGTCCTCGGTGGTCTCGCCGACGTCGATGCCGAGCTCCTTCTTGAAGGCCTCCAGTACCTGCATGCCGCCGCGCACGTAGCAGGCGGTCCCCAGGCAGACGCGCACCAGGTGCTCGCCGCGCGGCACGGTGGAGAAGAACGAGTAGAAGCCCACGACGCCGGCCACCTCGCTGTACGGCTTGCGCAGCTCCCTGGCGATGTGCTTGAGGGCGACCTCGGGCAGGTAGCCGAAGATGCCCTGCGCGAGCTGCAGCACCGGGATGAGCGCCCCCGGCTTGCCCGGTACTCGCCGATCACCTCGTCGAGGCGCGCGAGGAGTTCCTCCTCGGTCGGCTCCTCGGCGCAGCACGCGCACGACTTCACCTGTTCAGTCATTCGCTTCTCCTCCATGTTCTGCGAGTGCGATCCGCTTCGCGGGGATGTGGTCACGTGGTCTGGTACTGCCTTCTGGAAGGCGACGAGCGCCGCGTAGCGCTGGCGGGCAGCTCGCTGCCGCGGCAGGCTTGATCCGCGTCCCGTCGCCGTGGGTCAGGTCGATGCGGAACTCGACGTCGGGGTTCGTGGCGACCATGGTCAGCAGGCTCGTCGCCACGTCGCCCAGCGGCGGCCTGTCGACGTGGCCGAGACTCATCTCGGCGCGCACGGCGACGCCGCCGAGGGTCTCCGACCGGCCCACGCTCAGGTCGCCGCCGGCGCCTTCGGCCGCCTGGCGGAACAGGCTCAGGCCCAGGCCGGTCTTCTTGTCCGGCTTGGTGGTGAAGAACGGATCGAGCACCCGCTCCGGGCTCACGGGCAGTCCGGGGCCGTCGTCCTCGACGGTCATGACGAGCCGGTCGGCGGCCGGGTCGGCCGCGACGCCGACGGCGATCACGCGGGCCCCGGCGCGCACCGAGTTCTCGAGGATGTCGAGCAGATAGAGGGACAGGTCATGCATGCGACACGCTCCGGCCCGCTTCGCCGCGCAGCGCCTGGACCAGCTCGGTGAAGCTCGGCTCGGCCAGGGTCAGGGTCGGTGCGCGCCGCGCCGATGTCCGCGGGGTAGTGGCGTCCGAGGAGTGCACGATGGGGAGCGCGAGGCCGCGGTACTCCTCCTCGCGCTCCGAGCCCGGCGCCACGTGACGGGACAGCTCGACGGCGTCGAAGCCGGCGTCGTCCGGGAAGAAGCCGAGCTGGCCGATGACGCCGAAGCTCCTGCGGTCGATGTGGGCGGCCACCGCGAGCCCCCGGTGGCGGTGCACGAGCGCCACGACCTGGCTCACGGAGAGCGTCGTGGCCATGGCGAGCGCCAGCCGCTCGCGGCCGGCCTCGTCGCCGTCGGCCGTGAGCACGCGCTGCTCGCCGAAGAACTGCTCGTAGCCGTCCTCGGCGGGCGGCAGGCCGGCTCCGACCTCGGCGCCGGCGGCCTCCGCCGCGGCGGCGTCGGGGAAGAGGGCGACCACGTGGCACTCCTCGGCCGTCGTGATCTCCATGCCGGCGAGCACCGCGAGACGCTCGCCGGCGACGCGCTCGGCCGTCGCCGCGGCTTCCTGCACGGCGGCGACGTTGCCCGCGGTGTTGTGGTCGCAGACGGCGATCATCTCAAGCCCCTCAGCGAGCGCCACGGCGACGATCACGGGGGGCGTCATGTCGTCTGACGCGCACGGCGACAGCGCCGTGTGGACGTGCAGGTCTGCGGCGCAGCGCTTCACGCATCGGTCCCTTTCAGGCCGAGGGAGTACAGCCGGCCCACGATGTCGAACGTGTCGGCCGTCGGCCGAGAACAGCGCGAGCCCTTCGGCGGCGGCCTTGGTCAGCACCTCGTCCTCCGGGCGGCGGCCGCCGGCGAAGATGACAGCGGCGAGCTCGGCGTGGCTGGCCACGGCGATCACGTTCAGGTGGACCTGCAGGGTGACGAGCACGCCGCCGGCCGGGGCGTGGGCGAGCACGTCGCTGAGCAGGTCGGAGGCGTAGCCGCAGGTGACGTCGGCGTCGCCGTCGGCGGCGGGCGGGGTGAGCTCGGTCAGACCGAGCTCGCGGGCGATATCGTCGAGCTTCATGACGCGCTCTCCTCCTCAGTCGTCACGTACGGACAGGAGGCGCGGTCGGCGCGCCCCATGACGATGTCTTCGGCCAGGGCCGCGCAGGTCGGCGCGCCGCAGGCGCCGCAGTCGCGGCCCGGCAGGATCGCCAGCTCGGCGTCCAGCTCGGCCAGCTTGGCGATGGCGACGGCCATGTCGTCGTCGAGGCGGATGCCGGGGCGCGGCCGGTACGCACGGCCCCGATCGGCGCTCGTCCCCGAACCGGGCACGGGCGCCGCCGCCCAGCGCCAGGTGGCCACGCTGACGTCCTCGGCCGAGCAGCGGCGACCCGAAGCAGCCGCCGTCGCAGATGTAGGGCTCGATCGCGGCGACGTCTGCGAGCAGGCCGTCCTCGATGCGCTCGAGCACGGCGAGCACGTGCGGCACGCCGGTGACGCGCAGCAGGCCGTCGGCCGCGCCGTCCGCCTGCGGCCGCGGCGCGCCGCCGGCGGCTGTGGCGGCCCGCCTCTGGCCGCGCGCGGCCAGCAGCGCCAGCAGCGCCTCCTCGGCGAGGCGCGCCGTGACGACGTGACGCTGCTCGGTGTGCCGTTGCGCGAGCAGCTCGCTGCGCTGGGCCGGGCACGACACCACGTAGGTGGCGTCCCTGCCGGCCAGGTCGCGCTGCAGCGCCGCCCACGGCGACGCCAGGGGAGCGAGATGGGGCACGAGAGCCGGGAACTTGAGCTCGACCAGGTTGACCACGGCGGGGCAGACGGGCGAGATCACCGGTCGCTGCGCCCCGTCCGACGCCGCGCAGGCGAGCACCGCGTCACGCAGCGCCGCCTCGTAGCCGTGCACCGCCGTGACCTCGGCGAAGCCCAGGCGGCGCGCCTCGTCCAGCACGTCGGCGGGCGCGCGGCCGCCGAAGCCGGCGAGCAGCGCGGGCGGCACGGCCAGGACGCCGTCCGGCTCGAAGGTCAGCTCGGCGGCGGCGTCCAGCAAGGTCAGGGCGCCGGTGGGGCAGGCGGCGATGCAGGCCGTGCAGTCCACGCACAGGTGGTGCAGCACCGACGGCCTGCCGTCGCGCACGCGGATGGCGGCGGTGGGGCAGGCCACGAGGCAGTGACGGCAGTCCTTGCAGAGCTCGGCGACGACGCCCAGCGACGACGGCCTGGCGCCGCGCTCGGCGGCGGCGGGGCGCAGCTCGATGGAGAAGCTCACGCGCGTGCCCGTCCCGACCGTGGACGTGACCCGCAGGCGGTCGCTGTTGCGCTCGATGTTGGGCAAGCCCAGGCCTGCCCCGAAGCCGAGCGCCCGGGCCTCCGCGGACGCCGTGGACCAGCCTTCGGTCATCGCCTTCTCGATGTCCGGGATGCCGGGGCCGCGATCCACCACGTCCACGTCCAGCTGGCCGTCGCTCACCGTGGCCTCCAGGCTGCCGCCGTCCGCGTGGATCACCACGTTCATCTCGGCCTCGTAGGCGGCGATCATGGCGCGTCGCACGGCGTCGGCCTCCGCGCCGATGCGCTTGAGGTGCTGCTTGAGCTCGCGCGAGGCGTGCCCGGCGCCGCCGAAGTCCTTGCCGCGGATGTCGTAGGCCAAGCGTTCCACGTCAGCTGCGGCTCTCTCCCGACAGATACTGGTAGATGAGCCCGCAGGTCTCGAACACACCGGCCGGCGCCACCATGAGCATCGTGCCGTTCTGGCTGGCGAGCTCCACCACGTCGGCGTCCGGCTCGACGCCGTTCACGAAGCAGATGCCGGGCACGTCCATGAGCTCCGCCACGCGGAGCATCTGGACGCTGGCCAGGTTGCTGACCAGCAGCGTCTTGTCCGACGCCTCGTTGAGCAGGTCGCTCACGCGGTCGCCCGCGTAGATCTTGGCGACCTCGGTGCCGCCCGACTTGCCGGGCGTGACGACGCGGGCGCCGATGTTGTGGGCCAGATCCTCAAGTCTCATCTGCGACCTCGCCAGCAGGGATTCCAGTTTCTTCACGATCGGTCCGATGTCGCCGTTGGCGTCCGGCTCGTCGCCGTTGCGCGCGCCCAGGCGCGCGAAGTAGGCGGCGGATTCCAGCGCGCCGGTGATGTCCATGTACTCCACGAAGATGTCGTTGGGCAGATGGAGGGGTGTGGGGGCGAAGCTGATGAGACTCTTCACACCCGCGCGCACGAGCGTGTCGGCGACGCCCTGCGCGCTCTCGGCGGGCACGGTGAGCACGACGATGTCCACGCCCAGGTCCCGCACGATCTCCTCCATCTGGTCGGCGGCGAAGCAGCGGCAGCCGTGCACGGTGTGGTCCGCCAGGTCGGGATCGGTGTCGAAGGCGGCCACGATGGCCACGGACGGACTACTCTTGTCGGCGAAGTGCGCCAGTACCGCGCGGCCCAGATTGCCGACGCCCACCAGGGCCACGTCCTGGCGCACGGGCCCGTCCAGGAAGGCGCAGATGCTGTCGATGCACGCATCGACGTCGTAGCCCTTGTTCGGGCTTCCCGAGTAGCCGATGACCATCAGGTCGCGACGCACCTGGGCGGCGCTGACCACGGCGTTGCGGGCGAGCTGATGGGAGTAGATGCTGCGGACGCCGCTGTCGCGGAGGTCGATGAGCAGCCGGCGATAGCGGCTCATCCGCGCGACGGTCTTCCTCGATACCACGCCGGCCTCCCCAGGCTCCCAGCATTCACGCAAGTTCGTTACGGAACGAACGCTGTGAAAACTGTAACGATTCTCCCTCCGGAAGACGCCCGTGTCAACACGACAGCGCTTGTACACGTTGGCCAAAAGCAGGGGGCGCCGCCTGTCCTGTGTGTGTCGCCTTTGCACATGTCCAGCCGAGTGGGTCTGCTACAGTAGCCCCGAGCCATGGAGGAGAGCAGCCGCGGCGGCGCGGTCGTCGTCTCGCCGTCCTGATCCCTTCGCAGCCACGCCTGGCGCAGCCGGGTGCACACTCTTGGGAAGTACGGTCACGCAACGGAGGTCTTCCATGACGGACACCATCACCGACAGGCCGGCGTACATGCGCCACATGCCTCACTTCGTCGGCCCGCTCGCGCCCATGACCGCGGAGACGGCCGTCGGCAGCTGGGTCACCGACACGGACGGCAACAAGTGGCTCGACTTCGTGATGGGCATCGCCGTGCTGAACACCGGCCACTGCCATCCCAGGATCGTCGCGGCGGTGCAGGACCAGGCCACCAAGGTCGCGCATGCGCAGATGGGCGTGTACCGGCACCAGCCGATGCTCGAACTCGCCGACAAGCTCATGGAGATCCTGCCCGAGGACATGGACCAGGTCATGTTCGCGAACTCGGGGGCCGAGGCGGTCGAGAACGCCGTGAAGCTCGCCAAGCAGGCCACGCGGCGCCCGGGCATCATCGCGTTCCAGGGCGCCTTCCACGGCCGCACGCATCTCACCATGGCGCTCACCGACTCGGCCGTGCACTACCGCGGCCACATGGAGCCGCTCATGGGCGGCATCTACCATGCGCGCTACTGCTATCCGTTCCGCACGCCGGCCGGCGAGGATCCCACGGCCTACGCCATCGAGGACGTGCGCCGCGTGCTGCGCGCCGAGATCGTCGGCGATGACGTGGCCTGCATCCTCGTCGAGCCGATCCAGGGCGAGGGCGGCTTCATCGTGCCGACCGCCGAATTCATGCACGAGCTGCGCAGCCATCGCCGACGAGATCGGCGCTCTGCTCATCATCGACGAGATCCAGGCCGGCATGGGCCGGACGGGCAAGTGGTTCTGCCACGAGCACTACGGCGTCAAGCCGGACATCCTGACGAGCGCCAAGGGCATCGCCTCCGGCTATCCGCTGGCCGCCATCGCCGCGCGCGGCGAGCTGTGGGACAAGTGCATGCCCGGCTCCATGGGCGGCACCTACGGCGGCAACGCCGTGGCCTGCGCGGCCGGTGTCGCCACCATCGAGGCGATGCAGGAAGACGGCATGCTGGAGAACGCCGCTCGCCAGGGCGAGAAGTTCCGCAGGTTCTTCCAGGAGCAGCAGGCCAAGTACCCGTGCATCGGCGAGGTGCGCGGCAAGGGCCTCATGCTGGCGGTCGAGTGCGTCAAGCCGGGCACCAAGGAGCCCAATGCCGCCGCGGCCAAGGCGTTCGTCGCCGAGTGCATCAAGCGCCGTCTGGTCCTCATGGGCGCCGGCGCGTTCGGCAACTGCTTCCGCCTGTTGCCGGCCCTCAACCTCACCGACGCCGACTTCGACGTGGCGGTCGGCATCTTCGCCGAGGCCGCCGAGGTCGCCTTCGCCTGAGTCGAGCGTTCTCTCCCGACCGGCTCGCACCCTGAGGCCGGTCAGCGGCGGGCGGCCGGGGCGCTTCCAGCGCCCCGGCCGCCCGCTTCGCGTTCCGTGCTAGACTTCCGCGCGATGAGCACCCCCCCGGCAACCCCGGCGCGTTTCACCACGCAGGTCCGCGTGCGGTACGCCGAGACGGACGCCGCCGGCGTCGTCTACTACGGCGTCTATCTCACCTACTTCGAGGTCGCGCGCGTGGAGCTGCTGCGCGCCCTCGGGCATCCCATCGGCGATGTGGAGGAGCGCGGCGTGCTGATGCCCGTCGTCGAGGCGCGCCTCAAGTACCTGCGCCCGGCGTGCCTCGACGAGCTGCTGGACGTCACGCTCTGGGTCGAATCGGTCGGCCCGGCCTCGTTCGGCTTCGAGTACGAGATCACCCGCGACGGCCTGCTGCTGGTCACGGGCACGACGCGGCTCGCCGTCGTCGAGCGCGACACGGGCCGCGCGATGCCGATGCCGGACTGGCTGCGGGCCCTGTTTGACGCCATCCCGGCCACGGTAGAGAAAGGCTCATGAGCTCCGTGTCGCCGCACGAGCCCGGCGCCGATCTGCCGCCGGACTTCGATACCCACATGCCCGAGGACCTCGAGGTCAGATTCTGCTACCGGCACCCCGACAGGGAGACCGGCGTGTCCTGCTCGAGCTGCGGCCGCCCCATCTGCCACGAGTGCATGATCCCCGCGCCCGTCGGCTTCCGCTGTCCCGAATGCGTGCGCCAGCAGAGCGCGCGAGGCACGCGCGCCCGGGTCGTGACCCGGGCGCAGACCCGCTCGCGCTGGCAGGGCGGCATGCTGGGCACGCAGGGGTTCAGCGTCACCAAGGTCCTGCTCGCCGTCAACATCGTGTACTTCCTCGTCGAGCTCGTCACCGGCGCCACGAGCCTGTTCGGCGGCGGCAACACCAATGAGCTGGTGCGGCTCGGCGCGATGGTGCCGGCCCTCGTCGCGATCCAGCACGAGTACTGGCGCATGCTCACGTCCATGTTCCTGCACATCGGCCTCATCCACATCCTCTTCAACATGTGGGCGCTGCTCGTCATCGGTGACTTCCTCGAGACCATCCTGGGTCGGGCCCGGTTCCTGGCCGTCTACTTCATCTCGGGCCTCGCCGGCTCCGTGCTGATCCTCGTCGCGGGCCAGCCCGTCCAGGTCACCGTCGGCGCGTCGGGCGCCATCTACGGCGTCTTCGGCGCGCTGGCCGTGTATGCGTACCTCAACCGGGACCGCGACCACATGGCGACGGGGCCTGCTCAACCAGATGATCTTCCTGCTGGTCATCAACCTCGTCTTCACGTTCGGCTTTGGCGGCATCTCGTGGCAGGCCCACATCGGCGGCCTCATCGGCGGCGCTCGTCACCATGGTCGCTCTCATGCTCGGTGGTCGCCGGGACGTACGCGGCCGCTTCGACCGCACGGACGTCGCGGTGATCGCGGCCATCGCCGTCGTGCTCGTGGGCGTCACCTGGTGGCGCGTCACGACGTTCCCACTGTTCTGACGCGTCCCGTGGCCGCATGACGACCTCGCCGCGCGACGACGACGCTGCCGGCCTGCCGCTCGTCGAGCCCGCTGCGGCGCTGGTGCCCGCGACGGAGGTGACGGGCCGCCTGGCCGGCCTGCAGGCCACCCTGGCGGCCCGTCGCCTGGACGCCGCGCTCATCGTGCAGAACGCCGACCTCTACTACTTCAGCGGCACGGTGCAGCAGTCGTACCTGTACGTGCCGGCGGAAGGGGCGGCGACCCTGTTCGTGCGCAAGCTCGCCGCCCGGGCCCGGCGCGAGTCGCCGCTGGAGCGCATCGTCGAGCTGCCCGGCCCGCGCGACCTGCCGGGCCTCATCGCCGACGTGTATGGCGGCCTGCCGTCGCGCGTCGGCGCCGAGCTCGACGTACTGCCTGTGACCGCGTTCCGGCGGCTGCAGAAGGGCCTGCCGGACGCGGACTTCGAGGACATCGGCCCGGCCATCGTGCGGCAGCGGGCGGTCAAGTCGCCGTGGGAGGTGGAGCGCATCCGCGCCGCCGCCGCCGTGGCCGACGAGGTGAGCCGCCTCATCCCGGGGCTGCTGCGGGAGGGGCTCACTGAGGTCGAGTTCGCCGGCTCGGTGGAAGCCCAGGCGCGGCGACTCGGCCACGAGGGGTTCATCCGCATGCGCGGCTTCAACCAGGAGATGTTCTACGGTCAGCTCCTCACCGGGGTGAGCGGCACGGCGCCGACCTACCTCGACACGCCGCTCGGCGGCACCGGCCTGAGCCCGTCGATCGCCCAGGGCGTGAGCTTCAGGACCATCGGTCGCGGCGAGCCGGTCGTCTTCGACTTCGTGCCCGTGCGGAACGGCTACATCGCCGACTTCACGCGCACCTTCACGATCGGGCCGCTGCCCGGCGCGCTGGTGCGCGCCCACGAGGCGGCCCTTCGCGTGCAGCAGGCCGTGGCGGGCGCGGCCCGGCCCGGCGTGACCTGCCGCGCCCTGTACGAGCGGGCCCTCGCGACGGCCGCGGCCGAGGGTCTGGCCGCGCACTTCATGGGCCACGGGCCCGGCCAGGTGCGCTTCATCGGGCACGGCGTCGGGCCTCGAGCTCGACGAGCTGCCCGTGCTCACGGGCAGCGACCTCGAGCTCGAGGCGGGCATGGTGTTCGCCCTCGAGCCCAAGTTCGTGCTGCCGGGCCTCGGCGCCGTCGGCGTCGAGAACACATGGCTGGTCGGAGCGTGAGGGCATCACCGCCCTCACGCGTGCGCCGGAGCACATCGTCGACGTAAGCTGAAACGGCGACGCCCGAGGGCGACCCGGGCAGAGCTGGAGGAGGAGGACGCGTGGAGCAGCTGGCCCGCGACATCTGGGTGCACCGCATCGTCGCCGAAGGGTTCCCGACGCTCAGCGCCGTGGTGCTCACGGCGAGTCGCGCCTTCGTGGTCGACACGCTCATGCGACCCCAGGACATGCAGCCCGCGCTGGACCTGTTGCGTGAGCGGGGCGGCGACCGGCGCATGGTCGTGGTCAACACGCACCACCACTGGGACCACGTCTACGGCAACGCCGCCTTTCGCGACGTCGACATCGTCGCCCAGCGCGGCTGCCCGCGCCTCATCACGGCTCAGAGCCTGAGCGGCTTCGAGACCATCCCGCTGGAGCCGCCCGAAGGCGTGCCGTTGCCCACCATCACCTTCGGCGACCGCCTGCTCTACGCCGATGAGGCGGAGAACGTGAACCTGCTGCACACGCCGGGCCACACCGAGGACTCGCTGGTCGTGTACCTGGAGAAGGCGCGCGTCCTGCTTGCCGGCGACACCGTTGAGTGGCCGCTGCCCAGCTTCTCGCAGCGCGAGGGGCGGGACGGCGTGGGTGACGACGCTTCGCCGGCTCAAGCAGCTGCCCGTGGAGCGGGTGGTGCCGGCGCACGGGCCGGCGATGAGCAAGCTGATCATCGACGCCAACGAGCGTTACGTGAGCGGCGTCTACGAGGCCGTCGCCGCGGCCAAGGCGCGGGGCGTGGGCCGCGGCGAGCTGGAGCTGCCGGCCGCACGGTTCCTCGGCGAGGACGTGGAGCTGGACGAGACCTACCTTCATGCCCACCACGCCAACCTCGTGTTCGCCTGGGACGAGGTCTGACCGGCGGAGCGCGCCTCGTCCCGGCGGCGCGGGCATCCAAAGTGGACATTGTTGTCCGATTCGTGTAGAAAGGGCTTGTGAAGCTTTCCACACAAGCCGACTACGCGGTCCGCGCCGTCTATGAGCTGGCGTGCCGCGAGCCCGGCGAGGTAGTCCACACCTGTGACATCGCCACGGCGCAGGCCATCCCGGGCGCGCGCCTCGCCAAGGTCATCCAGGACCTGGCGCGCGCCGACCTGGTGCGCACCCAGCGCGGCCACCAGGGCGGGGTGATGCTCGCCCGCCCGGCCGCGCGCATCACGGTGCGCGACGTGTACGAAGCGGTGGAAGGCCCCATCCTGCTCTGTCGCTGCCGGCAACGCGTGGAGCCGTGCGGCGACGAGATGTGTGACACCCACGAGTTCTGGAGCGGTGTCGAGCGGCTCCTCGCGGAGGAGCTGGAGACGACGACCTTCGCGGCCCTTGCCGACAGACGGCGAGCTACGCCCGGCATGACCGGCCGCCAGCACACGGCGAGGAGGTGATCCAGCAGATGACTGAACTCAAGACGCAAGTCGAGCAGGCCCTGGGCGACATCCGCCCGGCCCTGCAGGCCGACGGCGGCGACATCGAGCTCGTCGACGTGGTCGACGGCGTGGTGCAGGTACGCCTCCAGGGCGCGTGCGCCGGCTGTCCGATGTCGCAACTCACGCTCACCAACGGCGTGGAGCGACATCTCAAGAACGTGGTGCCGGGCGTGGACCGGGTCGAGAACCTCGGATTCTGAGATGACTGACGGCGGCCGGCGGGTTACCATGCGGTAACCCGCCGGCCGCCCGCGTTCTGGACCCTGACTGAATGGGCGACCCGGGGCATGACCCGGGGCATATACTGATGGACCGGGCAGCGCCGACCCATGGGGTCGGAGCAGTGCAGTCGAAGAGGAGGATGCAGTGGCAGACGAGGGCGGCGACCGCGCTCGCGCCGACGAGTTCCACGGCCGGCAGGCGTTGAAGCAGACCACGCAGGCGTCGTACGAGGAGTTCCTCCCGGACTCGCTCGCGGCCGGGAAGACCGATGCGGACCTGCGGGACCCGTCGCTCTACATCAACCGCGAGCTGAGCATGCTCGATTTCTTCGAGCGCGTCCTGGTCGAGGCGCGCGACGCGAACAACCCGCTGCTCGAGCGCGTGAAGTTCGTCGGCATCGTGGGCTCCATCCTCGGCGAGTTCTTCATGGTCCGCATCGCCGGGCTGCGGCAGCAGGTGGACGCCGGCGTCACGGAGGTCTCTGCCGACGGCCACACGCCGCAGCAGCTTCTGCCCATCCTGCAGGAGCGCGCCTGGGGCATCATGAAGGACGCCAGGCGCTGCTTCGCCGAGCTGCTGCCCGAGCTCGATGCGGCCGGCGTGCACATCCTCGACTACGAGCAGCTCGCCGCCGACCAGCGCGCGGCGCTGGACGAGTACTACCGCGACGCAGGTCTTCCCGGTGCTCACGCCGCTCGCCTTCGACCCGGGCCGGCCGTTCCCGCACATCTCCAACCTGAGCCACAACCTCGCCGTGCTCATCCGCGACCAGAGCGGCGAGGAGCGCTTCGCGCGCGTCAAGGTGCCGCAGTCGCTGCCGCGGCTCGTGCCGGTGGCGGCGCCGGAGGGCGCCGAGGGGCGCCGGAGGCGGCGTCGCTGCCGGCCGGCGCCTCCGAGGCCTGGTTCACGTGGCTCGAGCAGATCGTCGCCGCCCACCTCGGACACGCTGTTCCCCGGCATGGAGATCGTCGCGTCCTACCCGTTCCGCGTCACGCGCGACGCCGAGATCGCCATCCAGGAGCTGGAGGCCGACGACCTGCTCGAGACCATCGAGCGCGTTCGTGCGCCGCCGGCGCTTCGGCTCGGTGGTCCGCGTCACGGTGGACGAGACCATGCCGGAGCGCATCCGCGGCATCCTCAGCGAGAACCTGGAGCTCGGCGCCGCGCGACCTGTACGAGGTGCAAGTCGCCGCTCGGGCTGAGCAGCCTGTGGGACGCGGCCAGCGCCGATCGTCCCGACCTCAAGTACGCCCCCCTGGTCCAGGCGGTGCCGCCCGTCGCTCGACGGCGTCGAGGGCAGCGACATCTTCGCCGCCATCCGCCAGCGCGACATCCTGCTGCACCACCCGTACGACTCGTTCGAGCCCGTGGTGGAGCTCATGCGCGCCGGCCGCCGACGACCCCGACGTGCTGGCCATCAAGCAGACGCTGTACCGCGTGGGCCGCAACGCGCCGGTGGTCGAGGCGCTGCATGGAGGCCGCCGCCAACGGCAAGCAGGTCGCCGTGCTGGTCGAGCT
Source organism: uncultured Thermoleophilia bacterium (assembly GCA_963707335.1). GTDB lineage: Bacteria > Actinomycetota > Thermoleophilia > UBA2241 > UBA2241 > CAIXSE01. Next base: position 33,387 of record CAVPQD010000012.1, on the reverse strand, counting down.
CAAGGCGCGCTTCGACGAGGAGAGCAACATCGGCTGGGCGCAAGGCGCTGGAGCGCGAGGGCGTGCACGTGGTCTACGGCCTCATCGGCCTGAAGACCCACTGCAAGGTCGCTCTGGTCGTGCGCCGCGAGGGCGACCGCATCCGGCGCTACGTGCACCTGGGCACCGGCAACTACAACAGCGTCACCACCAAGCAGTACACCGACCTGGGCTACCTCACGGCGACGACGAGATCGGCGCCGACGCGGCCGAGGTCTTCAACTACCTCACCGGGTACGGCGTCAGCAGCGAGTACCGCAAGCTTCTGGTGGCGCCCGGTGAACCTGCGCCAGCGGCATCGAGGCGCGCATCGACCGCGAGATCGAGCACGCGCGCCGGGGCGACGAGGCGCACCTCATCTTCAAGATGAACTCGCTGGTCGACAAGCCGATGATCCGCCGGCTGTACCGCGGCCTCGCAGGCCGGCGTCAAGGTCGACCTGCATCGTGCGCGGCATGTGCTGCCTGCGGCCCGGCGTCCCCGGTGTCAGCGACAACATCACGCGTGCGCAGCATCGTGGGCCGCTTCCTGGAGCACAGCCGCATCTACTACTTCCGCAACGGCGGCGACGAGGAGATCCTGCTGGGCAGCGCCGACCTGATGCCGCGCAACCTGAACCGTCGCGTCGAGATCCTGTTCCCGGTGCTCGACGCCGGCATCCGCAGGCGCCTGCGCGACGAGGTCCTGGCGACGTACCTCGCCGACAACCAGAAGACGCGGGTGCTGCACCCGGACGGCACCTGGGAGCACGTGTGGCCGGCCGACGGCGAGGCGCCGCTCAACGCCCAGGAGTGGTTCGTGGCGCAGGCCCGGGACCGCGCCTGCCTCGAGGAGGCGGGAGCGTGAAGCGCGTCTACCTCCTGCGCCACGGCAAGGCCGCGGCGCGGGCCGGCTGGGACCAGGACGACGCGCTGCGGCCGCTCACGCCGGAGGGCGAGGAGGCGATGCGGCGCGAGGCGACAGCCCTGAAGGGGCTCGGCCTCGCGCCCGACGTGATCGTCACCAGCCCCCTGGTGCGCGCGCGACGCACCGCCGAGATCGTCGCCGAAGCGCTGGGTCTCGGCGAGCGGCTCGTGGAGGACGACAGCCTGGCGCACGGCTTCAACGTGCGGGCCCTGGGCAGGATCGCCGCGGCGCACCCGGAGGCCGAGCAGCTCATGGTCGTGGGCCACGAGCCGGAGTTCAGCGCCACCGTGTCGGCCCTCATCGGCGGCGGCGAGGTGGTCATGAAGAAGGGCGGCCTCGCCCGGGTCGACCTGCCCGACGGGTCGCTCAAACGGGGAGTGCTCGCGTGGCTTCTCACGCCGCCGCTGCTGGGTGGTGAGTGAGATGGAGGTCGAGGCCAAGTTCCGCGTGCCCGACGAGGACACGCTCGCCGCGCTCGAGACCGTCGCGGACGCTCGCCGGCTGCGAGGTGGACGCCGGCGAGCGCCGGCACGACCGCGACACCTTCCTGGACACGCCGGGCCGCGACTTTCTCGCGCGCGGCTACTACCTGCGGCGGCGCGAGACCGGCGACGGTATCCGCCTGACCCTCAAGCAGCTGCTGTCGGACGCCGGCGGCGTGTTGCGCCGCGAGGAGCTTGAGATGCTGGTCGCGGTGGACGTGCCGGTGAACGAATGGCCGGCGGGCGACCTGCGCTCGCGCGTCGAGGAGATCGCGGCCGGGCGGCCGCTCGAGCCGCTGCTGGCCCTCAGCCAGGAGCGCCTGGCGCGGCGCGTGTGCCGCGAGGGCCGTGAGGTGGCCGAGCTCAGCCTGGATCGCGTGCTCGTGCAAGGCTCCGCTGCCGAGCACGCCTGGCTCGAGGCCGAGGTGGAGACGCGCGGCGAGGGTGGCGACGACGATCTGGGGGCGCTGGCGCGCGAGTTGCGCGAGGACTGGGGTCTCGTGCCCGAGGCGAGAGCCAAGTTCGCTCGCGCCCTCGAGCTCGTCTCCGGCGACGACGATGCCGGCGGCGAGGCTGCCGGGGCCGGCGGCGACGGACGTCTGCTCCCTTCCGCCGAGCGCGCCGCGCACGAGCGCTTCGCGGCGGGCGGCGGCGCGCGCGCCCGACGCGCTCTGGCGCTGCTCGCTCTGGACGAGGGTGAACGGCAGGCCCAGGCCGGCGCCCATGCGGGGCTCTCGGCCCGCCGCGTGCGCTACTGGCTGGCCCGCTATCGCAACGACGGCCTGGCGATCTACGGCCCGGCGACGGTCGAGGAGCCTGCGCCGCCGCCTGCTTCCGCCTCCGCGGCGCAGCCCGAGCACAAGAAGCGCCCGGACATCGGTCGCGACGACACCATGACGGAGGCCGCGGCCAAGACGCTGCGCTTCCACCTCGCCCGGATGCTCGAGCACGAGGAGGGCACGCGGCTGGGCGAGGACATCGAGGAGCTGCACGACATGCGGGTCTCCACACGCCGCATGCGGATGGCCCTGCGCGTGTTCAGCGATTACCTGGACCCGGACGTCATGCGGCCGGTGCTCAAGGGGCTGCGCCGCACCGGCCGCACCCTCGGCGCCGTCCGTGACCTGGACGTGTTCAACGACAAGACCAGGCGCTATCTGGACGAGCTCCCGCCGGACCGCGCCGCCGAGCTGGACGGACTGCTGGCCGCCTGGAGCGGCGAGCGCGACCGGCAGCGCGAGCGCATGGTGGACTATCTGGACGGCCGCCGCTATCGCGACTTCGTCGAGCGCACGCTGGAGCTGCTCGACGGCCCCGTGGAGCGCCTGGCGCCGCGCGCGTCCGCGGCGCCCCGGCCGCAGCGCGTCGCTCAGGTGCTGCCCGGCGTGCTGTACGCCGACATGGGCGCCGTGTGGGCCTTCGAGGGCCAGCTCGGCGGCCCGGACACGCCGCTGCCGCGCTTCCACGCGCTGCGCATCGCCTGCAAGGGCCTGCGCTACACCCTGGAGTTCTTCGAGGACGTGCTGGGACCCGGAGCGCGGCCGCTCATCAAGAGCGTCAAGCGGCTTCAGGACCACCTCGGCGACCTGCAGGACGCCGTCGTCACCAGCGGCATCCTGCGCGACTACATCACGTGGGGCACGTGGCGTCACGAGGGCCACGACCTGCCCGGGCCGGTGGAGATCGTCGTGGCCCCCGGACCGGCCCGCTACCTGGCCACGCGGCAGGAGGAGATGGAGCGGCTCATCCTGACCTTCCCCGAAGCATGGCCCGCCGTGGCCGGACCTGAGTTCAGCCGAGACCTCGCCACGGTGATCGCGGAGATCTGAGGGCGGCCGGCCGGCGGCCGGCCGCCCTCAGGCCCCGCCCGCGTCGTCCGCCGCCCGCGGCGACGACGCGCAGCTTCGCGTTCAGCGCTTTCTCGAGCGTCTCCATGCGACGCTCCAGGCCCCATTCCTCGAGGCGCCAGTCGCCCCCGGTCCGGAGCATGAGGGCGACCTCGTGCGCGCCGCTGCGCGAGAGGGCGGCATGGCGGACGGCGCCGGCGTGCCCGCGATCGAGGACCTCGGCGATGCGCAGGAACAGGCTCAGCCACTTGACGGTGTCGCGGTCCTCCGGGTCGACGGACCGGAACGCCTCGTGCCGGGCGCGGGGCAGGCCCTTGCGATGGAAGAAGGCCGTGGCCGCCATCACCGCGATCTCCTCCTGGTCGAAGCCCAGCAGGTCGGCGTTGCGGATGAGGTAGAAGCTGTGGCGCTGGTGGTCGGTGTAGCTCAGCAGACCGCCGATGTCGTGCAGCAGCGCCGCATAGCCGAGCAGCTCACGGGGTCCCTCGCCGAGATCGTGCATGCCCGCCTCCCGGGAGCTGTCGAACAGCTCCACGGCGAGACGGGCCACCTGGCGGCCGTGCTCGTCGTCCGCGCCGGCGACGTGCGCGAGCCGCAGCACGCTCCGCTCGCGCACCGATCCCGTCGCGTGCCCGTGCTCGTCGCGGGCGAAGTGGTCCATCACGAGGCCCTCGCGCAGGCCGCACTCGGCCAGCGCCGTGATGACCTTGAGGCCGAGCTCGTCCATGAGCGTCTCGATGATGGCGCCGCCGGCGATGACGATGTCGGCGCGCGCCGGGTTGAGGCCGGGCGCCTGGCGCCGCTCCTCCAGCGGCAGGGCGCGCAGCGCCTTCATCACGGCGCGCAGGTCCTTGCGCGCCAGCTCCTGCTCCGCGCCCGCCGTCTCGCCGCGCAGCATGCGCGCGGCCACGGCCGCGAGGTTCACGATGGTGCCGGAGGTGCCGTAGGCGGCGTCGACAGGCCGGTCCTTGAGGCGCCGCACGATGGGCGCGACGGTCAGCTCGACGCGCCGCCGCATGCCCCGATAGACGGCCGCCGGTACGGGGCCGTCGCCGGGCGGCTCGAGGGCCGTGAGACGGATGGCGCCGAGGCGCATCGATTCCACCGCCGCGGCGCCCCGCGAATCCCCGACGGCCAGTTCCGTGCTGCCGCCGCCGATGTCGACGACGAGCAGGCGCTCGTCCCGCACGTGGACGCGGCTGAGCACGCCCAGGAAGATGAGGCGCGCCTCCTCCGCGCCCGACACCACGCGCACGTGCAGGCCGGCCTCGTCGCGCATGCGCCGCACGAAGGCGTCGCGGTTGGCCGCTTCGCGCACTGCCGCCGTGGCCACCGTGACGACGTCCGCGGCGCCGTGCGCCCGGGCGAGCTCCGCGAACCGGGCGCAGACGAGGAGGGTCCTGTCCATGGCGGCCTGCTGCAGCTCGGCGTGCTCGCCGAACTCTCCCTCGCCCAGCCGCACCGTCTCCTTCTGTTGTGTGACGACGCTCCAGGAGCGGCCGCCGTGCATCTCGACGACGATGAGGCGCACCGAGTTGGTGCCGATGTCGATGAAGGCGAGGATCTGAGGCGGCGTCTGCGCGCCGTCGGTCTCCACGTGCCGCACCTCCCGCGGCGGCGCTACTTCTTCGCCGCCGCCTTCTTCGCCTTCTTGCCGCCCTTCTTCCGCTTCTTCGCGGCGGCGCGGTCGTCGTTGAGCTTCTCCAGGCCCTTCTTCCTGCCGTACTCCGCGATGTAGGCCTGGGCGATGGCGCACTTCTTGCAGCCCTTGCCGCAGCAGTCCTTCCACTGCTTGCGGGGGAACTGGTCCATGAGCTGGGTCACGCGGCGCCTTTCTCGAGCGCCGGCGCGTCGCCGGCGGATGAGGAAATTCGTGCCGTCAAGGTACCGCAGAGCGCGGTCGGGAAAACGTGAGGGGCGGCGGCCCGGCGGGCCGCCGCCCCTCACGTCCGCACCTCTGCGCCGGGCGTGCCTGCGGCCCGCCCGGCCGACGTCACTCGCCGAAGGCGTCCAGCTTCACGTCGTCGGCGACGGTGTACGCCATGTCCGTGCAGGCGGCGATGTCATCGAGCGTGTAGCCTGACGCGACCTCCTCGAGCACCCAGCCCTCGCCCGCGGAGCGGCGGAACAGGGCGCGCTCGGTGATGATCACGTCCGCCTCTTCGGCGCCGGTGAGCGGGAAGGTGCACTGCTTCATCAGCTTGGAGGCGCCGTCCTTGGAGCAATGCTCGCTCACGATGTAGACGACCTTCGCGCCGGTGACCAGGTCCATGGCGCCGCCCATGCCGGCGAGCATCTTGCCGGGCACGATCCAGTTGGCGATGTTGCCCTTCTCGTCGACCTGCAGGGTGCCGAGGAAGGTGGCGTCCACGTGGCCGCCGCGGATCATGGCGAAGGACATGGCCGAGTCGAAGTAGCTGCCGCCGGGGATGAGCGTGATGGGCTGGTTGCCGGCGTTGGCGCGGTCGCGGTCCTCGCAGCCCGGCTCGGGCGCGGGGCCGACGCCGATGCCGCCGTTCTCCGTCTGGATGACCACGTCGACGCCATCGGGCACGTAGTTGGCGATGAGGGTCGGCAGGCCGATGCCGAGGTTGATGATCTGCCCGTCCTTCAGGTCCTGGCCGGCGCGGGCGGCGATGATGGACTTCGCGTCAATGAGCGGTGTGCCTGCGGCGCCCCCCTCGATAGCTCCGCTACGATGGCTATCCATTGAACTTCTCCTCGCGCAGCGTGCAGTACTCGACGTTGGAGCGGACCACGGCATCGACGAAGATGCCGGAGGTGTGGATGGCGTTGGGATCGAGCTCGCCGAGCGTGTAGAGGTTCTCGACCTCGGCGATGACGTACTCGGCGCACATGGCTGCCGGCACGTTGAAGTTGCGGGATGTGCCACGGAAGATCAGGTTGCCCCAGGTATCGCCGGCGTGGGCGCGCACGATGGCGATGTCGCATTTCACCGACGGCACCAGGATGTACTTGCGGCCGTTGAGCTCGATGAGCTGCTTGCCCTCCTCGGCGACGGTGCCGACGCCGGTGGGGGTGAGGAAGCCGCCCAGCCCGGCGCCGCCGCAGCGCAGCATCTCGGCCAGCGTGCCCTGGGGCGTGGGCTCGACCTCGAGCCGGCCCTCGTTCATGGCCTTGCCGATCTCGGGCGTCGTGCCGACGTGGCTGGCGACGATCTTCTTGATCTTGCCCTGCTTGACCAGCTCCACGACGCCGCGCTCGCGGTAGCCGGCGTCGTTCTCGTAGATGGTCAGGTCGCTCACGTCCATCGTCTTGAGGTAGTCGATGAGCGTGAGGGGGTCGCCCTGGCCGATGAAGCCGCCGACGGCGATGCTCATGCCGCTCGTGACGTGCGACATCGCCTCCTCGATGGGGATGACCTTGTTCTTCGGCACGGTCTGCTCCTCCGTTCACGGTGTGAGCGGCGCGGTGGAGAAGTCCGTGCGAGACCCGCGCGGCACCCGTCGTCAGGCTTTCGGGGAGGTGCGACGGCGGAGGCGCGACCGGTCGGTCCTCACGCGGACCGCGGCTGCCACCGCTGCCGGCGATCCTGCTGTGTGAAGCCTATCACTAGCCCAGCTGCGCCGCCCTTGTCGGCGGCCGGGGCCCTAGCGGGAGCTCTGGATGCCCTCGAGCGTGTTGGGGTCCTCGACGCTGGACAGGTCGCCCGGGTCCTCGCCGAGGTAGGTGCGCTTGATGACGCCGCGCACGATCTTGCCGGAGCGGGTCTTGGGAAGCGCGCTCACGAAGCGCACGTCCTCGGGGCGCATCGTCTTGCCCATGGCGGCCACGATCTGCTGCTTGAGCTCCTGGCGGAGCTGCTCCGACTCGTCGTGGCCGGGGTGGAGCACGGCGAAGCACACCAGGGCCTCTCCCTTGATCTCGTGCGGCACGCCGATAGCCACCGCCTCGGACACGGCCGGGTGCTCGATCAGCGCCGCCTCGACCTCCGCCGGCCCGGTGCGCCGCCCGCTCACCTTGATGGTGTCGTCGGCGCGCCCCCGCAGGTACCAGAAGCCGTCCTCGTCCACGTACGCCCAGTCGCCGTGGAACCACACGTCCGGGCCGAAGCGGCTGAAGTACGTGTCGAGGTAGCGGTCGGGATCGTTGAGGAAGCCTTTGGTCATGGACGGCGCCGGCCGCCGGCAGACGAGGTAGCCCGTCTGGCCGCGCACAGGCTCGCCGGCCTCGTCGACGCAGTCGACGGCCATGCCCGGCGACGGTCCGCGCAGCGTCGTCGGCTTGAGGGCGGTGATGGGCAGGGGCAGCAGGAAGCAGCCGATGATCTCGGTGCCGCCCGAGATGTTGATGATGGGCGCCCGCCCGCCGCCGACGTGATCGAAGAACCACATGTACGAATCCGGGTCCCAGGGTTCGCCGGTCGAGCCGAGGTACTTGATGCTCGTGAGGTCCCAGCGATCGGCGTGCTCCGGGCCCTCCTTCATGAGCAGGCGGATGGCGGTGGGCGAGATGCCGAGGTGAGTGACCTTGAGCTCGGAGGCCAGCTCCCACAGGCGGCCTGGATGGGGCCAGTTGGGGGCTCCCTCGAACAGCACGACCGTGGCGCCGAAGAAGTGCACGCCGATGAGCTCCCACGGCCCCATCATCCAGCCGATGTCGGTGAGCCAGAAGAACACGTCGTCTGGCTTCACGTCGAAGGCGTAGCCGAGCTCCTTGGCCATCTGGGCGATGCAGCCGGCGTGCGTGTGGACGGTGCCCTTGGGCCGGCCGGTCGTCCCCGAGGTGAAGATGATCAGGGAGCGTTCCTCGGCGTCGAGGCTCACGGTGTCCGCCGACTCGTCCTGGCCGGCAAGGAACTCGTGCCACCAGATGTCGCGGTCGGGCGTCATCGCCACGTCGAGGCCCGCGTCTTCGCGCCGCGCCGCGCCCAGGCGGTCGACGACGACGATGCGCTCGAGGCCGGGGTAGAGGGCGGCGGCGCGGTCCGCCTCCGGCTTGATGGCGATAGGCTTGCCGCGCCGCACCGAGCCGTCGGCGGTGAACAGGACGCGGGCGCCACCGTCCTCCAGGCGCGTTGACAGAGCCTGGGCACCGAAGCCCGAGAACACGGGGATCACGGTGACGCCGATCTTGAGCGCCGCATAGAACACCACGGCGAGCTCGGGGATCATGGGCATGTACAGACCGACGGCGTCGCCGCGGCGGAGTCCGGCGGCGCTCATGGCGTTGGCGGCGCGACAGACCTCGCGGTCGAGCTCCTCGTAGCTCACCGTGCGGCGCTCGCCGCCCTCCGTGACCCACTCCAGGGCGGCGCGGCCGGCCCGTGGCCCCGCCGCGTGGCGGTCGATGCAGTTGCGCACGATGTTGAGCTTGCCGTCGACGAACCAGCGCGCCCAGGGGAAGCCGCGTGACTCGTCGAGCACCGCCGAGTAGTGCTCGTCCCACACCACGCCGAGGTCCTGCAGGGCCGCGGCCCAGAACCATTCGACGTCGTCGGTCGACCTGCGGATGAGGTCCTCGTAGGTGGCGATGCCGTGCGCATCCATGAAGCGCCGCACGTTGCTGGCATCGAGGTAGTCGCCGTACGGTTCCCAGATGATGCGGTCGGCAGGTGTGGGCAGATCGGCCATGTGCCCTCCTCGGTTGTGCCGCGTGCGACTGAGTATCGGGCGATTGTAGGTGTGCCGCGGGAGCCCGGCAAGGGTGCGGCGCGGCCGTGGCAGCCGGCCGCGCCGCGCCACCGGGGAAGTCGACGCGCTCGGTGATGGCGTGCGCCCGGCGGAGCTCTCGCGCGCTCGCATCGTCGTGCGCGCCGACGGCCGTATCCGCCAAGCGGAAGCATGCGTCCGCGATGCAGACATGGCGACTTGTGCGCCCACGGCAGCCCTGTATACTTCCGGCGGCGCGCGGTCGAAGGGAGGAACGGTGTCCGGTCTGCACGATACAGCGGCGGTCGGCGTCATCGGCGGCTCGGGGTTCTACGAGCTGCTGGAGAACGCCCGCGAGGTCGCCATCGAGACGCCGTTCGGGGCGCCGAGCGACTCGTACTTCCTCGGCGAGATCGGCGGCGTGCCGGTCGCCTTCCTGCCGCGCCACGCCCGCGGCCATCGCATCCTGCCGGGCGAGGTCAACTACCGCGCCAACATCTGGGGCATGAAGGCGCTGGGTGTGCGCTCACGTGCTGTCCGCCAGCGCCGTCGGCAGCCTGCGTGAGGAGCTCAAGCCTCTCGACGTCGTCGTCCCGGACCAGCTGTTCGACCGCACCAAGGCGCGGCCCAGCACCTTCTTCGGCGACGGCGTCGTCGTGCACATGGGGTTCGCCGACCCGTTCTGCCCGTACGTGAGCAAGCTCATGGTGGAGGCGGGCCGCGAGGTCGGCGCCACGGTGCACGAGGGCGGCACCTACGTGTGCATCGAGGGCCCCCAGTTCTCGACGCGCGCGGAGTCGCACGTGTACCGGCAGCTCGGCTTCGACGTCATCGGCATGACCAACCTGCAGGAGGCCAAGCTGGCGCGCGAGGCGGAGCTCTGCTACGCCACGATGGCGATGGTCACGGACTACGACGTGTGGTACGAAGGCGAGGAGGACGTGACCCTCGAGCAGGTGCTCGCCAACGTGAGCCGCAACGTCGAGACGGCGCAGGCCATCGTGCGGCGCGTCGTCACGGCGCTCGACCACGAGCGGGACTGCAGCTGCAGGCACGCCGTGGAGAACGCCATCAACACCCCGGCGGACCTCATCCCGCCCGCGACCAAAGACAAGCTCGACCTGCTGATCGGCAAGTACCTGCGCTGAGGCGCCGCCAGTCGGGCGGCGCGCCTCGGCGAAGTGCGGCGGCGGACGCCCAGGGGCGCCGCGAGAGTGTGGAATGGCCCGCGACGGGGCCCGGAGGGTCGGGCGCGGGCCGTGGTGGAGGTAGGAAAGGAGCTACGCAGTGTCTTCGTTCGTCTCGAACAACGCCATTCTCGTGGCGGTCATCTGCGGGCTGGTCGCCGTGGTCTACGGCGTCCTGCTCATCAGGTGGCTGCTCGCGCTGCCGGCCGGCGACGAGGTCATGCAGCGCGTCGCCGGCGCCGTGCAGGAGGGCGCCAAGGCCTACCTCGGCCGCCAGTACCGCACCGTCGCCATGGTCGGCGCGGTGGTCTTCGTCGTCCTGCTCGTCGCCCTGGGCCTCGGCAAGGACTGGACGTACGGCTGGCACGCCGCCGTCGGCTTCATCGTCGGCGCCGTGCTCTCGGCCGCCGCCGGCTACATCGGCATGATGGTCAGCGTGCGCGTCAACGTGCGCACCGCCGAGGCCGCGCGCAAGGGCCTCGGCCCCGCGCTCAAGGTCGCCTTCCGCGGCGGCTCGGTCACCGGCCTGCTGGTCGTCGGCCTCGCGCTGCTCGGCGTGAGCATCTACTACTGGATCACCGGCGACGTCGCCGCCCTCGTGGGCCTCGGCTTCGGCGGCAGCCTCATCAGCGTGTTCGCGCGCGTCGGCGGCGGCATCTTCACCAAGGCCGCCGACGTCGGCGCCGACCTCGTCGGCAAGGTCGAGGCGGGCATCCCGGAGGACGACCCGCGCAACCCGGCCGTCATCGCCGACAACGTCGGCGACAACGTCGGCGACTGCGCCGGCATGGCCGCCGACCTGTTCGAGACCTACGCCGTGACGGCCGTGGCCGCGATGCTCCTCGCCTTCCTCACCTTCCGCCTGGGCGTGAGCGCGACCACCGCGGCCAAGGGCCTGCTGATCAACGTCGACGCCGACGTGGTCTACAAGCCGGCCGTGCTCTACCCGCTGGTCATCGGCGGCGTCTGCATCATCGCCAGCGTCATCGGCACCTTCTTCGTGCGCCTCGGCAAGAGCAACAACATCATGAACGCCCTCTACAAGGGCCTCGCCGTGTCCGCCGTCATCGCCATCGTGCTCTTCTATCCGATCACGCAGTGGATGCTGGGCAACAAGGCCGCCGAGGCCTTCGGCGTCCCGAGCGTGACTCGCCTCTTCTTCGCCGCCGTCACCGGCGTCGTCGTGACCGCCCTCATCGTCGTCATCACCGAGTACTTCACGGCGTCGCGCTACAACCCGGTGAAGAGCATCGCCAAGGCCAGCGTCACCGGCCACGCCACCAACATCATCCAGGGCCTCGCCGTCTGCATGCAGTCCACCGCCCTGCCGGTGCTCGTCATCGCCGCCGGCATCCTGGTCTCCTACGAGGTGGCCGGCGGCGGGCGGGCTGGTCTCTACGGCATCGCCGTCGCCGTCATGGCCATGCTCTCCATGACCGGCATCATCGTCGCCATCGACGCCTACGGGCCCATCACCGACAACGCCGGCGGCATCGCCGAGATGGCCGACATGCCGGAGTCGGTGCGCCAGACCACCGACCCGCTCGACGCGGTCGGCAACACCACCAAGGCCATCACCAAGGGCTACGCCATCGGCTCCGCCGGCTTCGCGGCCCTCATCCTCTTCGTGTCCTACACGCTGGACCTGCAGGAGCACTTCCTCAAGAAGTACGACTTCAAGGGGGTCCTGTCGTTCGTGATCGACAACCCGTGGGTGCTCGCCGGACTGTTCATCGGCGGCATGCTGCCGTACCTCTTCGCCTCGCTGTGCATGAAGGCCGTGGGCAAGGCCGGCGGCCAGGTGGTCGAGGAGGTGCGCCGCCAGTTCCGTGAGATCCAGGGCATCATGGACGGCACCGGCAAGCCGGACTACGCCACGGCCGTCGACATCGTCACCAAGTCGGCGCTCCGCGAGATGATGCTGCCGGCGGCCATCCCGGTGCTCACGCCGGTCATCATCGGCCTCGTGTTCCGCGAGCAAGGCGTACCTCGTGCTCGGCGGCGTGCTCATGGGCACGCATCATCACCGGCATCTTCCTGGCGATCAGCATGACCTCGGGCGGCGGCGCCTGGGACAACGCCAAGAAGCTCATCGAGGACGGCGAGTACGGCGGCAAGGGCTCCGACGCCCACGCCGCCGCCGTCACCGGCGACACGGTCGGCGATCCCTACAAGGACACCGCCGGCCCGGCCATCAACCCGATGATCAAGGTCATCAACATCGTGGCCCTGCTCGTCATCCCGTTCCTCATCAAGTAAGACGGCGGGGGAGACCCTACGCGCACTGAAGGCGCGGCGGGCGGCCGGATGGCCGCCCGCCGCGCCTTCTCGTTGCCGCACTCCTGATTGGACGCGATGGAGCAGCCTTAACGGGTTCTTGACGCGCGTCTTGTACGCACCGGCACCGGATGCTAGTGTGCGGCAAGAGGCCGGCTCGCCCACGGCGGGCCGGCTGTTCTGGGTCAATGCGCAAGACACGACAGATCATCGCGCTCGTCACCGGCCTCATCGGCCTGCTTCTCATCGTCCGGGGGATAGCGGGCGGAGTCTGGCCGCTCTCCATCCAGCTCCTTGCCGGGGTGCTGCTCGTCGTGCTGGCCGTGCTGCGTTGGCGCACGCTCATCTAGAACGGCATAGAGAGGGACATGGCTCGAAGGAAGCAGAGAGAAGGCCAGAGCCTGCACAAGGTGCTCGGCGTGCCCGGCGCTCTTCAGCACCGCCTACGGCAACGTCGGCTCGTCCATCTACTACGCCCTGGGCGTCGTCGCGCGTCCGCCCTGGGCCTCACGCCCGCTCGTCTTCACGCTGACGGGCCTGCTCTTCGTCACCACCGCCTGGTCGTACGCAGAGGCGACGGCGATGCTGCCGGAGGCCGGCGGCTCGTCGAGCTTCGCGCGGCGCGCCTTCAACGAGTTCGTCAGCTTCGGCGCCGGCTGGGCGCTGATGCTCGACTACATCGTGACGATCGCCATCTCGGCGTTCTTCGTGCCCAACTACCTCGCCGTCTTCTGGCCGGCCCTCAAGACTTGGCCGTACAACACCATCGGCGGCATCGTCGTCATCATCTTCCTCGTCGTCATCAACGTCATCGGCATCAAGGAGGCGGCGCGGCTCAACATCGTCCTGGCCGTGCTGGACCTCGCCACCCAGGTCCTCATCATGATCATCGGCGATGCTGCTGCTGCTTCGCGCCGCGCCTGCTCATCGAGCAGGTCCACCTCTGGACCGCGCCCACACTGCATCAGTTCATCTACGCCATCTCCATCGGCACGATCGCCTACACGGGCATCGAGACGATCTCGAACATGGCCGAAGAGGCGGCGAACCCGGACCGCGACGTGCCGCGCGCCATCAACATCGTGCTCGTCACCGTCATCGTCGTCTACATCGGCATGTCGCTCGTGGCGCTCTCGGCCATGCCGGTGGGCAGCAACGTGCTGCGCGTCGACCCCCGCACAGGCTACGTCGTGCCGGTCGAGGTCAAGCCGGGCAAGATCGAGGGCACGTACGTTCTCGCCAGCGACCCTCTCCGGACGCGCCTACCTCCCGATCGAGAGCAGAAGGGCTCGCGGGCCTTCATGCCGCCCGCCCAGACGAAGCCGACAGGGGCGGTCATCGCGCGATGGAGGTCAGGAGTACACGCGTCTCTACGGCACGCCTCTGGGCAGCAACTTCATCGAGGACCCGGTGCAGGGTATCGTGCGCTTCATCCCCGACAGCCTGGCGTGGCTGCGGGGCATCCTCGGCGTCGTGGGTCGGCATCCTGGCCGCGACCATCCTCGTCATCGCCACCAACGCGGGCCTCATCGGCGTGTCGCGGCTCGCCTACTCGCTCGGTCAGCACCGCCAGGTCCCGCCGATCCTGGGACGCGTGCACCCCAAGCGCCTCACGCCGTACGTCTCCATCATCGTGTTCGGCGTCGTGGCCTGCCTCATCATCCTGCCCGGCAGCACGTTCTTCCTTGCCGACCTGTACGCCTTCGGCGCCATGATCTCGTTCACCACCGCGCACGTGTCCGTCGTCGTCCTGCGCATCAAGGAGCCCGACTCGCGGCGGCCGTTCCGCACGCCGCTCGAGCATCCCCGTTCCGAGGGCAAGTCGCTTGCCGCTGCTCGTCGATCATCGGCGGCATCGGCACCTTCACCGTGTGGTGCGTCGTCGTGGCGACTCACGCCGAGGGTCGTCTCATCGGCTTCTCCTGGATGGCCATCGGCCTCGTCACGTACGTCGTCTACCGCAGGGCGAAGGGCTACTCGCTCACGAGGACGGTCGCCAAGGTCGTCGTGCCCCTGTCGATGCAGGCAGACATCGACTACGACCAGATCCTCGTGCCCATCACCGGCTCGCGCGTCACCGACGAGATGATGGTGCTGGCCTGTCAGCTGGCCACCGAGAAGAAGTCGGCCATCGACGGGCTGTACGTCATCGAGGTGCCGCTGAACCTGCCGCTCGACGCGCGCCTTGTCAGCGGAGCGCGAGAAGGCGAACAAGGTGCTCGAGCGCGGCGGCTGTCATCGCCGACCAGTTCAAGGTGAAGTTCACGCCCCACGTGGTGACTGCGCGTCAGGCCGGCCGGGCGATCGTCGAGGAGGCTGCTGTGAGGCGCTCGGAGGTCATCATCCTCGGCACGGCGCGCAAGCGGCGCATCGCCGACCGAGTCTTCGGCCGCACCGTCGACTACGTGCTCGACCACGCGCCGTGCGAGGTACTGCTGAACCTGGTGCCCAAGGGCTATCCGACCGGGGGCTCGGGCGAGTCCGAAGGCGGCACATCGGCGGCATCGGGCGACCACGAGCCAGCCGGCGCCGCCCTGCCGTTGGCCGCAGAGAAGCGTGGCGAGCCGAAGTGATCCAAATGAGAGGTGAACCATGAACGTTGTGATCGCCGGCTGCGGCCGCGTGGGCTCCGGCCTGGCGCGCGACCTGGTGGCCAGGGCTTCGACGTCGCGATCATCGACGAGAGCCCCGAGGCGTTCCATCTGCTGGGCGACGACTTCCCCGGGGAGTTCATCGTGGGCCGAGCGCTGGACTGGGAGACGTTGCGCGCGGCCGGCATCGAGGACGCGGTGGCCTTCGTCGCCTGCACCGACGGCGACAACACCAACATCGTCGTCGCGCAGATCGCGCAGAAGCACTACGGCATCACCTGCGTCGTGGCGCGCGTCTACGACCCGCTGCGCGCCGAGCTGTTCGCCCAGGCCGGCATCCGCACGATCTGCCCGACCACGGACGTGCGCGTGTCGCTGTTCGACGCCGTCCGCGCCTGTCAGCTGACCCCGCGGGAGGGCTGAGTCGTGTTCGTGCTCATCGTGGGGGGCGGCAAGGTCGGCCTCAACACCGCCCGGCAGCTGCTGCGCCTGGGCCACGAGATCGCTCTCGTGGAGCAGCGCAAGAGCCGCTTCGACCTCATCCAGCCGGAGCTGGAGGACGCCCTGGTGTTCGGCGACGGCACCGAGATCTGGGTGCTGGAGAAGGCCGGCATCGGCCGCGCCGACATGGTCGTGGCCGTCACCGGCGACGACGAGGACAACATCATCATCAGCCAGGTGTCCAAGCTGAAGTTCGGCGTGCCCAAGGTCGTCGCCCGCGTCAACAACCCGTTCAACCAGCCCACCTTCGACCTGCTCGGCGTCGAGGCCACCATCTGCGCGGCCACCAGCATGCTGCGCCTCATCCTGCACGAGCTGCCGGTGCACAAGTTCGTGCACCTGCTCTCGCTGCGCCGGCGAGAACGTCGAGCTGGTCGAGCTCGAGGTCAGCGAGAACTCGCCGTTCGCCAACGCCTACGTGCAGGACATCGACCTGCCCGAGGGCGTCATCCTCGCGGCCATCGTGCGCGCCGAGCACGCGATGATGGTGCGCGGCTCCACCGAGATCCTGCCCGGCGACTACGTCCTCTGCCTGCTCCAGCCCGGCAAGGAGAAGGAGCTCATCAAGGTCTTCCTGCCGGAGGAGGACACCGAAGAGGTGCAGCGCACCTCGGAGCTGGACACCTCCGAAGGCTGAAACTGTCCTGAGCTGCTGACGGCGAGGGCGGCGGGGCGCATGTGCGCCCCGCCGCCCTCGGCGTGCTCTTGTCGGATGGCCGCCGCCTGCGTCCGACGGCCGTGTCTGCTGATGCTCAGCAGCCCTCGGGCAGGAACTCGCAGCCCGGAGCCGCCTTGCGCCGCCTGCGGCGGCGGGCAGTCAGTGCCCAGAAGCCGATGAGCAGGGCGGCAACGACCGCCCCTGCGACGATCCAGAGAGTCGTTGACGAGATGCCGGACGAGGCGGGTTGTGCGCCGGTCACCGGCGCTGCAGGCGCCAGGCTGACGCCACCCCTGCCCTGCGTGCCGGCCTGAGCCGTCGTGAGAGGCGCGAAGTCGACGCCGCCCCTGCCCTGGTGCCGGCCCGGGCCGTCGAAACGGACGCGGTGCCTGCGGCCGCGACGTCGCCGTGGTGCTGTTGGACCTGCGCCAGCGTCGGCAGCTGCACGGTGCTGATCGTGCCGCTCCCTGCGGCCGCGACGTCGCCGTGGTGCTGTTGGACCTGCGCCAGCGTCGGCAGCTGCCAGCCCGTGCCCGGCCCCGTCCCCGTCCCCGCAACCTGAACGGCCTGCGCGGCCTGGAGCGCCAGCGCGACCACGAGCAGCGAAAGCAGGAGCAGGCCCGAAAGACGCACGAGTCGTATCTGTGCTGAGTTCTTCATGCCCTCACCCTCTGACGCCGGCGCTGCCTTCGCGGCGGGCCGGCGACCTCTTTGAATGACGGAAGACCCGTTTGACCATAGTCTCTGACTCCGACGAAGCCCCGCTAGACCCTATCCCCGCAGACTTGACGTCTGCTGTGCCTGCCGACCGTCGGCGACCGAAGGACGGTGCTGGCGGCGGCCGACCCCGCAGCTAGCCGGTGACGGATCGCCGCCGACCATGCTCAGCAGGATGAGGTCGAGTGATGCCTCGACAACCTGCGCGTCGACGTCGTCCGATCCTCGAGCGCCTTGACGAGCCAGCTCCTCGGCAGACGGTCCGGAATCCGATCACGAGCGCCGTGATGGACGCAGCGATGCACGCGCGGGTCGGGCAGCCTCGCGGCCGAGCTTTGCGGCGTCTGCCTTCAGCGGTTCAATGAGGAGTCCGTATGCCGGAAACTCAGGTTTGACGTCGGTGAAGGCGCAGGTCGGCGCGAAGACGCCGGGGCACCACGGATTCACGGTGTGTGCCGTCAGCACGCGCAGCTCGCGAGCACCGAGCAGGCGCGCGCGTGTCTCCGAACCTGCGAGCGCCGGGCGACGCGGGCGTACCGCTGACACGGGCGTGAAACGTGCGGCTCGGCCTCGAGGTCTTGCGTGGCCCGTCCATGTCCCGAACACTACCTCGCGAGGCGACCAGCGGTCGTCGCCTAGGCCTGTCAGCGGACGATGACGGAGCAGGTGGCCGTCATCAGACGCAGGTGCGATCGCCGCGCAGGCACACGAGTGCGGATTCCGCGGCGTCACCGGAATCCACGCATTTACGCAGGGGTTTCATGGTGGCGAGGGCCAGAATTGAACTGGCGACACCGCGATTTTCAGTCGCGTGCTCTACCGACTGAGCTACCTCGCCACGGAAGAACGGAGGGGCTCCCGAGAGCGCGGTCCATGCTACCGGGGGCCTATTCCGCGGTCAACCGGCGGCGAGCCTGCGAAGGCGGCTCTGAGCGGCACCTGCGGGCGGCTCCTGGAAGCCTGGCAGAGACCGACTCATCCGCACTCGTCGCAGCTCATCTGCGGCTAGCCTGCGAGAGCAGGTCGTATCCGCGCCTGATACTCGGCATCGACCGTCATCTGCTGCTAGCCTTGCGATCGAGCAGGTGGGAATCGACCTGACCAAGGAGTGAAAGATGGCGGACAACAGTTGGGGTCACGCGGGTGGAGCCGGTGGCGGGGCGGTCTACGGACTCGGTCTGATCGGAGCGCTTGTCTATTTCATCCAGACCGCCACGTCGTTCTGGGACGGTGTCTACGGTGTCTTTCAGGCGCTGGTCTGGCCGGCGTTCCTGGTCTGGGGGCTGCTGGACTCGCTGAAGATGTAGCGATCAGGCGTCCCCGGGCCATTGCCAGGACCGGCGACGCCATGTGCTCAAGTCGCGGAAGGACCGGCCGATAGCCGCGGACAAGGAGTGGTGTCGCCGCACGCGGCGGCGGACGCTCACACGCACGAGCAGGGGGGACTGCCGGATGACGATCCAGCGGCTGCTCCGGATCAAACACGACAGGCGCGACCTCGGTTTCTTCAGCGCACGGGTGATGAGGGAAGACGGGGCGTTCGCGCCGTGGCTGCTTGAGCGTCGAGTCACCGGCCGACCTCGACGTGTTCCGCGATCATCTGGCCAGCGGCTCGTCCATGAGCCTGAGCATGGTGACGCGCGAGGGCGACCACCTGCGGGGTGAGGCGGCCGTCTCGACCGTGAGCTGCTCCTGCGAGTCGGCGACGCTGGTGACCCTGGCGGGGCTCGGCCCGCTGCACGCGACCTGACGGGACGCGTACGAACGGCGAGGGGCGGGCGGCCGAGGCACTCGGCCGCCCGCCCCTCGCCGTTTCAGGGGTCAGTCCGGGAAGACCTCGTCGCCCACGAGCTCGCGCACGCGCAGCATGTCGAACACGCCGCGCACCGGCGGGGAGAGGTTGCGCGCCACGATGGGCGTGCCCTGGCTCTTCAGGTCGAGGCTGAGCCGCACGAAGATGCCGGTGCCCGACGAGTCGATGAACTCCACGCCGCCGAAGTCCAGCGCGACCATCTGGGCGCCGCGCGCGGCCTCGCTGACGGCCTCGCGCAGGGTGTCGGCGCAGTCGAGGTCCATCTCGCCGGCGAGGTAGACGGTGGGCGCCGGGCCCTGGGCGATGGAAGTGCGCAGCATGTGATCTCCTGCCTCAGTCGGTCTTGCGGTCCAAGTAGTAAGCGTAGTGCCGGTCGGGCCGGTATGCAGGCCGACGGCGTCCAGGTAGTCGAGGATGATCTTGAAGCCGTAGCCCATCGACGCCTGGCCGCCCGTCGCCGGCGGCTCGATCCAGTTGAGGAAGTTGAGGCCCGGGCCCCTCGTCGGCGACGACGAAGCGCAGGCGGTCGGCGAGGCGGCGGACGCGTCATGGCTGCCGCTGCCGCCGCCGTGCAGCAGCATGTTGGTGACCGCCTCCGAGATGCACAGGATGGTGCGCTGGCGGTTGATGTCGTCGAGGCCGGCCTGCTGCAGCACGTCGTCCACCGCCTCGCGGGCGCGCTGCAGGTCGGCCGTGTCGCCGATCGTCGAAGTCGACGACCAGCACCGGCTCGCCGGCCTGGCTCGTCCGACGCATCTCGTCGTCGTCGAGGATGCGGAGCTTGCCGCAGGCCACGGCCGCGGCCAGGTTGTTGAGGATCTCGACGAGGCTGCGGCGGTGGTCGCCGTGGTGGCGCTGCCAGCCGTTGGTGCGGATGCTGAGGATGTCGCAGCGGTCGCCCTGGGGGACGAAGCAGAGCTCGTCGGCGACGAAGTCGCCGGGCTGCGAGACGGCGTAGCACATGAACGTCTCGCGCGTGAGCGCCTCGCTCGGCGTGGGCGACCAGGTCCTCCTGCGGCAGGCTCGGCTCGAGCTCGCCGATGACGGCCTCGACGCGGTCGGCGCCGGCCGTGTAGCGATACACCTGCAGCGAGGCCGGCGTGCGCGCTGCGTCTGATCGGCCATCTCTCTGCACCCCGTCGGTCGTCGTGTCGGCGCGCGCGCCGCCCGCTCACGTGAGGCGCACCAGCAGCAGCGTGGCGTCGTCGGTCGGGGGCGCTCCCGCCGCGGAACGCGATCGATGTCGCTCCCACACGACCTCAAGTGTCGTCACGAACGGGCGCGTGCTGACAGCGTTCGAGCGAGCGCTCGAGGCGCTCGAGGCCGAACAGAGCTCGCCGTCGGGGTCGCGCGCCTCGGTGAGGCCGTCCGTGTAGAGCGCGACGGTCGTCGCCGGGGTCCAGGTCGATGGCTGTCCTCCGGGAACTGCAGCCCGGTGCGCACGCCGAGGGCGGCGCCGCGCGACGGCACCTCGCGCACGCCGTCCCGGCCGCGACGCAGCACCGGGTTGTGGCCGCCGCCGGCGATGACCAGGCGGCGCTCGGCGGGGTCGTAGACGACCAGGGCCAGCGTGAGGAAGTACGGCAGGCGCTGGCCCTCGAGGTCGCGGGTGAGGCCGTCGTTGACCTCGGCCAGCACGTCGCCGGGCCGCTTGCCGGGCGCGATGGCGTCGTGCAGCAGCGAGCGCGCCATCGCCATGATGAGCGCCGCGGCGAGGCCCTTGCCCATGACGTCGCCGCACACGATGCCCAGGCGGCCGTCGCCGAACGGGATGTAGTCGTAGTAGTCGCCGCCCATCTCGCCGAGGAACTCGATGCGCTGCTCGAGCGTCGCAGGCCGTCGACCTGCGGCGTCGCGGCGGGGAGGAGGTCGTCTGGATGCGCCGGGCGCGCTCGATCTCGGCCGCCACCTTGAGCTGCGCGCTGCGCAGCTCGTCGTGCAGCTCCACGCGACGTCGGCGAGCTCCTGCGTGGAAGCGAGTCGCGCTCCGCGTCGAAGGTCACGCGCTCACGGGCGCGCTTCACGTAGATGTCGTAGGAGTAGTAGATGAGGTACAGCGGCGGGATGGCGAGCAGCATGCCCGGCACGCCGAGCCACAGGTAGAGCGCGGCGACGCAGCAGCGCCAGCGTGGAGCCGGTCGAGGTAGCCCGGCAGGCGCCCACTGGTAGTTCTGCCGCCAGACGCGCAGCGCGCTCTCGTGCGGTCGCCAGGCGCGATCACGCCGGCCAGCAGCGCGGTGTTCACGACGAAGTCGACGATGGTGGCGGCGAACGTGGGCAGCACCTTGGTCATGAAGGCGCCCGCCGCGGGCGCCAGCGCCAGGTACAGCAGCCCGGCGAGGAACGTCGAGACGACGTAGTTGCCGACGTTGAAGACGATCTTGACGCGGGTCGCGCGTGACCCAGGCGGCGGTGATGCCGCTGACACGGCCGCGACGAGCCATGCGCCGGCCACAGCCCGAGGACGATCAGGCAGGCGAGCACGGGCACGAACGAGAGCGTGACGATCGCCGACCAGCGGCAGCTTGATCTCGCGCAGATCGGTGAGCGTGGCGAGGATCATGAACGCGACGAGGTCGATGGTGAGCGGCGCCGCGTTGCGCGTGAGGGCCGCGGCCACGCAGCCGGCCGCGGCCAGCGCCGTCAGCGCGACGTACAGCGAGACGGCCGTGCGTTTCCGCACGGCCGTCTCGTCGTGACCGAGTCGGTGTCCGGGGTCTCGGCGCTCACTGCCCTTCGGTCAGGATCGTCCACCTGAACTTCGTCCAGTCGTACTTCGTCCACCCGAACTTGGTCCACCCGAACTTGGTCCACGGTCCGAACTTCGTCCACCGGAACTTCGTCCACGCGAACTTCGTCCACTTGAACTTCGTCCACCTGAACTTGGTCCACCGGAACTTGGTCCACCGGAACTTGGTCCATCCGTACTTCGTCCATGCGCCTGGTCCCAGGCGGCGTAGTCGTCCTCGTAAGGATTGTCGTTGCCGTCGCCGACGATCCGCGGAGAGCGCGTAGCCGTCGCGCGTGCGCGTCGCTCGCCAGGGCGCCGGCGACGTCGAGCAGGCCGGCGCCCTGCTGGAAGCGCGTGGCGCCGGCGCAGCGGGTCGGCGGTGCTCCATCAGGCGCAGCTTCACGTCGTCGGGCGTGAGCGCCGGGTCCTTCGCCGATCATCAGCGCCGCGGCGCCGGCGACGACCGGCGCCGAGGTGCTGGTGCCGGAGAGCATCAGGTAGCTCGGCTCCGCGCCGGCCGGCGCCGTCGGCGCGTACGTCGGCCACGGGGATGCAGGTTCTCGCGGGAAGGTGCGTGTCGATGTAGGAGCCCTTCACGCGCAGCGAGATCAGCGCGGTTGCCGGGCGCGACGAGGTCGGGCTTGGCGACTCGTCGTAGAGCGTCGGGCCGACGCGAGCTGTAGCCGGCGACGGCGTCGTCGGCGAGCGTCGGCGGTCTGGCGCGTGTCGGTCGGCGCCGACGGTGATGACGTAGGGGTTGTTGCCCGGGGAGAGGATGCCGCCGGGGCCGAACTCGCCCTCGTTGCCGGCGGCGCACACGACCGTGATGCCGTGTCGTCCAGGCGACCTCGACGGCCTGGGCGATCGGGTCGAAGCTCGACCGGCGCCGACCGGGTTGCTGCCGATCGAGAGGTTGAGCACGCGGATGTTGTACTCGTCCTTGTGGGCGATGGCCCAGAGCGATGCCGGCGATGACCGTGGAGGCGCGCCCCTGGCCGATGCTGTCGAGCACCTTGACGCCGACGATGTCGGCGCCGCGGCGCGACGCCGCGGAACTGCATCGTCGCGAAGCCGCCGTCCTCGAGCGGCAGCGACGCGGTGCCGTCGCCGGCGATGAGGCCGGCGACGAAGGTGCCGTGGCCGGCGTCGTCGTACGGCGTCTTCTTGCCTGTTGACGAAGTCCTTCCAGCCGACGATGCGGCTGTCGGCCGAGGTCGGAGGTGCGTGGCGACGCCGCTGTCGAGGATGGCCACCCGACGCCGGCGCCCGTGGGGCCGCCGGCGGCGGGCGGCGTCACCTTGTCGAGACCGATGGTGAGGTTGGTGACGTCCATCGAGCTCGCGGTAGTCGAACGCCGAAGACCGGGTTGTCGGCGACGATGCAGATCGACGAAGTCGCTCGCCGGCGAGCGCGTCGATCTCGTCCGGCGTCAGATACGCGGCGACGGCGTCGACGACGGGCAGGGTCGTCGATCTCGACGCCGCTGCGGCACGGCGCCGTCGACGAC
The DNA here is from genome assembly GCA_963707335.1 of uncultured Thermoleophilia bacterium. GTDB lineage: Bacteria > Actinomycetota > Thermoleophilia > UBA2241 > UBA2241 > CAIXSE01. The sequence continues at coordinate 10,519 of CAVPQD010000012.1, read as the reverse complement.
GGCCGTGCGGCGCCGGGGTCCGTGTACACGAGGACGGGGACGGCCTCGTCGCCGCCGGTGCGCCTCGAGCGACCGTCGTGACGCTCGGGTCGATCTTGCCGCCGTGCTGCTCGTCCGCGGCCAGTGCCGTCGCCGGCAGGGCCAGGAGACAGAGCAGCGCGATCGCGAGGATCAGGTACTTGGCTCGCATCTTCATCGCCTCCACACCAGTGCTCCTTCGGCCTGCCGGCTTGCTCAAGGCCGGCGGACGGTTGCCTGCGTCGGTGTCTCGAGGCGGGACTCGCGAGAGGCGCTCGGCGCTGGGAGCGAGATCCGCGACTGCGAAGGTCGGGTTCGGCAACCGAGCTATCTTGATCATCCAAGACCTCTGGCTTTGCGTCCCTGCCTCACGACAGGTTTGCCCTTCTCGTTCGCAGTCCCTATCGGCGCTCGCGCGCGGAAAGATGAGCGATTTCTAGACGAATTGGCAGCAAAAGTGTCGCCGCGGTGGCGACGGGGCCCGCACGCGTCCGCTACGGCGGGCGTACCGCGACGGATGGTAAACTTGACGTCAAGGTCGCCCACAGCACCGTCGGAGGCAGCCGACGCGACGGCGTGCCGTCGCCCGCCGCTCGGTCGCTCGGCGTCTCCCGCGATCTGGCACGACGACGAGCCGCGCGCTCCGGGGCAGGGGCGCGACGCGAGAGAGGAGGAGACTGCCGATGAGCCGTACGGACGGCCTCTACACACGCATGCAGAGGCAGGTGATCAACCAGATGCTCAAGCTGGCGGCCAGCGACGACAAGACGCAAGATCGTCAAGGCGTTCCAGCTGGCTGAGAAGATCACCCCGGACCAGTACAAGGGCTCAGTGCGTTTCGTCACCGAGAAGGTCAAGGACGACCACCCGGCGCTCACTCATCGCCAAGCACGTCACCTCCAGGCTCAGCCCGCGCTGCCGCGACGCTTCATCGAATGCCTTATCGTCAACACCCTTCTTCGCGGCGTCGACAAGCGGAAGAGACTCATCGCTGACGACCGGCAACAACGCGCCGACGACGATCCTCATGAGCCCCACCATGCGCTGCAATCTCACCTGTGAGGGCTGCTACGCGGCGGAGTACTCGCCCGATCAGGACCTCGACCGCACGCTGATGCAGAAGATCGTGGACGAGGGCAACGACATGGGCGTCTACCTGTTCACGCTGCTCGGCGGCGAGCCGTTCATGTGGGACGAGCTGCTCGACTTCGCGCGTGAGAACAAGGACGCCTACTTCCAGGTGTTCACCAACGGCACGCTCCTCGACCACGACACCATCGACGAGCTGGCCGAGGTGGGCAACATCGCCCCCATGCTCAGCCTCGAGGGCTCGCCGGAGCTCACCGACGAGCGTCGCGGCGCCGGCGTGCACGAGCAGGTCATGGACATCATGGACCAGCCTCGGCGAGGCCGGGCGTGCTGTTCGGCTACTCGTGCACCGTGACCCGCAACAACTGGCAGGCGCTCGTCAGCGACGAGTTCGTCGACCCGCTGATCGCCAAGGGCGCCATGCTCAGCTGGCACTTCCTCTACATGCCGGTCGGGCGCGACCCCGAGCACGGAGCTCATGCTCACGCCGGAGGAGCGCAACGAGTTCCGCCTCGACATCCATCGCATCCGCGACACCAAGCCCATCTTCCCGGTCGACTTCTGGGGCGATGCGCCCTGGGTCAACGGGTGCATCGCCGGCAAGCACTACATGCACATCAACAGCGGCGGCTGGGTGGAGCCGTGCATCTTCACGCACTTCGCCACCGACAACATCCACGACGTCAGTCTCCTCGAGGCGTTCAACTCGACGTACTTCAAGGAGATCCGCAGGCGGCAGCCGTTCAACCACAACCTGCTCATGCCGTGCATGTCGATCGACAACCCCACGATGTCGCGAGAGATCATGGAGCTCACGGGCGCGCATCCCACGCACCCGGGCGCGGAGAGCATGTTCACCGAGCTGCGCGGCGACCTCGACGCCTATGCGGCGGAGGTCAATCGCGTGTACAACCCGATATGGGACTGCCTGGCCGGACAAGACCGAAGGTCCGAGGAGCCGGCTCCCGAGCCTGCGCCGGTCAAGTAGGCGCGGCCCGCAAGGGCCGTGAGGCGCCGGCGGCCGGGCGCGACGCGCCCGGCCGCCGGCCGCGTACGCGGCCGGCCCGCCGCGCCGGAGCCGGCCGGGACGGCGGCTAAGGGATTGCCGTGAAGCTGTCGAAAGTCGCCAGTAGCGACATGATGAGACCTCGCTCTCACAACCGCCTCATCACCGTGGCCGCCGTGGCGGTCGTCTGTTTCGCGGCCACGCTGGCCGCCGTGTGGTGCGCGCCGCGCGTCAGCGACGCCGTCGCGGCGTGGCTCAAGGCTCCGCCGGTGCGCGCCGTGACGCTGGCCCGGCGGGCCGCCTCGACGTCGGGCCCGCGGCGCCGGCGACCTACGGGTCGGCCGACGCCGGCGCCCGGCAGGCCGCCGCCGCAGGGGAGCCCGAAGCTGCGGCCGCTCCGTCCCCGTCCGCGGCGGCCGCGGCGCTCACGCTCGACCCGGGCGGCGCGCTTCACGCTGGTCGGTCTCACCTGCACGGCGCCGGCGGCCGGTGCGGCGGCCGTCGTATGGCTGCGCACCAGCGAGGACGGCTCCACCTGGGGTCCCTGGTACAGCTCGGAGCTGGAGCGCGGCGGCGACGGCGACGCCGTGACCGAGCCGCGCCTTCACCGAGCCGGTCTGGACGGGCGGTGGGCGCTACGTGCAGGTCGCCGCCGCCTCGGCGGACGGGGGCGCCGGTGCCTCTCGCCTCGACGGCGTCAAGGTCGTGGCCATCGACAGCCGAGGACGCCGACCGCGCGGCCGGCGCCGTCGTCGGCGTGGTGCGCCGCGTCGCCGCGATCGTCGCCGGCGTCGACCTCGCGCCGCCGGCGCTCGGCATGACGTCCGCGCCGACGATCGTCACCAGGGCGCAGTGGGGCGCCAACGAATCGCTGCGCTCGGGGCAGCCCGAGCTACGCCCCGGTCAAGATGGCCTTCGTGCATCACACCGACGGCGGCAACAGCTACACGCGGGCACAGGCGCCCGGCATCGTGCGCGGCATCTACTACTACCACACCAAGAGCCTGGGCTGGAGCGACATCGGCTACAACTTCCTCATCGACCGCTACGGCACCGATCTACGAGGGCCGCTACGGCGGCGTCACCAAGGGGCCGATCGGCGCCCAGGTGCTCGGGCTTCAACACGGGCAGCACCGGCGTCTCCGTCATGGGCGACCTTCACCAGCGCGACGCCCCCGGCCGCGGCCGTCACGCGCGCTCAAGCGCCTGCTCGCCTGGAAGCTCGACGTGCACCACGTCGACCCGCAGGGGCACGCGCCGTGCTCACCTGCGGGTACGGCCAGAAGTTCGCCACCGGCCAGCGCGTCACGTTCCCGGCGATCGCCGGTCACCGCCACGCCAACTACACGAGCTGTCCCGGCGACCGGCTCTACGCGCTGCTGCCGGCCGTGCGGAAGGCCGTGGCCGGCATGGGCCTGCCCAAGATCTACGGCTTCATCGTGTCCCGAGCAGTACATCAGCCCCAACGGCGACGGCGTGCGGGACAAGACCGACGCGTCGTTCACGGTCTCCGAGGTCGCCGACTGGCGTCTGGACGTGAAGGACGCGGGCGGCGCGACGCTGCGGAGCTTCAGCGGCACCGGCGCAAGCGCCGGCCGTCACCTGGGCCGGCAAGGACGACGACGGCCGGGTCCTGCCGGACGGCGTCTACACGCTCGCCGCCGGCGCCACCAGCGCCCGCGGCGAGGCGCGTGCCGCCGTCGCCACCGTCCGCCTCGACACGGTCGCCCCCGACGTGCAGAGCGCCGCCGTCACGCCCGACCCGTTCAGCCCCAACGGCGACGGCTCGGGCGACGTCGCGACGTTGCGCTACACGCCCGGCGAGAGCGGCTCGGCGCGCGTCTCGGTGCTGAGACGGCGCGGGCGAAGTCGTGCGCCGCCTCACCGGCTGGCGCGGCGTGGGCGCGGCGCGGCGCAGCGTGACCTGGGACGGCAGGGTCGTCGGCTCGAGCGGCTCGCTGACGCCCGCGGCGGAGGCGCGCTACGCCATGGAGCTCACGCTCAGGGACCTCGCCGGCAACTCGGCGACCGTTCAGGCGCGCCGTGTCCGTCGACCGCACCCTCGGCTTCGCCAAGGCCACGCCGCACCATCTTCTCGCCCAACGGCGACGGGATCCGCGACACCATCGCGCTCGGCTTCCGGCTCACGCGCCGCGCCGACATCGTCGTGCAGGTCACTCAAGGCGGCACGGTGCTGCGCAGGCTCGAGCCGGGGCAGCTCGCCGCCGGACCCCAGAGCGTGGTGTGGGACGGCCAGCTTGGGACGGCACCTCCGCCGCCAGCGGCTCCTACCGGTTCGCCGTGACCGCGGCGGGCGACGATGGGCGCCACGTCCGTCTCCGCGCCGTTCACCGTCGACCGCTACACGCCGCGGCTCACGGCGCCCGCCACGGCGTCCGTGGCGCGGGGCAGCACGGCGAAGATCAGCCTACACCGTGCGGGACCCCTACAGCCCGACGGTGAAGGTGTCGGTCACGGTGACGGATCCCGACGGCCGGACGGTGGCGACGCTGGCGCTGGGCTGGGTGAAGCAGGGCGCCAGCCACGTCTGCGCCTGGAAGCCGCCGGCGCGGAGGGTCTACACGCTGACGTTCCGGGCGGTGGACCGCGGTGGCAACCACCAGAACGCGGTCGTGCGCACCGTCCTGACGGTGCGCTGACCGCAGGCGCGAAAGAGGCCCGGGCCGCCCTCGCGGCCCGGGCCTCTCTGGTCTGCGGCGTCAGCCTGGGTTCGAGTCCGGCTTCAGCGCGCGCACGCCGCGCACGGATGGCACGATCGGCGCGATGATGCCGACCACGAGCGCGAGGCGGAGTAGCGGAGAAGGGCGCCCGGGCCGGCAGCGGACCGGGCGCCCTTTCAGGCTGCCGCCACGGGGATGGGTCACTGGTTCGGCGTGCTCCCGCCGCCAGCGGCAGTGCGGCATGGGGCAGCTGGCCATGCGGGCCGCGTCGCAGACCTCGCAGCGCTGGGCGGCCATGCTGATGGGCAGGTCGAAGGCCTCGTCCGGCGCCTCGCCGAGGCGCAGCACGGCGTGCAGCGCGCGGGAGACGGCCTTCATGTCGGCGAAGGTGTCGGCCTTCTCCGGCAGGTCGACGAGGCCCATGCGCACGGCGCGCTTGCGCACGCGCCCGTCGGGGACGCAGGCGAAGCGGTCCAGCGCCTCGTCGTCCCAGAGGCCGTAGCGGCGCATCTCGCGGACGGTCCAGAAGGCGCGCGACTTGAGCGCGCCGCCCGAGGCCGCGTGCAGCACGTCGACGGCGACGTCCGGATCGGCGGGCTGCGGCAGCAGACGGCTCCACGTGTCGCGCGTCTCGCGCCAGGCGCGCGAAGTCGATGATCTTGCCCTTGCTGTCGTTGCGCGACACCGGCGGGTCGAGCGCGTAGCGCGTGAGGTCGAACTCGCCGGCGAACAGGGCGTCGACGACGCCGGCGTCGACTCGAGCCGGCGCCAGTCGGCGTCGACGACCGCGTCCGGCGCCGGCTGGGCCGCCAGCGCGCCGTAGCAGAGCAGCGTGTAGAAGAGCCGGCTCTGCTCGTCTGGCTCGCCGGCGGCGAAGCGGTCGCGCTCCTCGGCGTCGAGCATCTCGGCCGGCAGCGCTGGGCGGCGGCGAACGCCTGCCCGAGGAACGCGACGTTCTCGCGGCGCTCTCGATTGGTGAGCGTGGTCGATTCGTTCACGGATGCCCCCACGGACGAGGTTGGTGGAGGGCGGCCGGCCGGCGCGCCGTGCCAGCATGCTAGCGGCGCGCCGGCCGGCCGCACAGGCTCACGACCTCGTCCCGTGGATGACATCGACGGCGCCGGCGACGCAGTCCCGGATGACGTTCGATCCCGGCGCGCCGCGTTGACGGCGCATTCAGGAGTCTTTTACTCTGAATACGGGGCACAGCTTGCGACGGGCCCGCACGGACGGTAGGCTTCTGCAGTCGGCGACGCGGGATGTCCGCAGGAGGTACACGTCTTCAACCCATGACTTCGCTCGGTATCGACATCGGCTGCATCAGCCTCAAGGCCGCACTCGTCGGCGAGGCTGACGACCACGGACTCTTCCGCCAGGCTCCTCTCCGCAGCACCCCGACCTCTTCCAGCGCCCGGCCGACGGCCTGCACGGTCGTCGGCGGCCGCGCCGCTGCTCGTCGCCGCGCTACCGGCGCATCAAGGGCAGCCCGGCGGAGGCGACCCAGACGCTGCTCGACGAGCTGCTGGCCGTCCTGCCGAGGGCACAGCGTGCGCGGCGTCCGCGTCACCGGCTCGGGCGGTCGCCTCATCGGCCAGGCGCTCGACGCCGCCTTCGAGAACGAGTTCAAGGCGATCACCCGCGGCATCGCCGCCCTGCACCCCGAGACGCAGACCGTCTTCGAGATGGGCGGCGAGACCTCCAAGTTCATCCGCCTCGAGGCCGACGCGACGCCGGGCTGCGCCGGCATCGCCGACTACCAGACCAACGGCGACTGCGCGGCCGGCACCGGGTCGTTCATGGACCAGCAGGCCAGCCGCCTGCTCTACGACATCGAGGACGTCGGCGACATCGTGCTCGGCGCCGGCAAGGCGGCCAGCATCGCCGGCCGCTGCAGCGTGTTCGCCAAGAGCGACATGATCCACGCCCAGCAGAAGGGCTACGAGCCGCCCGAGGTGCTGCGCGGCCTCTGCGACGCCGTCATGCGCAACTTCAAGGGCACCATCGCCAAGGGCAAGGTCGATCGAGCCGCCGGTCGCCTTCATCGGCGGCGTGGCCGCCAACAAGGGCGCCGTGCAGGTCGCTGCGCGAGGCCTTCGACCTCGAGGACGGCAGCCTGTTCGTCCCCGAGTACCACGCGCGCATGGGCGCCATCGGCGCCGCGCTGCATCGAGGCCGACGTCGAGGAGGCGCGCGACGCTCGCGTCGGCGGCGCTCGACGTCGAGCGCCTGCCGGCCGCGGACTTCCCCGTCACCGAGCCGCTCTCCATGGAGCGCGTCGTGCTGCTGCGCGACATGGCGAAGCCCTACGAGTGGCCCGCGAACGGCGGCAGGGTCGACGCCTACATGGGCATCGACATCGGCTCGGTGTCCACCAACCTCGTCGTCATCGACGACGCGGGCGCGGTCATCAAGGAGATCTACACCAAGACCGACGCGCGGCCCGTGGAGGTCGTGAGCGCAGGGCCTGTCCGACATCCGCGACGAGATCGGCGACCGCATCAACCTGCTGGGCGTCGGCACCACCGGCTCCGGCCGCGAGCTCATCGGCGAGCTCACCGGGGCCGACATCATCACCGACGAGATCACCGCCCACAAGACCGGCGCCGACTTCATCGGCCGCAAGATCGGCCGCAGGTGCGACACGATCTTCGAGATCGGCGGCCAGGACTCCAAGTTCATCAGCCTGCAGGACGGCATCGTCGTCGACTTCGCCATGAACGAGGCCTGCGCCGCCGGCACCGGCTCGTTCCTCGAGGAGCAGGCCGAGAAGCTGGGCATCAACATCAAGGACGAGTTCGCCGAGCTGGCGCTCGAGCTCGCCCGCGCCCGGTCCGCCTGGGCGAGCGCTGCACGGTGTTCATGGAGCGCGACGTCATGGCCTACCAGCAGCGCGGCGCGCGCCGCGAGGACCTGGTCGCCGGCCTCGCCTTCTCCATCGCCACCAACTACCTCAACCGCCTCGTGCGCGAGCGCACCGTCGGCGACTGCATCTTCTTCCAGGGCGGCACGGCCTACAACGACGCCGTCGCCGCGGCGTTCAGCCAGATCCTCGAGAAGGAGGTCATCGTGCCGCCGCACAACGGCGTCATCGGCGCGCTCGGCATGGCGCTCCTCGCCCGGAGCGCGTGGAGCGCACCGGCGAGCCCACGACGTTCCGCGGCTGGGACCTGGAGCAGGTCGACTACACGGTCGTCGACTTCGTCTGCAAGGCCTGCTCCAACGAGTGCGACGTGCGCCAGTTCACCATCGAAGGCGAGAAGACGTACTGGGGCGACAAGTGCTCCGACCGCTACCGCAAGCCGGCCAAGGTGGACAAGGAGCCGGTCATCGCCGGACCTCGTCGCCTTCCGCGAGGAGCGGCTCCTGGCGCCCTACGAGGCGGCGCGTCGCGCAGCGTCGCCGAGTCGGCGCCCACCGTCGGCCTCGCCGCGCGCATGTACACCTACGACAGGCTGCCGTTCTGGGCGACGTTCTTCGCCGAGCTCGGGCTACCGGCCGTGCTCTCGCCGGAGAGCGACAAGCGGCATCCGCGAGGCCGGCGTGGAGCTCACGGTCGCCGAGCCGTGCTTCCCCATCCGCGTGGCGCACGGCCACGTGCAGTGGCTCATCGACGAGGGCGTCGACTTCGTCTTCGTGCCCAACCAGGTCAACGAGGAGACGGACTTCGAGGAGTACAACTCGCACGCCTGTCCCTGGGGCCAGACGCTGCCCTTCGTGGTGCGCACGCCCCGGCCCTCGAGGCCGCACCGCGAGAAGTTCCTCGCCCCGCGCGTGCGCTTCCGCGAGGGCCGCGAGGGCCTGCGTGCGCGACCTCGCCGACATGGGCCGCCGCTCGGCGCTCGCAAGGCGCAGCTGCGCGCAGCGCCTTCGACGCGGCGATGACGGCGCAGGAGCGATTCCGCGACGCGCTGCTGGAGGCCGGCGCGCGAGGCGCTCGCCGCGCTCGAGGAGTCCGGCGAGCTCGGCATCGTGCTCATCGGCCGCCCGTACAACATGTACGACAAGGGCATCAACATGGACATCCCGCGCAAGCTGCGCAAGTTCTACGGGGTCAACCTCATCCCGCTCGACTTCCTGCCCATCAGGGGCATCGACATCGACGCGATCGTGCCCAACATGTTCTGGAACTACGGGCGCAAGATCCTGCAGACGGCGCGCTACGTGCGCGACCACGAGCACCTGCACCTCATCTACATGACCAACTTCAAGTGCGGCCCGGACTCGTACATCAAGCACTACGTGCGCGAGGCGTCCGGCAAGCCGTTCCTCACGCTGCAGTTCGACGAGCACCAGAACGACGCCGGCGCCATGACGCGCTGCGAGGCCTACCTGGACAGCAAGGGCTTCCTGCGCTGGTGGTCGCAGGACGCGGCCGACGAGTGCGAGCCGCGAGTGTCGCGAGGAGGTGGCCGGTGGCGTACGCGGTGACCTGACCCCGGCATCCGCAAGGCGATCGCGGAGTTCGGGCCTGGAGGGCCGCCGCCTGTACCTGCCGCAGATGCCCTACGGCGGCACCTACCTGCTGGCGGCGGCCATCCGCTCCATCGGCTTCGACGCCTGGCCCACGAGGACTCGGACGAGCGCACGCTCGAGCTCGGCGGCCGCATGACGTCCGGCGACGAGTGCTACCCGCAGAAGATCACGATCGGCGACTTCCTGCGCATCATCGAGGACGAGGGCCGCGACAAGGTCGCCTTCCTCATGCCGACGGCCAACGGGCCCTGCCGCTTCGGGCAGTACCTGCACCTCATCCAGGCCAAGTTCGACGAGCTGGGCTACGACGACATCCCGGTCATCAGCATCACCTCGAGCGACGGCTACTCGTCGATCGGCAGCTACTCGCAGGACCTGGTGCGCACCGCCTGGCGGGCCGTGCTGGCGCAGGACATCCTCATGAAGCTCCTGCTCAAGACGCGGCCCTACGAGCGCGAGAAGGGCAGCACCGACGCGGTGTATCTGCAAGAGCCTCGAGGAGGTCGGCGAGGCGCTCAGCCTGCAGCAGCGTCTCGCACAAGGAGCGCCTCGACGCCCTGGTCAAGGCGCTGGCGCGCGCCGGCGACCGCTTCCGCGCCGTCCCCGCCGACTACGACCGCTCGCGGCCGCTCATCGGCGTGGTGGGCGAGATCTTCTGCCGCCAGAACACCTTCTCCAACTTCGACCTCATCCGCCTCGTCGAGGAGCAGGGCGGCGAGTGCTGGCTGGCCGACATCGGCGAGTGGGTCTGGTACACGGACGACGAGCAGCGCCGCCGGCTCCGCGACGAGGGCCGGCGCTTCTGCAAGGACAGCGCCGTCCGCGTCATCAAGAGCAAGATCATGCGGCGCGACGAGCACGCGCTGTACGGCCCGTTCGACGAGGACTTCGTCGGCTACGAGGAGCCGCACGACGTGCGCGAGGTGCTCGAGCTGAGCTAGCCGTACCTGCCGTACACCGGCGCGCTGGGCGAGATGGTCCTGAGCAGCGGCAAGTCCGATCTACCTGTACGAGAAGGGCGCCGACGGCATCATCGACATCAGCCCCTTCACCTGCATGAACGGCATCGTCACCGAGGCCGTCTATCCCAGTCTGGCGAAGGACCTCGACAACCTGCCGATCCGCGTCTTCTACTTCGACGGCACGCAGGGCGACCTGGAGCGCGACGTCGGCATCTTCATCGAGCTCGCGCACACCTACCAGCGGCGCAAGCAGCAAGACGCGCCGCTACCCCGCCTACTTCGGCGCCTGA